>NZ_QNRT01000004.1 GCF_003315245.1 Arenicella xantha | reverse complement strand
TTTAATTCGATAAGCCGAGCCAAACGAACAAACGTTAGTCGTTGCCATAACATAGGCTAGAGATAACGCTACGAAAAGTAGACCCACTGCACTAGCTCGCTTGAAGTTAGTCATAGGAAATATAACGCCCACAAAACGGGCGCGCGTCTTCTGCGCGTCCGAACGAACGCAGTGAGTGCCAGTTTTTGTTCTTGTTAGTTTTCAATTTCTTTTAGCTCAAACATTGTAGTTTCACTACCTTCTTCAAGTATGTACCTGAAAATTTGTTTTTCGGGTATATATTTATAATATTCTGGCTCGTGTAAAGAATCATCACTCTTTATACCCATTACGAGGTAATTATTACCTTTTACTTGATACTTACAATCTGAGCCGACACCATCGCGCTCATGATGAATTGCGTAAGCTATACAGTTTTCCTCATCAATGATTTGAAGTCCAAACGAGAACTCTTCTGTATCATAACGCCAGTGGCTTGGAACACTCACTTCGGCATCATGATGAGTGCAACCGGCAAAGAGCAATAAAAGAAGAATTCCTGTGGATAGCCTCATGTAAAACTAACGCCATTGCAAGGGGCGGAGCGGAGCGACGTCCCGCGCAGTGAGCACAGCGAACGCAGCATTTTTTGCAATCTTGTTAGATTGGGCTACGAAGATCATGCCATTTATTACCTTCAAGATACTGTAGTTTTTTTGCACCAAAGAATAACCATTTTTTGGTTATTCTAGTTTTCTTTTCCAAATATCTCGATGCTACCAATTTAAGATACTCAAATAGGTCTTCCTTCTTTTCTGAATCAAGCATTTCAGTCCAGTCTACGAGATCGCACCGATCACCTTCATGCATTGAAAACCAGAACTCTTCAGGAGTTTTTTTATACCATTTTACTCGGACAGATCGATTTGAATTTGAAAGTAAGTATTCAATACCATCATCTGTTTTAGTTGGAACAACTGACCAATATTTTTCAAGCGCAACAAAGAATTGTGATACCTCTTTAATATTTGGATACGACATCAATCTAACGCCAAGCCAAGGGGCGGCGCGTAGCAGCCGTCCCGCGGAGCCAACTTGTTGGCGGAGTGAACTTTGACGCCTTGTTAGGTGGTGTGACTTTTTCGATGACTTGATGCACTTCCTTATTGCCTCCACAGAACAAAACCATTTCTTTCGTTTACTAAGCCAGACTATCAGAATTCGTTTAGTGATAAAAATAGTGTTCGACCAAAACGATATAAATACTTAACTTACAACGATGAACCAGTTTTTTAGACTGCCTCACACCAGAAAGTTTGCACCAACGAAACACTTCTTATCAACGACTGGTTTAGCTAAATAGACAGAACACACCTAACAGCTTATTAAATTGCATGCGAGATATCTCTCCGTGACCAATTCAAGGAATGAATCGCATGTCATTGTTTTTAATAAATTAATCAACTCACCCTCTATCATAGCTCGGTGACAAAGGGAGCCGGCTCCCTTTGTCGGTTTTGTGCGTCCTACTATCTAGATCTTGGGCTAGCGTAGGTATTTGAATTCAATACTAATTTAAATATAAGTATGAAGCAAAGTGCGCATTAATTGGTGTGCGTTTTATTGTTGAATTAGCTTTCATTTTGATATACTGTATATTCATACAGCTTTCATGGATGTGGAAAATGAGCGGAAAAAGCCCTTTTATTGAATCTATCCGGCGCACGATGCGAGTCCGTGGTTATGCGCTTAAAACCGAGAAAAGTTATCTACATTGGATTCGTTATTACATTCGGTTTCACCGAATGCAGCATCCTGCGGATATGGGTAAGGAAGAGGTAGTGGCATTTTTAGATCACTTAGCGGCGGATAGACATGTTAGTGCTAACACGCAGCGGATCGCACTGAATGCGGTTACGTTTATGTATAACAAAATATTGGACCAGCCATTAAAAGCATTAAATTTCAAATTGGCAAATAAGCCGCGTCGACTGCCAACAGTATTAACCCCTAAAGAAGTCACTTTAATTATTGACCGCTTAGACGGCGTACACCAACTGATTGTTGAATTAATGTATGGCAGCGGCCTACGTGTTTCAGAGGCTTTGGGCATTCGTGTACAGGATATTAATTTTGACAACAACAGCGTAACAATTCGAAATGGCAAAGGTGGTAAAGACCGCGTTTCGTTGTTAAGTCAAAAGCTAAAACCTAGGCTCAAAGCACAGATTGATAAAGCCCTGGCAATCCAAGTTGAAGATAACCGATCAGGGGTTGGGCCCTCGATTCCGGACGCTTTGGGCAGGAAGCTGCCAACAGCATTTCGTAACCCAAGCTGGATGTTCGTATTTCCTTCTATTGCTTTATGTCATCACCCAGTTAATAACAAATTATGCCGGCATCACCTACACCATACGGTGATTCGCAAAGCATTACGTAAAGCGACCCTCGAAATACAAATACCCAAGCGAGTAACATGCCACACCTTTCGTCACTCATTCGCGACACATCTACTAGAAGGCGGCACTGATATTCGAACGGTCCAAGAGTTATTAGGCCATACCGACGTTAAAACCACGCAGATTTATACACATGTTATTGGGCAACACTATGCGGGTACTCAAAGCCCTCTAGACCGAATCTCAGAGCAATCAGTTGCCTACGCTGTTTAACTCTACCCTACTCGATGTTCGCCGAGCTCCACACTAAATCCCATTACACTTTCTTGACTGGCGCATCCAGCCCTGAGGAGCTGGTGCTTCAATCTTCCGCATTAGGTTACTCAGCAATTGCGATTACTGACGAATGCTCGTATGCCGGCTTAGTCAAAGCGTATAAGGCTAGCCGTGAATGCGGTATTAAGCTAATTGTTGGTAGTGAGTTCTCAATTGCAGTAGGCGAACAACATTTGCAACTAGTGTTATTGGCGCCCACCCGTTTAGCCTATAGCGAAATCTCGGCGTTAATTACCAAAGGCCGACGCCGCAGTGCCAAAGGGGAATACTCACTATCGATTGCAGACTTACGCTTCGGTTTACGTCGCTGTTTAGCTATATGGATTCCCAAACGTCAGCCGTGTGATACCGAGCATGGAAAGCTCTTAGAGCAGTATTTTCGGGATCGCTTATGGTTAGGCGTCGAGTTGTTTTGGCATAGCAATGACCAACAGCACTATCTATATTGCGAACAGCTAAGCCGTGCGTGTGGCACCAACATGGTGGCGTGCAACGATGTCCATATGCATCACAAAAGTCGAAAACCGCTGCAAGATACGCTCACAGCCATCAAGCAAAACACCACGATTCAGCAGCTCGGCAAGGCTCGTCAAATAAACGCCGAGCGCTACCTAAAGCCGATCTCGGTATTGCAGCATCAATACCCTGCCGCGCTGTTGGAGGAGTCACTACGTATTGCCGATCTTTGCCATTTTTCAATGACCGAATTACAGTACGAATATCCTCGCGAAGTCGTTCCTGAGAACACAACACCAGCCGAGTATTTGCGCGAAGTCACGTATCAAGGTGCGGCACTCAGATGGCCGAATGGCGTTCCAGCCAAAGCAAAACGCATTATTGAGTATGAGCTTGGTGTCATTCACGAACTAAAGTACGAATACTATTTTTTAACCGTGTACGACATTGTGGCGTTTGCGCGCTCACAGAATATTTTATGCCAAGGTCGTGGATCTGCGGCCAATTCTGCGGTGTGCTATTGCTTATACATCACTGAAATTGATCCCGAAACCAATCAGTTATTGTTTGAACGATTCATTTCGAAAGAGCGCAATGAGCCACCCGATATTGACGTCGATTTTGAAAGCCAGCGGCGCGAAGAAGTCATTCAATACATTTACCAAAAGTATAGTCGCAAGCGCACAGCTCTTACGGCTACCGTCATCACTTATCGACGCAAGAGCGCAGTGCGTGATGTGGGCAAAGCCTTGGGTCTGCCACTCAATTTCATTGAAGAGTTAAATCGCTCAATGGCATGGTGGGACAAAATCGATGCGCTAACCGAGCAGATGCAGAGCCGTAAGATGACATTCAGCAGCTCACTAAGCATGCAGTTTTTTACACTAGTGAAAGAGATACTCGGTACACCTCGACATTTGTCTCAACACGTTGGTGGCTTTTTAATTACCCACAGCCCCACCAGCACTCTGGTGCCAATCGAGAACGCGGCAATGCCGGACCGCACCATTATTCAGTGGGATAAATACGACATTGAAATACTCGGCTTGCTGAAAGTGGACATATTGGGGCTCGGCATGTTGAGTGCCATCCGCCGCGCTTTAGCGATGATCGGCGGCTATCAGAAGCAAGTTACCACACTGCAAGAAATACCGAAGGAAGACCCAAAAGTGTACGACATGTTGTGTGCTGGCGACAGTGTTGGTGTATTCCAAGTTGAGTCACGTGCACAAATGTCGATGTTGCCACGACTTAAACCGCGATGCTTCTACGATTTAGTGATCGAGGTGGCAATCGTGCGCCCAGGACCGATTCAGGGCGACATGGTGCATCCATATCTAAAACGCCGCAATGGGGAGGAACCGGTGGTGTATCCGAACAAGGAGATAAAAATGGTATTGGAGCGCACCTTAGGTATCCCTATTTTTCAAGAACAGGTGATACAACTGACCATGGTGGCTGCTGGGTTTACCGGCGGTGAAGCTGATCATTTGCGACGAGCAATGGCTAGTTGGGGTAAGCATGGTGATATCGGTCAATTTGAAGAGCGACTAATTAGCGGCATGTTGGCACGCGGCCATAGCCAAGACTTTGCCGAGCGTTTATTCAAACAAATCCAAGGCTTTGGTAGCTATGGTTTCCCAGAGTCACACTCTGCCAGCTTTGCATTATTGGTGTACGTATCGTCTTGGCTAAAACGCTATCATCCGGCGGCGTTTTACGCGGGCATTCTTAATAGTCAACCCATGGGTTTCTACTCGCCCTCGCAACTGATACAGGATGCGCGCCGACATAATATTATGGTGCTTCCCGTGTGTATTAATCACAGTGACTGGGAACACAGTCTAGACCACTCGCAACAACAACCGGCACTTCGCTTAGGCTTGCGGTTAATTAAAGGTGTATCTGAAGCGACTGCGCTTAGAATAATGGCCGCACGTCAGGTCAATATTTTTAGCAGCATTGAGGATGTGAAGACCCGTGCGCTAATGAACTCAGAGGAACTGATGAAGCTGGTGAATGCCAATGCCTTTCATCAATTTGATAGCAATCGTCGTCGCGCTTATTGGCAATCATTACAAGTTGACGACGGCTTGAATACCCAAAAAAGTAGCAATGCCGACTTCATTCAAGACTTACAACCGGTCGAACAATTATTAGCCGACTACCAGCACGCACGTGGCGTGTCCTTAGATCATCATCCAATGCAGCTACTGCGCAACAAGCCGCCGTTCAAGCGTTGCACAACGGCAAACAACTTGTTGGCTAAACGTAATAATAGTCTGATTGAAGTGTCTGGTGTCGTCACTGGTCGTCAACGCCCCGGCACAGCCAGCGGTGTGATTTTTTTAACACTAGAAGATGAGACCGGCAACATCAATGTGGTGCTATGGAAAAGTATTCAAGATCGCTTCCGTCAAGAAATTCTAAGTGGTCGTATTTTGTATATTAAAGGCTCGCTGGAACACCAGCATGGTGTAGCAAATGTGGTGGCTGGGTATATAGAGCAACTAGACCATGCCCTACCCAGCCTCAAAACGCATTCGCGAAACTTTCATTAATCAGGACACGGCTAAGTTAGAATGCAGCTCGGCTTAAATAGCATCCAGCAACTGATCAAATGACACAGGCGAGACTCCGCATAACCTTAATACTCATGCTGTGGAATATACCCGCAACAACATGGGCATTAGGTGACCTAACAATCTTGCCTCGCCCACAGATTGTTGGCGGCCTCGAAGCTCAATCAGGAGAGTTTCCGGCGTTTGCTTTAATGGTCGCAACCAGCTCCGACACCGATCGACGTGGACGCTGTGGCGGTGCACTGATCACGCCGAATAAAATACTCACCGCAGCGCACTGTATTGTGTTGCGTGAAGCAGATACCCAATACCTTATGGTGCCGGGGTTCTATAACCAAAGTAGCGAACAACAAGACTTGATCGGCATCGGCGTCGCCGAAATACATACCCATCCAAGTTTCGATGAATATGCCTTAGAAAACGATATTGCGATTCTAACCCTACAACGGACAGCCGTATCACCTACGGCGCCGATCTTTGTAGGTAATGATCAATTAGTGGGGCGGCGCTCAACTGTAATCGGTGCCGGCTTAATTGATAATGACAACGCGATTTTGGCCGACACCTTAAAGAAATTCACAACGACTCTAGTAAGCAATGAAACGTGTAATCTACATCCAGATATTTCTCAGTTTTTCACATCGGCTCTGATTTGCGTTCCGCCACCTGAAACACCACCGTCTAGTGCCTGCTTTGGAGACAGCGGCAGTCCGCTAATGATCACCATCAATGGCCGGTCAGTAATAGCGGGAGTAGCGTCGTTCCTAGCCAGCAATGACGATTGCGCTACTCAAAATAGCTTCGCTGGCTACACTCGAACGAGTTCATTTATAGACTTCATTAAACAGCACGCGCCCGAAGCACGGTTAATATATTCAAGTAACGACGTCTCACTACCACCGTTGCTGGACTTACTCTTATCCGCGCCTTAACTGGCAGTTGGTTAGCTATTGAGCAGCCAACATGTTTTCGACCTGCTCCTTGAACTGGTCTGAAGCGGGGTCAGTTTCGGAAGCAAAATGCATCACCTGTTGACCATCAGCCGAGACCAAATACTTAGTGAAATTCCAGCCCGGTGCTTCGCCAGAACGAGCGGCTAGTTCTTTAAATATTGAATTAGCGCTCTGCCCTTTTACATGACTGGGTTCCAGCATTGTGAAGGTAACGCCATAATTCACATAGCAGACATCGGCCACTTTTTCGGTGTCGGCGTATTCTTGCTTAAAGTCGTTAGAGGGAAACCCGACAACCGCTAAGCGATCCCCGTATTTCTGATGCAGCGCTTCAAGCGCCTTAAATTGCGGTGTATAACCACATTGACTGGCGGTATTGACAATCAACATAGGCTTGCCCTTAAACTCAGCACAAAAATCCACCGACTGCTTAGAACGCAGCTTAGTGGCCGAGAAAGTCTGGAGTTGATGGCAGTCTTGCGCTTTCGTGGCTTGCTTAAGCGATGAGTCTGACGCATGCGTAGACACACTAAAAAACAGGGTAAGAAATAGGCTGATACGTAACATAGGTCTGCGTCCAAGTGGAAAACATAAATAGATTTTAGCAGATTCTTTGCAAGCCTCGCGTGAGCGACGCTAACAGGCTGCTTTCTATCTAACGGCTTTCTATCTAACTGCTTTCAATCAAAGACTTTAAGGCCTTAGCCGCATTCGACAAGCTACGTTTTGCATGCACCACCAAGCCTAATTCCCGCTGCAAAACTAGGCCAACATCGATCACTACCAGAGAGTTGCTGAGCATAGTCTGTGGCAATACTGACCAACCGAGCCCCGCCTCAGTTAACATTTTCAATGTCTCTAGATTATTGGTTTCCATTTGTACGCGCAGACTCAAATAGCGCTGATCAAACTCACGCTGCACAATTTTATGGGTCTCCGTGTCTTTACTCGGCAATACACAAAAGTATTCAGAGAGCTGCAGCAAGTTGATCGCCTGCTGACTAGCCAGTTCGTGGTCAAGCCCCACCACCACGCTTAAACTATCAAGCCACACCCTTTGCTTGATCAGCTTGTCCGGCAACTCGGTCGGCAAGGTGATAACCGCGAACTCAATATCGCCCTTTTGCACAGCATTAAACGCCTTATCTGAGTCTTCAAATAAGATATCAAGATGTACATTCGGATAGCGTCGGCCAAACTCCTTCAAGATCGGTGGCATGCGATGCAGGCCTACATGATGCGCAATAGCAACTGATAGGTTGCCACTAATGTCGTCACTCAAGTTGGAAGCATAGCGTTGCATGTCCTCGGCTTGAGCGACTAACTCTTGCGCTCGCGGCAACAATTGCTTACCAGCTTCAGTCAAACTGATTTGTCGCGCAATGCGGTTAAACAATTGTGTGCCGAGCTCCTGCTCAAGCGAAGAGACGCGTTTGCTAACCGCTGGTTGCGTCACAAATAGCAACTCAGAAGCTTTCGAAAAAGACTCGTGCCGAGCAACGGCGATAAACGCTTGAAGAGCAGAAATGTCCATAAGTTTGAATCAAACAATGAATTCCAATTTGGAATCCATATTATAAAAACAATGAATTTGATTTATCAATGAGCTTTGCTATGATTTACTCAATTACAGGCTCAGCCCTGTTGCTCAAGGTCGTTCAAGCGACCCTTGAATAAAGCTTAACTCATTGTTGTTGAACGTTTTTCCAAGAGGTAACCCATGGCTAAAACCATGTACGAAAAAATCTGGGACGCACACTTTGTGCACCAAGAGCCGGGCCAAGCGCCATTAATGTACGTTGACCGTCATCTAATGCACGAAGTAACGTCACCACAAGCGTTCGAAGGACTGAAAATTGCGGATCGCCCGATTCGTAATCCACATAGTATTCTTGCCACCTTGGACCATTGCGTGCCAACCAAGCTCAAGGACCGCATTAACTTACCCGATCCAATTGGCGCTAAACAAGTGCAAACCATGATGGACAACTGCCAGCACCACGGGCTGACGTTGTACGACATGAAAAGCAAGAATAATGGAATCATTCACGTAGTCGTGCCAGAACACGGCTTTGTCCATCCCGGCATGACTACGGTATGCGGCGATTCACATACCGCAACCCACGGCGCTTTTGGTGCCTTAGCATTCGGCATCGGCACGTCTGAGGTTGAGCATGTGATGGCAACTCAATGCCTGCCACAATCAAAGTCCAAAACCATGTTGGTGCAAGTCGACGGCAAACTGTCTAAATTCAGCACCGCGAAAGACATTGCATTAGCCATTATCGGCGAAATTGGCACGGCTGGCGGTAACGGCTACGTCATTGAATACGCCGGCGAAGCGATTGAAGCGCTGTCGATGCAGGGTCGCATGACGCTATGCAATATGGCAATCGAGTCCGGCGCACGCGCTGGATTAGTAGCACCAGACCAAAAGACCTATGACTTTCTAGAAGGCAAAGAGTTCGCGCCCAAAGGTGAGCAATGGGAGCAAGCACTAGCCTACTGGAAATCATTACCCAGCGACGACGGCGCGGCATTTGACCACGTTGTGAAATTGCGAGCCGAAGACATTGCACCACAAGTTACCTGGGGCACATCACCTGAGCAAGTTGTTCCAGTCGATCAATCAGTACCCTTCCCATCTGACTTCAGCATCGAAGGCAAACGAATCGCCTGTGAAAGCGCCTTAGGCTATATGGGTTTAGAGTCCGGCACTAAGATGACGGACATCGCGGTCGACTTTGTGTTTCTTGGTTCGTGTACTAACTCACGTATTGAGGACTTTCGGGCCGCTGCCGAGATCGCCAAAGGCACTAAAGTGCCGGCCAATGTCACCGCGATTGCCGTACCAGGCTCGTACTTAGTAAAAGAACAAGCTGAGCAGGAAGGTTTAGACAAAATATTCACTGATGCGGGCTGGGAGTGGCGTGAACCAGGTTGTTCTATGTGCTTGGCGATGAACGGCGACCAACTTAAACCCGGTGAACGCTGCGCGTCGACATCGAATCGTAATTTCGAAGGCCGACAAGGTAAAGGTGGTCGAACCCACCTCGTTTCTCCCGCAATGGCAGCAGCAACTGCCGCCGCTGGGCACTTTGTCGATATCCGAACGCTTGAACAAGCATAGGCACTAACTACTAGGCTAGGAGCCACAATCATGGAAAAATACACAAAACATACGAGTGTTGCGGCCTTAATGAATCGCAGCAATGTCGATACTGATCAAATCATCGCCAAACAATTCTTAAAGAAAGTTGAACGAACAGGGTTTGGAATCCATTTGTTTCACGACTGGCGCTATCTCGAAGACGGCACACTAAACCCGGATTTCGAGCTCAACAACCCAAACTTCGACGGCGCAAAAATTCTTGTAGCTGGCGATAATTTCGGCTGCGGGTCCTCTCGAGAGCATGCCCCTTGGGCCATTGACGATTACGGTTTCAACACCATAATCTCTACCAGCTTTGCCGATATTTTCTACAACAACTGCTTCAAGAATGGCATCTTGCCTATCGTAGTAGAACCGGATGTCCTCAAAGCAGTAATGGCTGAGATTTCTGAAAATGAAGGCGTCGCGTTTACCGTTGACCTTGAACATCAACGCGTTACCACACCGGGCGGCATCGAAATCACCTTTGATATCGACGGTTTCCGTAAGCACAATTTGTTAGAAGGTCTAGACGATATTGGTTTAACGCTTAAACAGACCGACCGAATCGATGAATACGAAGTCACCCATAAGCAACGTTTTCCTTGGCTTTGGGCGTCGTAACCAGACCCATTGAGTGCAGTAAGGGTGGCAATGCCACCCTTTTTGCGTTTAGCCCTGGAGCAAAGCTACTCATATGCCAGTATCAACCGGCAGACAGTGCACTACAAATTCGGTTAAAGCCTTTTATTTCCTAAACAAAACTCGATATAGTCAAGAGTCGACGTTCTGAGAAACCCCTATGCCAAACAAGCCCCAAATAACCTTAATGGACACCACTTTACGCGACGGTGAGCAAACTCAAGGCGTATCGTTTGCACCAAGTGAAAAGGTCAGTCTGGCACAGGCATTATTGGGCCGCTTAAAGGTTGACCGTATCGAGGTAGCTTCCGCTGGCGTGTCTGCCGGAGAGCAAGAGGCGGTGCGTAAAATTAATGCGTGGGCGAAAGACAAAGGCTACTTAGAACGCGTCGAAGTACTCGGCTTTGTGGATCACAACCGAAGCATCGATTGGATTGTTGGCGCTGGTGGCAAAGTGATCAACCTGTTGACCAAAGGCAGTGAAAACCATTGCCGCAAGCAACTACGCCAGACCCCTGAACAACACATCGAAAACATTCACAAAACTATTGATTACGCGGAACAACAAGGTGTCAACGTCAATGTGTATCTGGAGGATTGGTCAAATGGCTACCGCGACGCACCAGAGTACGTATATCACTTAGTGGAATCTCTGAAAGATCGTAAGATTGGACACTTTATGCTGCCAGATACGTTAGGGGTCATGTCGCCCGATGAAGTCACTGCAGCAATTGGCGACATGGTCACACGCTTCCCAGCGTTATCATTCGACTTTCATCCTCACAACGACTATGGCTTAGCAACGGCAAATGTCATGGCAGCGGTGGATGCCGGAATACACTCTATTCACTGTACGGTGAATTGTTTGGGCGAACGTGCTGGCAACGCATCCCTGGCCGAAGTGGCCGTCGTGTTACGCGATAAAATGGGTATCGACCTCAACATTGCCGAGGAGCACATTGTCGACATCAGTCAAATGGTTGAAAGCTTTTCAGGCAAATTCGTCGCCTGCAATGCGCCGATACTGGGCAGTGATGTATTCACCCAAACGGCTGGCATTCACGCCGACGGTGATAAAAAAGCCAATCTCTACGTTACTCATCTAACTCCTGAACGCTTTGCACGCAAACGCACCTATGCCCTCGGCAAGCTAGCCGGCAAGGCATCACTCGAACAGAACCTAGATGAAATGGGAATTTCATTAAGCGACGAAGACCAAAAGAAAGTCCTCGCCAAAGTCATTCAATTAGGCGACTCCAAGCAAATTATCACACCGGAAGACCTGCCCTTCATAATCGCCGACGTACTGGGAAGCAACGACGCAGCGCGTGTAATGTTGATCGATTGCGCCACGTTTAGCCCACTTAGTGGAAAATCGAGTGTCGAGCTAACGGTCTCGGTAGATGGCAAAACATTAAGTGAGAAAGGCGAAGGCAACGGAGCTTATGACGCCTTCGCGCGTGCGCTGGATGAAATTTTGATCGACTACCCTGAGCTAACTCGCCCTAAGCTGATCGACTACCAAGTACATATCCCCAAAGGCGGAAAAACCAACGCACTCACCGAGGCGTCAATTACTTGGGAACTTGCTACAGGCCGTAAAATGACCACTCGCGGAGTACATTCAAATCAGGTGGTGGCGGCCATGTATGCCACCCTAAAAGCCATCAACTCGAATGCCGGCGAGTTAGTCCAATAACAACCACCAATTCAACGATACTGGCTCAGCGCCAAATCCAATTCTTGATCGGTCAAACCCTCGATCGACAATGTTTTTAGTGAATTGGTTTGACCAGTAGCCACACTCACATGGCTAGCGGGTATCGACAAGGCGGCTGCCAGTACTTTAACGACCGCCTTATTGGCTTTACCTTTTTCCGGCGCCACCATGACTTTCACCTTAAGCAAGTCACCGACGTAACCAACAACTTGATTAACCGAAGAATTAGGGATAACTTTAATTGACAGAGTACTAGCCATGTTAAACAACGCGCTAAAGACAGGTTAATTACCTCACAGACGACAAATTATACAGTGATCAATCCTTAATGCGCTCTAGGCGTAGCATTAACATTTACCAGCAAGCCGGTATTATTTAGCCACCATTAGCAAATAACAAAACCATGACACCCGCCATCGACCTAGCAGAAGCATCATCGACCGCTTACACCGTTCATAGCTATCAACACGACCCACACAGTCAGTCCTATGGCACCGAGGCCGCTGAGCAACTGGGGCTAACGCCTGATCAAGTCTTCAAAACCCTAGTTACCACATGCCCTAACGGCGAGTTAATTGTCGGAATTGTACCGGTATCAAAGCAATTGAATCTCAAAGCCTTAGCCAGTGCCGCCGGCGTAAAAAAGATTGAAATGGCCGACAAACAAAAGGTGCAACGCGTGACTGGCTACCTTTTAGGTGGTGTCAGCCCAATTGCACAAAAAAAGCCACTTCGAACCTTTTTGGATTCTTCTGCCAATAAGCATGCAACGATATACGTGAGTGCTGGTCGCCGCGGACTTGAGATTGAATTAAGTGCCGCCGACCTATGCCGATTAACTAACGCAAGCTACGCCGACATCGCCAGCAGTTAGCACTCACCGACAAATTTCACGACCTAACCTTCTCTTTAAAGCAGCCAAACAGAGACAAATCATGACCACGCCCCACATTCGACCCGTAACACCCGCTGACATACCGCAAATTTTACAGTTCATTCACGATTTAGCACTGTATGAAAAAGAACCGGAGGCGGTAATCGCAACTGAGCAGCATTTACAGCGAGTGTTATTTGGCGCCAGCCCTAAAGTGTTCGGCTTAATCGCCGAAATTGATTCCAAGGCGGTGGGATTCGCGATCTACTTTTTTAGTTTCTCAACCTGGTTAGGGCGTCATGGAATTTACTTAGAAGACTTATATGTTAAGCCCGAAACCCGCGGCTCCGGCGTGGGCAAGAGCCTGTTACAATCCCTCGCCAAAATTGCGGTTGAGAATGACTGTGGACGAGTTGAATGGAGTGTGCTGAACTGGAATGAGCCCGCCATTAAGTTTTACCAAGCGATTGGTGCCAAGCCACAAGATGAATGGACGGTATACCGTTTAACCGACAGCGCCTTGACTGATTTTGCTAAGTCCGACTAAGCAAGTCTTGCGGCGTATCAATATCCTTAAAAATCCCTTTATCGCTGACCTCAACTGACGTGACGTTTGCAAGATTCTGATTAATCAGCGCGCGCGCGCCCGCATCACCGTTGAGCCGTAAAAGTTCATCAAAATACGCCACGCCAAACGCCACCGGATTTCCTATCCGGCCTTGGCAGCGTGGCATTACTATATTATCGGCATGCAGCTCAGCCGCTATTTTTCGTACTGTATCAACATCTACATAAGGCATATCGCCAAGCGCAATTAGTATGCCGCATTGGGCATCACTGCTGCGTATACCAGCGACAATACTCTGACTCATTCCTTGTTCAGCACGCGTATTGATAATCGGCATGGCGCCGACACGATTAAGCAGCGCCTGCAGCTCTAGGTCGTCGTCACGCGCCACCACATGCACCACATCAAACACCGCTTGATAGATAGCAATGGTGTGTTCAATCAGCGCACGTCCATCCGGCATTGTGTGCATTAATTTGGCAGCACCAAACCGACGACTGTGCCCGGCGGCGAGAACAATGCAATCCGTCTTAGTATCAGCCATGGATACGATTCATCACCGCAACCATCTCCGCCAAAATAGATACGGCTATTTGACTCGGAGTCGTGGCGTCGATATCCATACCGACTGGCCCATGTATTTTTGATAAAAGACCCGGCTTGACACCCTGCGTCTCTAAACTGACCAAGCGTGACGCGTGAGTTCGTTTACTTCCTAAGGCGCCAATATAAAAAGCCGGCGATTCAACCGCTCGCTGTAAAATAGGAATTTCTAAATCATGCTCATGAAACAATGAAACCACCGCCGAAAAGCTATCCGCAGCCGAAGCAATGTCGATCGCGCGCGCCAAGGGTTCAGTACAAAATCCGTGCGCTTCTAGCTGCGCTTTAGTGTCGTCATTCTGCACGCAACACACCACATCATAGCCAGTCGCCATCGCCAATTTTGTCAGCGATTGCATAATTGGGCCTTGCCCAAACAACATTAGTCGCGGCGTCGGAACATAGGTTTTTTGATACTGACCAACTTGCATCGGCACGACCTGGCGAGCCTCTAGCTGGGTTAGCAAATGCAGCAATGACGGTTCAGTTTGTTGGCAATCAAAATACACATCAATGCCTGAGCCACACGGCAATTTAATATCAAAAAACGGCGAGCCGAGTCCGTAACGTTGCGCTTGATTCCGTTCTTGCTGGAGCGCGAGCAGCGCTTGATCGGCAATCGCTCGCTCAGCACAACCGCCGGTCATTTGCCCTAGGTAATCGCCTTGTTCATTGACCAGCATCTGGGTACCAAGCGGATACGGCGCATTACCTTCAATATTAACCAAGGTAGCTAGCACCACCCGAGAGCCGGACCGCACCCAATCTAAGGCAGCGGCAATCAGCTCCGGCGGCTGGTCGGTATAATTAACGTTCACAGTTACGGCACGTGAGATGACAAGTCAGCAAGGCCGCCTATTTCTCCAATTTGGCGGCGATCAACTGATGTAAACGCGATAAGGTATGATGGTTTTCATACTTAAGGCTCATTCGCGATGCGTTGGCCCAAATCTGATCGCTAGTCGTCGCCTTCTCGATCAGCTTATTAAGATCTAAACCGTCGGGTTTAGCTGGCCCAGGAAAGCCTAGTTTTCGTTTCGCCACACGATAAGCTAACAACATATTTTCGGGGTTATTCGGCAACAGAATAGACGGCGTACCGGTAATCAACAATTCATAAATCAAATCATGGTTGCAGTTATTAATAACCACCCGGCACTGCTCGATAACGCGGCGAATATTAACTAACTCATTCTGAATTTTGATATTTCGGACTTGGTTCTGCTTAATCCAACTGTCCTCGGCGTTAGGAATAACCACCAAGGTCGGATCACCTCGGCGTGCGAGTTGCTCCAGCACGGCGGTCAAGTGCGGCGACTTCGCATCGAGCTGGGCAAATATTTTAGTTCCGGGGGAATGTGGCCATACCGGATCAACGGCTGTACTACTCCTGGTCCAGCGCACCACATAGTCGGCTTCGCGGCGACCATAGTGGTCGATTTCAGCGAACGACATGACCCACTGATCAGCATGTGAGTAAATCTCATACGCTTCCTTAAGCACTACTTTCTCGAAATTTAGTGCTTGAATAGAACTATTAACAGTTGCGACTAAACGTTGGTCGCCCTCTTCTAACTGCGCCTGTAGACCCTCCGTCGTTTTCCACGGAGCCAAACTTGGAAGCGGATTGGTTTTCGGTGGAACTGAATACCCATTTCCAACCATCGCACATGGAACCATCAATAATTTTGCGGCTAGTGTCGCCACCGGTGCACCGTCGGTAACCACCAAATCCACATCCAATGTAGCTAAAGTGTGTAACCAGCTGCGCAACACGGGCGTCAATGTGGCTGGACTATCAAACCCATTGGCCAACAAAATCGATGTGAAGTTTTGCAGACGCCAGGACTTGTCGCGTTTCGGCAAGACTGGCTTTGGAGCCTGAAAAATGGATATTTTGGCGAAAGACTCATTGCGGTGTGCTGCGGCTATATCGCTACACACAAGGCGAACTGAGTGCCCTTGAGTTTTCAGTTCATCGGCACAGTCAGCTAATCTCGCTAATGCACGGGAGCCACTACCCAATTCGGAGCAAAGAACTACTTTCGCCATATCGGTCTTCTCGTTTTCTATTTATTTTCAAGTATTTGCGATTCTAATCGCTTGCCGCATGCAGGTGCAAAAAAAAGCTGCTATCAAAGCAAGAAACGTATATTAGCTTGTTTACTCGACAGACGCACGTCGGGTTGATTAGCAACGTTAAAACTAGGGTCACAACGTCAATATGGTCAATTTATTCAAAAATTCACCTATTTAGGTGATGTAAGCGGCGGCATCGAGAGCCATAATCAGTTTGCTAGAGGAAACTAAACCTCTGGTAGAACGTAAAAATCGAGTAGTCGACAATCTAGTAACGGAATCAAAGATGAAGAAAACACGAAAATTTAATGTCCTAGGGTCAGGTCTCAACAAACAACAACACAGCACACTCGACCTATGGCAGCAGCATATGGCTGCGCTGGCCCGAGCCAGTGAGCGCCGCGACGATGAACCTAACAGTATCCCGCTATTCACCGAGCAGTCGATTGCAACCATCGTCGACCGACCGAGCACGTACCGTTAATCAGCTAGCCCTGTTGAGCGCTCAGTCCGTATCGACGGCATCAATAAGTTTGGCATTGTCGTTGCGTGGATTCCCCACGGCTCGACTCACCGGCCAATACACCACATTGGGTGATTTGGCAGCCATCAGCTGCTGTTTTGTCGCATCTAGCTTTAATGAATCACCGTGCAACCAGTCCTGCCCAGCCTGCTGAGTAAGCAGGATCGGCATGCGATGATGAATGTCCTTCAATGGCGTGATCGCCGCTTTGGTAATCATCGTGCAGGAGAGTTGATCCGCCCATGGCTCATAGAGACCCGCAGCAACCAATAAGCCGGTCTCTTGGTCGCTAATGTACACCGGTTGTTTCTCACCGTGCTCATTCTGTCGCCACTCATAATAACCCGCCATCGGAATAACACAGCGCCGCCGCATTTTCCAGGCATCAGCAAAAGTTGGTTTTTCTGCTAGCGACTCTAGGCGCGCATTAAATGTCGCATACTTTGAGGTAAACTCGCGCGCCCACGAAGGAACCATACCCCAACGCATCGCTGCACCGAGCAGCTGACGGTCGTCGCTTGCGAAAAACGCAGCAATCTTAGAACTGGGAGCTACGTTATAACTGAGCGGCACCGCCGGCCAACTTCCGAGCATTTCGGACCAACCGTGCATACGCGGCAGATGATTATTAAAACGCCCGCACATCGCTCAACGTTGACTCAGCACGTCGGTCGCTACTTTTGCCACTCAGCCAATACCGAACTGATATCGCTAATCTCGCTGCCCGCTGTGTCAACCATTTCCACTGACCGACTAAACTTCGGGGCCGGGGCCGGTTGTTCAACACCATTGATGGTGATGTAGGCATTGCGTGCTTGCATATGCGGGTCCTGAGTAGCCTCTTTAAAATCGAGTACCGGCGCCACACACGCGTCACTTCCGGCGAAGATTTCAGTCCACTCATCGCGCGTCTTAGTGGCGACCACCTCGGCAAGTTTGGCTTTCAATTCTGGCCACTTACGCGGGTCGTTTTGCTTACCAAAATCGCTCATGTCCAGCGCCATCTTGTCGCATAATTCAGCGTAAAAATGTGGTTCTATCGCACCTATTGAGATAAATTTATCGTCACTGGTTTGGTAGGTGTCATAAAAATGTGCCGCCGAATCTAATAAATTAGCACCACGTTGGGTCTGCCAAAGACCGAGCTGGCTCATGCTGTAGAACAAGCTCATCAAGTTAGCCGTGCCCTCGGTAATGGCCGCGTCGACCACCTGCCCTTGCCCCGATGACGTGCGTTCATGTAATGCAGCCAGAATTCCCATCACCAAAAACATCGTACCGCCGCCATAGTCACCGACCAAATTTAACGGTGGCACGGGGTTTTCATTCGCACGACCTATCGCATTTAACGCACCGGTCAACGCAATATAATTGATGTCGTGTCCAGCCGTCTGCGCGCGCGGGCCAGTTTGTCCCCAACCGGTCATGCGACCAAAAATAAGCCCAGGGTTGTCTACCGTAAACTGCTCGGGTCCAAGCCCTAAGCGCTCCATCACACCGGGTCTAAACCCTTCCAGCAGAATGTCTGCCGAACTGATTAACGACTTCGCGACTTGGATGTCTTCGGGGGATTTAAGATCCAGCTCAGTTGCGCGCTTACCGCGTCGCAAAATATCACCAGGGAAGCGAAACGGATCGTTGGCTTTATCAAGCACAACCACATCAGCCCCCATATCCGCCAGTAACATGCCGGCGAGCGGCACGGGGCCGATCGCTGACATCTCAATGACTTTGAGTCCGTGTAGCGGGCCCATTAATCTAACAAGCTCTGGTATGAATCTGAAAAAATATCGCGCCCGAGAATCAGTTTCATGATTTCCGACGTTCCAGCATAAATACGGCTGATACGCGCATCCGTGAACATACGACAAATATCATATTCCTGCATATAACCTGCGCCACCGTGCAACTGAACACCTAGGTCCATCATTTTCCACTCGGTTTCCGCGCCAATCAATTTTAACTTCGCCCCCATATTGGCCGTCAGCTTGCCTTGGTTATGCATCTCTACGCAGTGATCCAAATAGACCTGAGCGACTTCGATCTCGGCGTCCATTTCAGCCATAGTAAACTGCGTATTCTGAAAATCACTGACCTTTTTGCCAAATGCTTTACGCTCCATAACAAAGGCGCGGGTCACATCGAATGCTTTACGTGCGCTCGAAATAGTACCAACAGCATTAAGTAAGCGCTCTTCCGCCAGCCCTTCCATCAGATAGAAAAAACCTTTGCCTGGTTCGCCCAACACATTGTCTTTGGGTACTTTTACGTTATTGAAGAAAAGCTCCGCCGTATCTTGTGCTTTTAGCCCCATTTTATCGAGATTGCGACCTCGCTCAAACCCTTCCATGCCACGCTCAACCACCATTAGCACCATGGCGTGCGAGCTTTCTGCTCCTTCTAGCTTCGCTGCGACCACCACATAGTCGGCTAAGATACCGTTCGAAATATAGGTTTTAGAACCGTTTAGAACAAAGTGATCACCTGCGTCTTTAACGGTAGTTCGCATACCCGACAAATCGCTACCAGCATCTGGTTCAGTCATGGCAATCGCCAGAATCTTCTCACCGCTCACGCAACCCGGTAGAAATCGCTCGCGTTGCTCTTCCGTCGCGTACTTATACAAATACGGTCCGACCAAGCGACTGTGTAAGGTGTTAAACCACTCACCACATTGTTGGCGCACCGTTTCTTCGATAATGATTTGCTCATAGCGAAAATCACTGTCACCCAGACCACCATATTTTTCATCAGGCCACACCATCAAAAAGCCCTGTGCGCCAGCTTTAGTGAATGCTTCACGGTCGACAATGCCATTCTCACGCCATTGCGGCATATTCGGCGCAATATCTTGCTCCAAAAATTTGCGATAGGCTTCACGAAACATGGTTTGCTCTTCGGTAAAATTTCTCATCATTAAACTCGTACGGGGTTAGTCGCGGGGTTA
The DNA here is from genome assembly GCF_003315245.1 of Arenicella xantha. Lineage (NCBI taxonomy): Bacteria > Pseudomonadati > Pseudomonadota > Gammaproteobacteria > Arenicellales > Arenicellaceae > Arenicella > Arenicella xantha. The sequence goes on along the minus strand of NZ_QNRT01000004.1, from coordinate 346,492 downwards.
ATCGCGAGGAAAGTTGCGTGGTTGATTTGTATGCTCTCCATTGTAAAATTCCAGAACTTGGGAGCAATGGCAGGAGGCATCAAAAATATAGACATATCTTATTGTAATCCGACAGAATATCGACACTATGACGCCAAAATGTGAAGATAGATGTCCATTTTGATTAGCCGTATGTCATTGATCAGGCTCTAGACTCCGTTAGAATACGGACAAGACACGAACCACATTAATACTCAAAACTCTAACTAGGAGAGCATTGAATGAATCTCAATGAAGCCATCATTAAACGTCGCTCGGTCCGCGCTTATCAGGACAAGCCGGTTGCGCCAGAATTAATTCAAAAGATATTCCATGAGGCACAAGAGTCGCCATCTAACTGCAATACTCAGCCTTGGCACGTCGTGGTTGCATCGGGCAACGCGCGCGACGAAATTGAAAAATCCATGGTGAGCGACATTATGGCGGGCAAGACTCCAACGCCACACTTCACGCCTGGCGATCAGAACCTGAAAGATGAGTACCGTAAACGCCAAATTGCTTGTGCGATTTCCTTGTACGATGCAATGGATATCAAGTACGAAGAAAAAGACAAACGCCAGCAACTTATGCTGCGAAACTGGCAGTTCTTTGGTGCTCCGCATGCGGCTTTTTTCTCAATGCCAAAAACCATGAGCGAGATCAACGCGGTGGATATGGGTATTTACCTGCAAACCGTTATGCTCTTAATGACCGCCAACGGCTTAGGCAGTTGCCCACAAGGCGCTTTAGCCATGTACACAGATAAGGTTCACGAGCTAGCGAACATCCCTGACAATCACGCCATTATGTTTGGCCTGTCATTTGGATACCCAGATGAGTCAGCGCCGATCAACCAATTTGATGTAGGTCGTGCGGAACTAGGTGATTCAGTCGAGTTTTTAACCTAGCTTTTAAACTGGGCTATTAATGTAGACTCAAGCTAATAATTGCCTTACTCAACGAAGCGACGACGAGTGATTTGAACTCGCTTCGTTGACAATTACTTGGCAACAATAAAGCGAGCGATCTCTTGCATCGCTCGCCGTGCATCTTTTAACACCGGCGAGAGCGCCTGAAAGACATGGAACTGTCCGGCAAAATTGCTCAGCGTAACGTCCGCACCAGCTTGTTCGGCTTGCTCAGCAAAGGCTTGTATCTGATCAAAAAATAACTCCCCGTCGCCACACTGAATTAAGGTTGGCGGAAGATGCGTTAAATCAGCATCAAGCACACGAACTCGGGGGCTAATAGTGGTGTCAGACTGCATTAATGCGCCATAACTTTTAGCTAAAAATGGGCCAATCAAAAAATCATTGTCGGCATTAGACTGAATCGTTCCTTCACTGGCCAGCGGATCTACCCATGGCGACAGCAACACTAAGCGATCCGCTCCCTTAACACCAGAACCTCCTGCTCGCGCACTCTGCTCCAACTCAAGGGCCCCCAACTCAAGCGCTGCCATGATAGCCAACGCACCACCAGCGGAATCGCCGGCTAGAATCAGCTGACTCTGCGGATACGCTTTAGCAACCGCTTTGGTCACTGCCAAGCAATCATCTTGCGGCGCTGGAAATGGATGCTCGGGAGCCAAACGATAATCCGGCGCAATCACTAAACAATTAGAGTCCACTGCGAGTTGCGCAATCACTCCATGATGACTTTTGGGCGATCCGAAGACATAGCCACCACCATGAAAATAAATAATGACGCGTTGTTCGCTAGCCGTGGTCAGTGCGCTCGATTTAGGACTGACCATTGCCACATCAACTCCGCCAACATTACGCATCACAGCGTTAACTTTAAACAACGCGGGGCTGGGCACAACGGAGCCATCTATCTGGGCGCGTAGCCAGTGCAGGTCTCGTTGATTGCCTTGCTGCAATAAGCGCCGCAGCATTCGCGCATAAAACTCTGTACCCCAACTTCGAGTCGCCAACCTTTTGGGGGAAACCAACATTGAGCCGAATGAGGAAAAGAGTCGCTTGATCATAATTCTACCGGCGATTAACGCCCTTTAAATTGCGGTTTCTGTTTAGCAAAGAATGCTTTAATAGCTTGAGCGGAGTCTTCACTCACCAATAACTTGCTTTGTTCGCGAGCTTCTTCATCGACCACTTCGGCATAAGTCATGCTCGAGGCTGAGCGCATGATTTTCTTGAGTGCTGTCTGCGCCAATGGTGCGCCAGCTGCCAACTGCTCAGCCCATGCTTGCGTTTGTTCCCGCAATTGCTCGGCAGGCACAATTTTATTGGCAATACCTAGTTCAAGACATTGTTGCGCGGTTAAACGACCCGCGTCAACTGCCATTTCCATGGCTCGCTGATAACCCATTTTTTGCAGTAACAACCAGCTAGCACCGCCATCTGGAATGAGTCCAATCGCTGAAAAGGCTTGATACAAAAACGCATTGTCGGCCATGACAATCAGATCACAGTTCATAACCGCTGCGCTACCGACACCAGCCGCTGCACCATTAACCGCAGCGATATATAACTTGCTGGAATTATGAATAGCCATTAGCCAAGGAGTGTATTCAGCTGCGCACTGATCAACAAAATTATCGTGACCAGGCATGCCCTCGGTGAGGTCGGCACCGGCGCAAAAGCCCTCGCCTTCACCGGTCAAGACGACGACGCGAACCTCGTCGTCTTGCTCGATGCGTTGCACTAACTCAATCAGTTCCAAACGCAGTTTTTGATGCAATGCGTTTAGTGACTTCGGCGTATTGAGTGCGATGGTCGCCACCCGATTGCTTATCGTGTAATTGATATACTGATATTCAGACATAGGGGCGACCATTTGGTTAGTGATAATAAGCCTTAGGCGAACTGCTTACCTTCTTTGGCATGCTGCTTGACGATTTCAGGACACGCAAATCGCTCACCGAAAGCTTGTTCCAGCTCGGCGCAGCGCGTAATGAAATTATCCAAACCATAGGTATTAACAAACTGGATAAATCCGCCGGTATGCGCTGGCGCACCTATTCCGAAGATTGACCCAATATTGCCATCGGCAACAGAACGTAATACGCCGGTTTCCAAGCACTTTAAGGTTTCGATAACCTGACGGAACATTAGGCGGTCTTTGATATCGTCATCGCTGATTTGGTAATCCGCGTTGTAATACAGATCGTACAATGGCGGCCAGATATTCTTAGAACCGTCTTCGTGATATTCATAATATCCACCACCGTGGTAGCGGCCACCGCGACCGTTATCGGTAATCAAGTCTTTGATCACGCGACGGATCACGTCACCATTGCCCCATTTATCGGTTACGCCCATCTCAGCCCAGGTTTCTTGGGCTTTACGACTCAGCTCGAGACTGGTTTCATCTTGAATTTGTAGCGGTCCAACCGGCATGCCGATTGCTTTACCAAGATTGTCGATGCGCTTTGGATGCGTGCCTTCAGTTAGTAAATGTGCGGCTTCGTCTAAGTAAGTACCAAAAGTACGTGACGTGAAAAAGCCCAGTGAATCATTAACCACGATCGGCGTTTTGCGAATCTGCATTGTGTAGTCAAAGGCTTTAGCCAATGCTTCGTCGCTGGTCTTTTCACCGCAAATAATCTCAACCAATGGCATTTTATCAACTGGCGAGAAGAAGTGAATTCCAATAAAGTTCTCAGGCTTAGCACTGGCTTCTGCGAGTTGCGTGATTGGCAACGTCGACGTATTCGAACCCCAAAACCCGTCTTCAGACAAGCATGGCTCGATCTCTTTGGTAATTTTGTGTTTCAAACCAATGTTCTCGAACACCGCTTCAATGATTAAGTCGCAACCGTTTAAGTCTTCGTTCTTGTCGGTTGGCAAAATCAAATCCATTACCGATTGCGCTTTTTCCTCAGTCATTTGGCCGCGAGTCACACGCTTGTCCAACAATTTCTGTGAGTAAGCCTTACCTTTTTCGGCAGCTTCCAAGGAAATGTCTTTAAGCACAACTTCAATACCAGCCATGGCAGACACATAGGCAACGCCTTGCCCCATCATGCCCGCGCCTAAAATACCAACTTTGCGAGTAACTTGTTTCTCGATATTTTTAGGTCGGCTAGCGCCACCGTTGATTTGGTTCAGCTGAAAGAAGAACGTAGAAATCATGTTCTTGGCAACTGGCCCAGTCGCCACTCTGGCAAACTCACGCCCTTCGATTCGCAACGCGGTATCCACATCAAGCATCGACGACTGAAAAGCGACATCCATCGCGGCAGTCATCTGTGGCATTAAGCCACGCGTTTTCTGATGCAACATGGTCGGCGCCATAACCGCTAACTGTGCATTACGCGGCGAGTTAATCGCCCCACCTGGAATTCGATAAGCTTTGCGATCCCACGGCTGTACTGCCGCTTCATCATCACCTTTGCTGGCTAAGATGAATGCCTTGGCGGCCGGAATAAGTTCATCTAATGAATCGACAGTAGCGTCAATCAAGCCAGCAGCCAATGCTTTCTCTGGCTCTAAACGCTTGCTTTCTAGGATATACGGTAAGGCTTTTTCAACCCCAATTAGCTTGGTCAACCGAACCACACCACCACCACCTGGATACAAACCGAGCGAACATTCTGGCAAACCGATTTGCACCGATTTATGGTTGAATGCAATTCGATGATTACACGCCAAGCAAATCTCATAACCACCGCCCAATGCAGCACCATTGATGGCGGCAACAACAGGAACCGCTAGTTTTTCGAGACGGCGTAAATCACCTTTCATTGCTTCACCAGCATTGAAAAACTCTTCCGCGTCTTCGCGCTTAGCCGCCAATAGGTCGTTCAAATCGCCACCGGCGAAGAATACCTTTTTAGCCGATGCAATAACCACACCAGTCAAACCTTGCTCGGCTTCTAGTTTAGCCATAGTTTCGTTCATCGCGGTATGGTACTCGGCATTCATCGCATTAACCGGGCCACTCATATCCATCGTTACTAACACGATGCCGTCTTGATCTTTTTCGTACTTAAATACACTCATTGCTCTGATCCTGTCCGTTTAAACACGTTCGATGATGGTTGAAATACCCATGCCGCCACCGACACAGAGAGATAACATGCCACGACGTAAGTCGCGACGCTCTAGTTCGTCAAGCATGGAGCTCAGAATACAACCGCCGGTTGCGCCCAACGGATGTCCCATCGCAATCGAACCACCGACCACATTGGTAATAGAGTGATCGATACCTAAATCACGCATATAGCGCAACGCCACCGAGGCAAACGCTTCATTGATTTCCCAAAGGTCGATATCCGCAACGGTCAACCCAGCTGTTTTCAACGCTTTGTGTGCCGACGGGCCTGGGCCGGTCAACATGATGATTGGATCCGTTGAGATAATCGAGGTAGCGACTACCTTGCCGCGTGCAGTTAGACCTAAGTCTTTGCCAGCTTGCTGACTACCGATTAGAACAGCACTCGCACCATCCACAATACCCGACGAGTTGCCTGGTGTGTGTACGTGATTCACGCGCTCTAACTCGTTGTACTTCTTGATAATAATATCGTCAAAGCCGTACTTACCCATCTCGGCAAACGACGCACGTAAACCGCCCAAACCCTGCATAGTCGAATCTGGTTTGATAAAGTCATCGCGCTGCAAAATAGTCACGCCGTTTTTATCTTTAACTGGAATAACCGAGCCATCGAACCAACCGCTATCGCGCGCATGTGCTGCACGCTTTTGCGATTCCAAAGCGTAGGCATCAACGTCTTCGCGTGAGTAGCCATCAATGGTTGCAATGGTGTCAGCACCTATACCTTGCGGCACGAAACTTTCTTGAACAGCAAACGCTGCGTCCATTCCCATTGCGCCACCATCGGAACCCATTGGCACGCGTGACATACACTCAATACCACCGGCTACCACTAACTGTTCCCAGCCCGCCGCGACCTTGGCCGCGGCCATATTAATTGCCTCTAAGCCAGAAGCGCAAAAACGATTAAGTTGAACACCGGAAACTGACTCATCCCAGCCCGCATTTTGCACAATCATTTTGGCAATATCACTGCCCTGCTCGCCAACCGGAGACACACACCCCATAACCACATCGTCCACCTGAGAGGTATCTAAGTCGTTGCGTGACTGTAACTCTCTCAGCAGGCCTGCGCCCAAATCGATAGGTTTAACTTCATGCAAACTGCCATCCTTTTTGCCTTTACTGCGCGGTGTCCGCACGGCATCGTAAATGTATGCTGTGTTACTCATTGGTGTCCTCGAGGATTGGGTTAAAACATCTTAAAAATATTCTACGTGGTGAGCGTCAAGGCACAATGACAGAAGCTATCGAATAAATGGGCAGTTTTTATTAAACAGTCGCTATAAATGTGCTTTAATTGTCAAATGAAGGACGTGACGATTGATGCTTGTTTTGTTGCCATGTTGCTAGAGGGCGCTCAGCAGCAGGGGCTTGAGTGCGACCCCATCTTGCTGCGCAACGGAATCTCTCGCCTCGCTTTGTCGAAGCGCGGCACGCGCGTGCCACTGAAATCGTTCGCCGCTTTTGCTATCGAAATCATGAAAACTCTGGACGACGAATGCCTCGGCTTAACGCACCGCAAGCAACGCTTGGGTAGCTTTAATATGATGTGCCGCAGCTGCATTAGTGCGCGCAACATTCGCCGTTCGCTCAAACGTGCCGCGAAATTTTGGAACTTATTCCAGAACGGCTACCAGCACGATGTGCTTATCGACGGTGAACAAATTAGCTACACGCTGTCACCAATTGATGGCCAGCGCCCACTCAATAACTATTTAGCGGAAGCCATATTGTCGTCGATCCACCGCTTCCATTGCTGGCTTGGCGGGCAGTTTATTCCGTTAGACCACGTGGCCTTTGAACACGCCGAACCAGAATACGCTGACCAATACCGCCCGTTGTTTTACGGCGCGCCGATTAGCTACGACGACGAAGTCTGCAGCATGACCTTCCCATTGCGCTTTTTGGATCTCGAAATCGTGCAAACACCCGAAACGCTTGACCAATACCTACGTGGCACAAACTTATCATTACTGTATCAACCGAAAAATTATCGCGTAATCGGTGACCAAGTCAGGCAGTGGTTAGAACGCAATATTAAGCAAGGCAACTACAAGGCGACTTTAAGAGAAGCCGCCACACACTTTCAAATGAGCCAGCAAGTGTTGCACCGCAGATTACAAGCCGAGGAGTTGAGTTTCAAAGAAATCAAAATGCAAACTCGACGCGACTTAGCGGTGAACTTATTGTTCCAAAATAAATACAAGATCGAGGAAATCGCCACGCTAGTCGGGTTTTCTGAACCCAGCGCCTTCATCCGAGCCTTCAAAGCATGGACCGGCTCTACCCCACTAGCCTATCGACAGACACGTCGATAACATACTGACACAGCATCAAGTTGGTTATAATCAAAGGTCGACAATGGTTTGGATGCTCAAGCCACATCAATAGACGGAAAACATTATGAGTTGGTTATTATTTTTTGCAGTTATCGCGATCATTTGTCTGGTCGCGCTGTATATCCTTTCAGGACAAGATTTACGACAGTTTGACAGCCAGATCGACGATATCTTCGACGCTCACCCAGATGACAGCGCCGCCTTAAAGCGCTTAATTCCAATTCTGCAAACCGTGCGCAAAGACGCCAGTAGAACCAAGTCGCTGAAAAAAGGCTTGGCCGTGGTGCGTGACTTTGCCGACAACATCTCAGCCGATCTCGAAACTGACAGCGAGTTCCGCCCAGTAATCGCAAACGGCGTGAAAGCTGAATGGGCTATTGCCAAGGGCGCAGATCCGCAGCGTCGTATTCTGTTCATGCACGGTGGCGCATTTATTTTTGGTAGCCCGAAAGGTCATCGTAAAATGGCCGACCAACTGTCTAAATTAGCAAACGCCGCGGTGCTATCAGTCGACTACCGAATGTTGCCTGAACACGGTCGACGCGCCAGCATTTTAGATACCCAAGCCGCGTATCACTATATTTTGGTCAACGGCCCAGACGGTGCTTGCCCGTTATCATATCTATTGGTGTCTGGTGACTCGGCTGGCGGTAATCTCTGCCTAATGATTTCGAGCTGGAGCAAAAAGCATGCGGCCCGACGACCCGATGCCGTGGTTGCGTTCTCACCGTCTACCGACATGACAATGACCTCACCAACCGTCAAAGCCAACATTAAAACTGACTTAATGCTGGGCGAAGGTTTAGGTCTGCTTACACGGTTTCCTAATATTCTGCGTGCTTGGATCGGCTTTGCCAGTTTGAGAATGAATCCGGCTAACGAACTGGCCTCACCGCTATTCGGCGACTTAGCTGAGTTACCGCCAACATTGATTCATGCCAGTAGCAACGAGATGCTGCTCGGCGAGTCGATTCGCTACGTTAACCGCGCGAAATCGATGGGATCAAACGTAACCTTGCAAGTATGGAAAGACCAAATCCACGATTGGCATCTGTTCAATATGGGTCACGGATCAGCCAACGTTGCGTGGCAAGAAATCAAGAAGTTTATTGATCAGCACGATCCGGCAAAATAGCAATCCACCGGCCTACGGTGCTCAATCAGCAAAACGCTGAGCACCGTAGGTATTTTTAGACAGACTAAGCCCTGTTAGTCCTTAAAGTTAGTCCTTAAAGTTAGGCTCACGACCCTGTAGCGTCGCCATAACCGCTTCAATTTGATTTGGCTGCCCCATAATCTGGTCTTGCTCCTCTGACTCCATCAGCAAGCCTTGAGCTTGATCAAGATAATAACTCTGATCGATAATTCGCTTGGCTGACCGAATTGCGTGCGGATTCTTAGCCACAATATCAGCGGCGGTTTGCATGGCGTGTGCCAGCGGGTCTGCCACTATGTCAGTAATAAATCCCCACTCCTTAGCTTGTTCAGCGGTGAATATCTTGGCCGTATAAGTCAACTCTCGAATAACATCGTCGCGCACCAAATGACGCATTATTTGCGTGCTACTCATGTCCGGCACGATGCCCCACTTCAATTCCAAAATCGAGTAACGACTGTCAGCCGAGCCATAACGAAAATCCGCACCAAGCGCTATCTGTAAGCCGCCACCGAGCGCCACACCTTGCACCGCCGCAATCACCGGCATTGGCAGTTCACGCCACATCCAAGCGGCATACTGCGGCGCATTGGCGATACCATGTGTTCGTTTGGCTAAGTTGGTTACCAGATTGTCGCTGTCGGAACTCTCAGGCTCTGAGCTTTTAGATGAACCCGCTTTTTCTAAAATCGAGGTGAAGTTTGATTTATCTAATCCAGCACAAAAATTGCCACCATCACCCGACAGCACCACTACACGCACGCTGCGATCAGACTTCAATTGCTCGCCAACCATGGTAATAGCCTCAAACATTTTAACGTCCAGTGCGTTCATTTTTTCTGGGCGAGCTAAGCGCACATGCGCAATATGGTTGTCTACGGTCAGTTCAATTCGGTCGTTTATCATGATCAAGTAAGCAGCAGCAATTATTTAAAGTCGTCAGTGTAGGGTCGCGCTGCAACAACATCAAGATCAAGCAAATAAAAGTTGTGCGATACCGGCTATCACCGAACCCGATGGCCTTACCAGCTACAAACTGCAAACTAATTTGATATTCGCCCCTAACATTTACTTCACCGCAACGCCTTTTACGGCATAATTCAAACCATTAAAGTTAAGCCACTCCGATCAAACTAGACCGAGAGAAACACAAGCGAGAGAGACAATGGAAGAAGCCTACCGAAAGATTATCGAAGAATGCGGGGAAGATTTAACTCGACCTGGATTAGTAGATACGCCCAAACGGGCGGCCAGTGCAATGAAGTTTTTAACCCGAGGCTATGATCAAAAGCTAGACGACGTTATCAACAACGCACTATTCCCATCTGATTCTCGAGAAATGGTGATTGTTAAAGACATCGAACTCTACTCAATGTGTGAGCATCATTTGCTGCCCTTTATTGGTCGTGCGCACGTGGCCTACATACCCAACGGCAAAGTGTTAGGTCTGTCAAAGATTGCCCGCATTGTCGATATGTATGCACGCCGTATGCAAATTCAGGAACAACTCACCACCGAGATCGCTGAAACAATTCGCGAAGTCACTGGCGCAGAAGGCGTTGGTGTAATCATTGAAGCCAAGCATATGTGCATGATGATGCGCGGCGTCGAAAAACAAAACTCGTCAATGAAAACATCGTCGATGCTGGGTATTTTTCGCAGCAACCAGTCGACTCGTTCCGAGTTCTTGTCACTGGTTAGTAACTAGCATTATTCAACGCACCGCGCACCGAAAGCCAAAAATGAGTAAATCTCACCCGTCAGGGTGACGTTTACTCAGCTTGAGTCGATTATTCTACACACCAGTAGAGCACACCTGGACGTGGCCCGAAACGAGTAGTCAACTAAGGCTTTCAAGGAGATCAGCTCTATTGCGATCGCTACCAACGTAATAAATGCATTATGACGGTAGCGATTTTTATTAGGGGAAAGATCAGGGGTTCTGCGGTAGATGTATAAGAGTTTACACGGCCCAAAATATCTTCGTTAAACTATTCAAGTACCACTCAAAATTTATATAAAAGTGAAGCCGCGGCTAATGTGAAACTCACAAAGCACGGTGTCTATAGCCGCACTGAAACATCCTTCAATCAATCCAGAGTGCGTGGCTCAATGGGGTTAGAGGTAGCATGCGACTGTAATACTTGATCGACAATCTCTGGGTATTCCGCTAGAAAGCGAATGAATTCTCGTTGCACATGAGTAGTGGGCGTCACTTTGCCCTGCACCGCTTGGATAAAGTCCTGCTGTTGCAATAGCGGTGCAATACGATCATGTACCAGTAACACTAAATATTTGCCTGCATAGCCAATCAAATGCTGCGTGTCTGGACTGTAGGTGTCCGCGAGTGGCACATCTAAACCACCGTCTGCCAGAACTGCCATGCTTTCAGCCGAAAAAAGGCCGTCCACTTTATCCATCTCATCGAATAAACGGCTGATCATCCGCTCGTCAGATAAGATATCAACGTGGCCATTATCAAACCCAAACATTTGACTTGCTTGTTGTTGCGCCTCCGGACGAAGTTGGCTGGATAACGGCACCACACCGTCGCTGTTTTCCCCATATTTTAGGGTTTCAGAGTTCCGATAAGCATAGAAGAGCTGATGGTTCACAAAACTCGGCAACGGCTTGCGATACAGCTCCCGTATAAATTGACTGTTTGGGTTCAGGTCACGCCACGCCGGCAACACCAACGCGCCGCCACCGTCGCCGCTGGGCGCCGAGGGATGCCCCCCTAACGGGCTGGCGATACTGACAAATAGCTCGACTCGATTTTCACCACGTTTGTCTTGGTAGGAATTTAGCGCTTCACGCACAACGATCCCCCCCATACTGTGCGCCACCACAATCATCGGCATATCATCTAAGGGTATAACTTCGCCAGACAGAAACAGGCTATAAAAAAAGCCCGCCAACTGATGCAAATCACCACCAGAGGGATAGTAGAAAAACCATGGCCGATAACGGTCTCGATCTAAGCGATCCACAATTGGCTTAAACGATCGCGCACTGCCGCCGATGCCGTGCACAAATACCACTGGGATTTTATGCACTTCATCTTCCTCAAGCGCGTAGAACATAGTTGGTGCGTGCTCAAAAAACGATGCTGGATCATACATCCCGAGTGTTGACATATTCGAATCAAACACAGGGTCAGCGAGTTGGCGAATCGTGCCCGAAGGAAAGTACAGTGACTGCTGCGACTTCTCGCTCTCCAAGATAGGTAAACGATCCATTCTGTTCGAGGTCCTTGGTTCGCCAACGTCAATCTCGACCTGACCTACGACCAAATCTGGATACCGTGCCAGACTCAATTCAATCACGGTTTCTCCAACCACCTCCGCACTGTCAAACGTGGCGTCCCCATTGACATCAGCATACACTTGTAACACGAACTGGCCGGCTGGCAGATTGAGGCCGAAGTGGCGGCCGGTGCCGTGCGCGAACATCGTGTCCACACGCTCGTTCGGAGTAAATCGATCCGAGAACGCCGCAACAGCCGTTGCAACATTTGCGTAAGCGCCGTCGGCATCAACCGTCTGTCCGATCACAAAAAACGTATCGCGATCCAACATGTGCTTAAGGTTTTTTTGACTCGGGTCAGTGCTCTGAATTCGCGCATACTTAGCCTGAACAGAGGAATACTTAAGGTAGGTGCAGGCCGACAACTGGGTAGATAGCAGTACGATCAAGCCAATCGACCTCACGCCTATCAACGACAAGCGAGTGGTGATCTTATGTTTCGAGTTAACATTCAGCATGCTGAGGAATTATAGCTTTGCGCAGCTTGCCATGCACATAACCGTGTTGGAAATTTTGGAGGCTGTTCTGCGCGCCCACCATGAAACTCAATACCGATCGCCTCAACACGTTTTATCAAGTCGCTCTCGATAAGAATTTTTGCAAAGCCGCTGAGACTTTTTGGATCACGCAGTCCGGGCTGTCCCAAAGAGTGCTCAAGCTTGAACAAGAAATTGGTACTCATTTGTTTATTCGAAGCCCCGACGGCGTGGCAATGACCCACCAGGGGCGCGTGTTATTTGATTATGTATCTAATTTACAGGCACGCGAACAAGACGTATTGAATGAGGTGCCGGTTTAATGCCTTTGGGTAGCCCTGCACAACCCGAGATAAGAAGAGAAAAGAGGATGATGCAGATTGATTTCACAGAGCATCTTTAGCACAGAAACATCGAAGTTGGAAAGTTGATTGATCCATGCATATACCGATATTCGATATTTTCTCGCAGGCACTTTGCCCAAAACAGGTACGTTACGTAATCCTAGCGATCACAAAAAACCGACTCACGACAATGGCCACTGTTGAACAATAAGAAACGGCACACCCGACAAATAAAACCTCGGATTCCTCGGCATGCAATCCTCCTTGATTCTTCTCCCCTGCTCCCCTGCTCCACTTATCAGCGTATCACTTAATAAGTGATTGTGTACTGCGGCCGTCAGCCGATAGTTTCGTTCCAAAGCATTCTCTCTTGAAGTAACCGCTGCTCAAAAATGAGGCGGCCAAATGGCCAGTTGCGACCGTTCTAAGGCTACCCCTACACTAGACCGCTAAGGATTAAAGGCAGTTCGACTCAAAGGAGATGGCCGCAATGATGCGCCCATTATTGACAAATATTGGCGCACTTAGCGCCAAGAAACTAAGGAGAACCAGGTAATGAAACCGTTAACTTTTTATCGAAACCTCGTGGTATTGACCACCGTCATTGTGGCCAGCCTGTGTTTTGGCATGGCACAGGCTAAGAAGAGCGATTATCGCGATTGGAATCTAGACGTGGTGTTTTACAACGCCTCGAATGATAAAACAGAAGCCGACATAGCCGCCGCGGTAGCGCGCTGGGTTAGTAAGGCAGAGGACATCTATCAGCGCAGACCTTCGCTTAAAATCAACTATGAAATCAAACGAATTCAAACCAGAGGTGGCCGCAATGTCTCCGAGATGCTATTCGAATCGCAAGGCGAATATGCCAAGTTTATGGATGATCACTTTGACAACGTAGCCGTCACGAAAACCGAGGGAAACCTCACTGTACTCATTACCGACCGCCTGTGTAGTAGTCGATATAAAACTGGCGCGAAGAAAGGTGACCGAAAGTGTTGGGGCGGCTACGCGCATTTTCCGCATGACGTGAACCCGTTTAGTAAAAAGCGCGGCATCACCTTGGTGTCAAATATAGATGAGTTCACATTCACTCATGAGCTTGGTCATGTTTTCGGTCTTAAGCACACCTTTGAACCCTATATTGGGTTTAACCTGCAATGCAATAAAAGCTATAAACCGAAGGGGCGCCCTGAAGGCGAGTGTAATTCCTGTGCCGAAGGCAATGTGGTCTATGATGCCGAAGGCTTGCCATCAAGTTGTAAGCAGCGTTCAAATTTGATGGACTATTGCACCAGTAATATTGACGAAGAATACTTGAATACTTGTCAGGAAGAGCGAGCCGCCAATCAACGCCTGCAGTACATGACCACGAAAGGCGATACTAACTATTTCAAATTGAAAGGGCTTGTCGGTGAGCCGATTTGCAAGCAAGACAGCGACTGTGAAAGCGGGCGTTACTGCGCGACCGGTGTGGCGACCGTTGGGCGGAATCAATGTAAAGAGCTTAAGCCGATTGGCGCGAGTTGTACTGCGGCTAAGCAATGTGCGTCAGATCGTTGTAATACGGGCAAATGTAAAACGGCTGATGAATGTCAGAATGACAATGATTGCGGCCCCAACTCTATTTGTAAGCTTGGTCCCTTAGGTCTGGGTCAGAATCAGTGTATGGACCTCAAGTCACCAACTTGCCCGTCTGGCTGGAGCTACGAAATCCGTAATCCGCTCAACAAAGATCGGTGTAATAAAACGACTACGCAAACGGCTTCGTTGAAATGCAAATTATTGGTTACGGATAAAGCCAAAAACTGGACTGGACCACACGGCCAAAAAGGCGCAGACGAATGTCGCTCTAAAAAAGGTAAAAAGCCCAAAGGCGTAAAATGCCCAAGTGGCTATAAGCACAATATCAAGGCCGGCAGTGATACCTGCACAAAATCCAATACTGATCACCAAACACCGACTTGTCCCAGCGGTTGGGATTACAAGAGTCAGTCTGGTAAGGATGTCTGTCAAGACAAGTAGTCAGCTATGCCAACTATGTAGGTAAAAAAGGTATGGCCCAGCGGGTAGTGAGCTGGGTCATGTCTTCCTTCTGTGTGGCTGCCCTTGTTTCACTTCTTCCGTGTTTCACTCTCCCTTACTAGCTATTGATTTCCCTTTTTATCTGCGTGACTATAAACCACCACGAAACACACCGTCCAAGCCATACTGGCAGGAAGTCCGCACACAATGAATGACTCGAAATTTTTGCTAAAAATCGCTTTTTGCACTTTTTTGATTGGAATCAGCACCATCGCTCAGTCTAAGGATCTCACCACCGGTATGGTCGCCCACTTCCCAGACTTCAACAATCCCAAACTCAGTGCCAATTTCGACCCCGAAAAAATTAAGGCATTAGAAAACCGGATGCAACGTTTTGTTGCCGAAGGAGACACCATGGGTATCGCTACGTTGCTGGTTCACAATGGCGAGGTTATCAGTCATTCACAAGCAGGCGTACGTAATATCTTAGCTGGCAAACCGATTACACACGACACAATCTATCGAATTTACTCGATGACCAAACCGATTACCGGTGTGGCAATGATGATGCTTTACGAGGAGGGTAAGTTCTCGTTAGACGACCCTGTGTCAAAATTCATCCCTGAATTTTCTAATCTAGAGGTGGTAAAAAGTTACGATAAAGATGGAAACGTGGAGCTCGAGCCACTAGAACGTCAACCCACCATGCGCGAGCTTATGAGCCACACCGCCGGTTTTGCTTACGGTCTTTATGGCGATGACCCAGCTAACCGAGCATTCATGAGCAAAGGCGTGTTAGCCTCGCCAGATCTGCAAACCTTTATCGACCGAGTTGCCAGCATTCCATTGATGCATCAACCGGGTACAGATTGGTTTTATTCTGCTTCCGTGGACATTCAAGGAGCCATCATCGAGCGCATTACTGGGCAAACTTTAGGCAGCTATTTCAACTCAAAGATATTTACCCCTCTTGGTATGAAAGACACAGCATTCTATGTACCAGAAGAAAAATCTGACCGCCTGTCTGATGTTTTCGCATACCACCCAGTGTCGAAGAAATTTCAAGCAATGCCCTTTACTGAACCCGAGTACAACTTTTTCGGTGATATGTCGTTCAAAAAAGAAACACGCGCTATGGAGTCTGGCGGTGGAGGCTTAGTATCAACCCTGGCTGACTATGCTCGGTTCTGCCAGATGTTGGCCAACAACGGCGAATTCCAGGGCGTTCGCATATTAAATCCTGAGAGCATCACGCTCATGCGCAGCAATGTGTTGCGCGATGACCAAACGGTCAATATCGCCGGCAACCTAACTGAATCTCAAATCAAGACACTTGGCTTTGGTCTAAACGTGGGCACGTTCCGCAATATCGCTGAACAATCACAAACGAAAGTCAACAGCAGCTACTACTGGGGCGGCGCGGCCGGAACTTGGTTTTGGATCGACCCTGATAACAATCTCTATTTCATCGGCATGATCCAACGCTTCGATCAAGGCGGCCCACATGTGGACTTCAGGGCAGAATCACGAAAACTGGTTTATGACGCCCTACGGGAATAGCCAAACATCACTGAAACTTGGGTTCGTCTTATCTAGAGCGGCGCGGTCACTGATCTACCATTGCGTAAAGGAATGAAAATAAACTGAGTTTCATCCTTGATGTCTTTTGGCAACAACTCGATCGCGCCGGTATCACAAGCAGTATCAACCCCAACCTCTTCTCATGGATCATTAAAGGGGCAATCAATCGCTGTCACGCATCCACCACCGGTGAGTTTTTGGTCAGTAATGCGGACACCTAGACATCACCCACTAAACTCTTGTTAGCTTCCCCACAACATGCAACCATTTGGTTGCATATAGTTAAAGAGTATGTTCTACTCCATCCACTTACTCCCATCCTTCCTCGAGAGGTCAACATGCAAAACACCATTGAACGCGAAATTACGATGAAAGCTTCAAAAGAACGCATTTATGAAGCCATAGCCAATCCTGAATATGTAACACAGTGGTTTCCTGAGACACTTGAAGGCAGCTATACCGTGGGAGAGCAACCTATTTTTGGGTTCGGTGATCATGGTAAGAATCAGATCTGCGTCATTGCCGCACAACCCCATGAATATTTTGCATATCGATGGGTACCAGGAGCCAGTAACTTTCTGGGAGATGTATTAACAGTTCCCAATACTTTGATTGAATTCCGCATTGCTGAACTGGCTGATGGAACGTGCAAAGTAACTCTCACAGAATCTGGCTTTGCAGACCTTCCAACAGAACTGATGGAGGCCGCCTACAAGCAAAACTCTGGTGGTTGGGATTTCATGCTTGACCGACTAGAAAAGTACATTGAGACCGTATAAGTGATTGAAGCAACGATATACAAGGCGCTGGGCGATCCAATTCGATTAGAAATCGTGAAAAGGCTTTCTATAACTTCAACCAGCACTATTGGCGATATTTCAACCGATTTGGGGATATCAAGACAAGGAGCCAGAAAACAACTTCAGGTTTTAGTAAACGCGAACGTTGTGCATCTTATGCAGAAAGGAAGGCAAACACACGTGATACTAGACACCAAAACCCTTCAAATCGCTAGCTCGTTTATTTCACAATTAGAACGCCAATGGGATAACCGCCTTGAAGCATTGAAAGATTTCGTAGAAGAGTCAAACTCAGATTGAAGGCGCTTCGGGGATACCTAACGCATAGTGCAGGAGCGTTTTAAAATATGCTGCTTGCACATTTTGTTATGCCTATTCTTTAGCTCTGGTTTTCCGCCATACAATACGTAAAACATAGAGCAAAAATAAAACAATAAGGACCCAAGGTAGAAGATACGCCACAGTAATAATTGCTTGAGATATACCTTCTGATAGATTTTCGCCAAAATCTGCTAGCGAGCCTGAAATTGGCCCCCAGAACGACACATATGAGCGTGAGCGTAATGATATGTGAACAATGTCCATTTGGGTACGCTGGAGTAATTTTGCTTTTTCTCCTTGCGCGTACTCGATATTGGATTGAACCTTTGAGAGTTCTTGTGCGATTTTTATCAGGGACTCAATATCGCTAGTCGATTCTTTCTCTAATTCAATTAACCTAGATTGATACTGAAGGAGCATTTCAAGCCGCTTGCTGCCGTTGACGATAGCATCTTGGAGATCTTCAACATCTGTAGATTTATTTAAAATATTTCCTTGCCCGGAAGCTAAACTGAGAAGAGGTTCAACTCCAGCAGGCAAAACCCTAGCCTGAATATTGCTAGATGAATAATCTCCAGTATTGATGCTGGAATGAATAATTGTGCATTTATTCGTCGTATCATCAGCGCAGAAAGAAATTATTTCTTCGAATATTTTCCCTATATCATCTTTAGGTAGATCAATCGTTATTCTGTGTTCGTAAGCTAAGTATTCCGATCTATTTCGTTGCTCAGCTTCTACTGAAGCCTCTTTGCGCTTACTCAACGATGCAGCATCATAAGAAGATTCGCTAGAACAACCAATAATGTTTAGGAGTATCAGGCTTGATAGTATGTACTTAATATAATTCATATATCGTGGTCTTGTTTTTAAACATAACGCCTCTCGAACGGGCGCGTGGTAAACGCGTATGAGCCGCAGGCGGCAGTTTGGATGCTTGTTAACTGTCTTTTCGACATAAATCCGTGACCAGCATAGTCGTTTCTTTTTGTAGTTCTATTACTAAATCTTTAATTTCCACTTCTTCGCTTTTTATGCTTTGAAATTCTTGTTCAGTAATCCCAACAATTTGTAAAAATTTAACTTCACCATGAACGGTGTTGATGGTTTTGAGTTCACTATCCTCGATAAAAAAGAGAGCTACTAAATCTGTTTCACAATCTAGTCTAAGCGGTCCATTTGCAGGAAAGTAATGATATTGATCAAACCAATTTCCTGTCTTAAATACATAACGCGCTAAGTTTTGAAGTAAGTTAATAGCCCAATAGGGATATTCCTTGTCTTCAGCGAATGGACGAACTCTAAAGGTAAGCTCGAAGCCAAATTTACTGTAATCCTCCCCCAATGATTCTTCGTCATAGTAAAGCTGAGAAAACCCGTAAGTGACTATGTGAAAATATTCTCCGTGATCGTCATTAGCCTTATAAAGGCTAATGCCATCGAGCGGATCATTTCCACCTACAGAATAATGAGGGACTGCCGCAAAGTGCTTCGGTTCTTGATTTGGATAAATTTTCAATAACTCCGAATCAATTGCATCCCACCCTGGAGAACACTCGTTGTCGGCGTAAGTAGTTTTATATTCTTCGATATTCATGTCTGTGCCGTTAACGCCAAAAGCAGCGGCGCCGCAGCCGTCCCTGCCCGCAGGGCAGACTGACTTTTCTTGTTAGGTTTCATGAATTCCATATTATTCCCAAACCTATAACTGCAGCGATAAGCGTAGTCACCCAAACTACCGACTTTTTATAAGCATGAACAAGACTAAATCGCTCTGGATTGTTTGGATGGTATCTCAATTCAAACTCCCACGGGACGACAGGAAAATAATTCTTCCTAAAGCCAGAGACTTGCGTATAGGCCTCAATGTGAGGATTTTTCGCGTACTTTCGAGAATCAACTATGTATTCTATACCGTAATCTGTGTCAACGAACGGATCCAAAAGCCACCCCGAAACTCCCTTTTTCTTGTTTGAAGTTAATTCGACAACCTGCGCTCGAGTGGTGGGCCATTTTTTAGTGAACATCGGTACAATAAAAAAATACAGTGGTGCCAAAAATATGATTATTCCAATCAACTTTAAAATCATACTCTAACCTCTCCTAGAAACGCCCCGATAAACCGCACTCGCTTGCGAGCGTCGGGCGACTGCAAGGAGCGAATTTCATTGACTTATTATGAGTTTTTGACAAAGTGCTTTTCTGCGAACAATTTTATTACATTTAAACCATACGTGGATCGATGATTATATTTACAACTTTCTTTGTATGATATTTTTTTCAACATAATCAAAGCCACCTATTAGATAACCCGCTTCAAATTGGAGTAAAGGTTTCAGGCCATCTTCTTCAAGTGACTTATTATTTTGTGGAATAGCTGTTTTGATGTTTTGCTCTTTGACGACTTATTATTTATTTTAGTTATTAACATTCAAGTTTTTAGACGCTCAAATTTCACTTACGCTACCGATTTACCACCTTCCTATAGCCATGCACTTTTACTAAAGAACTTCACAGTAGATTTCTTTCCGTTGCCCGTGACTAATTTTATCAACGAGTCTTGGATAAATGTCACGATCCAATCATCCTGCTTCAATTCTAAAAGCGAGTACTTTAAAGTACGTAGTTTCACTTCATTAGCATCAATCGAATCAATCACGTACTTGTAGTCGGTGTAATGCGAAATACCATCTTGCGTGATCTTAAGTGTGTGATCAATTGATTTAGACCTTATTGATTCGGATGCCCATTCGATCATATTGTCTTTACATCCTTTCCAGAATTGTCGATCGGCATTTGACGAATTTTGCCATCTCTCATCTGCCGTGTTTAAAAATTCAGTCAATGTCAATTTAACATCTAATTCCCACGTTCCATAAAGACGCGGGCATATTTGAGCTGAATTGGAGACCATTTCATCAATTTGTTTTTCCACCTCATCCGCTGTCGGTCGTTGAACTTCATATTCATCGTCATACTCGTCTTCTGAGAATGAGTCGTGGTTAAGGTCCTCGATACCTAAACTCTCACTAAGCTTAGCTTTCAAAATACTGTTTTCGCGCTGCCACCAATCAACGAAATCCCGATCCACCTCTGTTGGGAAATGACGAAAAATAAGCTCGCCAGCTTTTATCGCGCTGATTATCTCAGCCTCGTCTTGTTTCAGAAACGCCCTAATCGTCAAAACACCGCAGTTTTTGAATAGTTTTAGCAGATCTAAAAGAATTAATTGCGATGCATTACCACCTATGAAGACAGCACCAAGAACCTCTTCATCTTCTATGTAGCCTTCGAAGCTAAAATCGTCGCTGATATTCGGGTTCTTTGAAATAAAGTGATCTACTGCCGACGAACCGGAATCTGAACAATTCACTTCTAGTCCTTTGAGTTCACCAATTCCACAACCCCCAATGGTTACACCTTCCAAAACTGACGCAAGCTTTTTGAAAAACTCACGATGCTCAGACCTCTTCTCTATATATATACTTATCTGTGCTTCCATTTTCTCTCAGAACAATATGAGTAATGTGACTTGATTTTCTGTAGGAACAGAACAGCCCGTCCATGTTTTATTCGGTTTCTTTAGTGTCTGTAGCAGTCCAGCTTTCATCAAATAGATTTTCTAGCCTTTCAAAACTAGAAGATAAATTATCTAGAACTGAATCGATAGTACCAATATCCAGTGAAATTGGTCGTCCATTTATAACTGCGTTTTTCTTTCTACTGGCAGCGAGCTCTATAATTTTATTTGCCGAGACTGAAGAAGATCTAATTTGACTTCGACGCTGTTCAATTGCCCTAATATACATATCAGAACCTTTAGGATAAGCGAGAGCTTTTTTAAAGCGAGATAATAGTTCAGATTCCAACACTGGCAATCTCTCGGACCTAACTATTTTCTGTTGTTCATAGGATAACTTAACACTGGTCCAAATTTCTTTCTGATACTCCTGCGCCCCTATCATTTTTGCTGAAAGGTTTTTCTTGAGCACTTCTATCTCGTAATCAGATTCTATTTTACGAATTTCCGACCAAAAGAGTTCATGAGTTTCGGCAGTGAGGTCACCTTCTGGCTGCATCACATACCGGAATATTTCTTGAATTACATCTATATCTTGGGCAAGAGCTTTAACAGGGCCCAATAGATACAAAACTAATAGCAGTATTTTTATCGCATTCATTTTTATTATATTTTTAACAGTGAAAAAGAAATGCAAAGAATTAAAGCCCGTGGGGATAGCAAGGGCGCAATCATCAGACTTGGATACACGTCGTACTTCATTAAAAAACCTGACCTCCAAGGTATTGGCGCGCACAAAGTGCGCGTCCAGCCCGCAGGGCAAAATACCCTTTCTTGTTATGTGACAATTTTCAAACTACACGGGAAATCCATAATTTTTCCCATCTGGAGCTTCTATATTGATATTGAGTTTGCCACCGAGCGCTTCGATATACTTTTTAAGTGAGGAGAGCTTCATATCATTTCCAAGTTTTTCTATACCCGCTATTGTGGGTTGAGTTACTCCCATAGCCTCCGCTATTTCACTTTGCGTTTTTTCTAAAAGTTGACGTAGCTCAGCAAGATGAATTTCAAGCAACATTTGAGTTGCCATTGATTCTGCTCTATTTACCACTTCAGCTTTTTCGTTTTCTAATACACTTTGTAAAGATCTAGCCATAACTACTACCTCAATTTATCTAGATGCTGCTGATATTCAACTTCAGCTATAGGAATCATTTTTTGTAAAACTGCTTCTCATCGCCGACCTTATTACCAGCACACAAAATTACCCCAGCTCTTTTAGGGTCAAATGCAAAAAAGGCTCTCAAGGGTTACCCTTTACTTTGGATCCTAAGTTCCTTCATATTGGAAAACTTTGATCCAGCTAACGTATCTGCATAAGGTCTTGATAATTGTGGACCTTTTTCTTTAAGAAGTAGCATACAAGCAAGTACATCAGCTCTCTGAGTATCATCTAAGCTCTTATACCAATCACTAAAAGTATCGGTTAGTTCTATGTTCCACATTACTCACCTCCTTGTATTATAGGTTTAATCCTATATAGGTTCAATGTTATATTTTGTTCACACCCTTTAAAACGGGCGCGCGTCTTCTGCGCGTCCGAGCACACGCAGTGTGCGGCAGTTTTGTGACTTGTTAAGTCCCAGAGTACGCATCTATTTGAAGATCGAAAAACTCTTTAGTTGCAGGGTCGTATATAGCACCCCAGCAATAGTTGCCGCAATGTAATGGGAATATTTCATTTTCGTGTCCTCGTTCCCTAGCCCATTTGAGGGACTCTCCCAGTTCGTCACTTCCTCTCACTGAATTTATGTAGATATATTTCTTTGTTTTTATCTTGATTCCAATATATTGACGATAGTATTCGATGGCAGGCAATGCGAGGTGGCCTTGGTCCCAAATTGAACTAAATATTTGATCGTCTAGAATCGATAGATTTGACTCAAGAATAGCAATTTCTTTTTGAGTCGGTATCCAGAATTTTGTACTCTCAGGCCTACTGCGATCTCCGTTATTCCTTAATAACGCGGTCATTGTCTTTTCGTCTATTATGATCTGGTGAGTGTTTTCCTCAAATAGCCATTTTTTTTCAACCTTGATCACAAAGAGTGGGTAGATGAACAGGCTAATTAACAATAAAGTCGAGACACTCGCCGTCAACGTTTGTAAAAAACGTATGTTCAAAATGTAATTAACGCCTTAAACAGCGGCGAACATAGTGAGTCCGGCAGCTTTAGCTGCGAACTGGTTTAACTTGTTATGAATTTTCTGCACATTCTATCGCTAGTCGAGAAAGCATTAGTGTCATCGCTAATGACCTATCTGCATATTTCGGAAGATACGTCTTAAAATTCTGGTCTACCCAGTCGGCGAAATTAAGTATTTCCTGTTTTGAATCCAGGTCAGCCTCATTTTCAGCCGCTTGGCGCCAAAGGGAAGTTTCTACATAAGCTTTCTCGGATAGAGCTCTATCAATTAATTCTCGCTTATTTTCGACTATGAAGATTCCCGCATTTACGACTGCATTTAACTCTGCAAGATTTGCTCCTTTTTCTAGATCAGAATAATCCAGAGCGTTCGCCATCGTATCCACTTCATATTCTATTTGAGCAGGTATGAAAGTATTGAGTGAACACTCAACGGCTGATTTTGTTGGCTTTAAACCTGTAACGCTAATCGATTTTTCCGCAAGATTTTGATACGTATTCATGCTTCGATTCGTAAATTGCATAGTATTTATAATGATTGATGCCAATTCCGAATTAGATTCATTAGCTAGAATCTTAGAGGAAAAGCCTAGGATTAAAAATATGATGATTGTGAAGAGTGATTTAGTCATTTTTCATAACAGTTTTAATATCCGTCACGATGACTGGATATTTCTAAGATATCGGGGTCACCCATTAGCCACGCGGAGTGAACTTGTTGGCGGAGTGAACTTGTTGGCGGAGTGAACTTTGACACCTTGTTAGCAGCCATGCCGACACATAGACAAGGCCGCCAACACGACAGTAATAAGCGTATCAGTTACATTATCACCAAATTTCGACCTTAACGATTGAACGGCAACAGATTCTAATATACCTGAATTATCTAAGCCTAAGTCTTCTTCGAGGCCTTTTTGAATTGATGATAGAGCCTCCTTTTCATATCCCGTTGGTGAAGAAGTGTCTATAAAACTTTGAATTTTATTGAGAGCGATGTTTTTACCGTTTTTTGCATACTCGGAATATATGTCTGCATACCAACCCCAGACTCTAGAGCCAAGATAAGAATCGAGAACGGTAGACTTTTCTTTAATTATCTTTAGATCTTTGGACTCTAAACCTTCTTTGAAAGATTCGAATTCATGTTGCAATTCGATTAGAGATTGCTGATCAATCTTTTCCTTTAATTCTTCTGCTTTCTCATTAATTGAGTTCGCAACGGAGCTGAGTCTTTCAGAATTCTGATCTGAACAACCAACGATACTAAAGATTAGTAAAAAAGCTATGATCCGCATGCCTGCTAATGCCTTTAAAACGGGCGAGCGCGAAGTGCGCGTCCGAGTGAGCGTAGCGAATGTAAGTTTTTGAACTTGTTAGGTATTTTTACCATATTCTGCGAATTTCAGTTTTCATAAGAGCTTCTTCTATTTTAGATGCCGCTTCACTAAATCCTGTGCTTTTACAGGCGATCGCGGCTTCAATCATTAAAGCTCTTAATTTTTCATAGTATGCGATATAAAGCTGATCATCGAGATCAGTTGTAGATTCATAAATCGTAAATGTATGAGTTTCTAAACCTTCAATCCAATCTTTGAAGTCTGTTGGGTTTTCACTCATCTCTTTCAAAAATGCTTCAGGTGAAAGCACAAACGCTTTAGATAATTCAGTTCCTACTTCTTGAAATGCCGCACCGTCACGCATTTTCCAATCTGCAACCAATTGAGGAACAGTCGATTCACCTATCCGATCTTCCAATGCTCCTAAGACACGGGGCCCGAAATCCATTGCCCACCCAAAAGCAGAATCATCAACCTCGGCACCATGTGCAGCTTGGTTTAACAGAGGCAAGAGATCACGTATTGCCGCAGCTTCTTTTTGATCGAGCACGCCTACCTTTTCTAGAGTTCGAGTAAGATTGTTTGCTCCGTACCCCTGTACTTCGATTTTTCGTCGTTTCGCTAAATCCTTTAAACGCGACTCTATTTCTATTCTCAACCCAGAAAGCGCAAGATTTGAATCTGCTCCCGATACAGACTGAAAGGAATACTCGTGCCTTTGCATAGGTTTTAAATTTTTCTCTTGTGTGATGAGCCCTGACTCTTCAACCTTTCTAGCAGCTTGCTCCAATTCTTGATACTCAACCTTAACACCCCCAGGCAATTCAACGCTCTTGAATAGTGGGCCTAGCCATGGAATCACGGCTATACCCAAGAGTGTTACTGTGATGGCGTCGACTGTGATCGATGGAAACCATGAATGCACAATTGCTATAGCAACAGCGGCTAAAGTGATGACTATTTGTATGGCACGAACTCTCATATATACCTAACGCCTTTGCAAGGGGCGGCGCGCTTTATCGCCGTCCCGCGAAGTGAGCACAGCGAACGTAGCAAACTTTGCAAACTTGTTATGCATCATTTTCGTACGTGATTTTATTAAACTCTGAGATTGCATTTCTCAGATCATTTAGAAGGTATTTTTCTTCTATTTCAACTTTGTCTTTTCTAAGACGAAGAATCATGATTTCCACAGCTTCTATGACTTTTTCAGACAAATAAACCTTTAGCTCATCAGTCGTTTTCTTCGTCCAAACTGACTTAGGAATGTCAATATCGATTCCTATGTATCTATCTTTTTTATGACGTCGCAACTTCCATATTTTTTCTTCATCATAATCAGTATGCCTTCCACCAACTCGCAATACGAGTGCGTAGTGATCGACTTCTGAACAATAAGTAGAGGTGCAAAATTTATATATTAATTTATAAAGATCTACTTTGATTTTACCAATACCATTGTTCGGACCACTACTCTGGCAGCCAATAGATAGTATTCCCTTATCTTCGAACCACATTAGATATCTCCAGAGTATGCATAACAGTTTTAATATCCGTCACGATGACTGGATATTTCTTGCATAGATATTTTTTCTGTTGCCATTGGCTAATCCTTTAAAATCAATGATTTAGGTTCGTTCAAAATAAATATCCAGTCATTCTGCCGTGATATTTTTTTCGCGCTATTTTTCATAAAGCATTGAAAAACATAGCTTTAATCGAAAAATATCTTGTCTGCATGGATATTTCGCAAATGCTAAACAATCGCCGTTAGTATGCAACAGGCTTAGCACGGCGTCATCCGACCAACGTCCCATCATTGGTAACAGTCGTTGTTTGTACTGTGGCCGAAATAATCAGCCAATGACTTACTTTAAGTTTGGGTCTGGTGTGCCGGACTCTAGTAAATTGCTGGGGCTAGTAATAACGCAACGTTGCTCAATGCATGCAGCTACGGCTGGCGGTAGCATTTGGCAAGTCGACATCATTTGGTTGCGCTGATTAGTTTGCTGCGCCAGCTCAGCGGATTGTTTGGCTAGATTCTCCAGCGCCACAATTGCTTGCGTGCCGATTTGTTTTGAGTACACCATGTGCGCACTTGGTCCGCCGCAAGCGCGTTGGCCGATTGGCATGGTGGCGCAATCGGAATCGACATCGCAATAGCGGTTTTCTGCTATCGCCTCCATTTCTTGATGCACAACCTCAATGGTTGGTGGCAATTCTGTGCCGACTGATTCGACTTCAAAAGCCTCGTCAGATGATGCCGAGCTGCAAGCAAGCAGTGACCACGCAAGCGCAAAAACAATGCAAATTCGAAATAAGTTCATGGTGAACCTCCGCCCTAAATTAGATGGATTAGTGTGAGCAATGAAGCGCCAAACGCGCGCGCTTATGGACTAACGGTAACATACTCAAGCCTTAGCTTGCGGTAGCGACTGAACGTTGGCGAACCACTTCATACAGGCAAACGCCGGTCGCCACGGACACATTCAAGCTCGACACAATCGTGCTAGCCATTGGCAAACTCACCAAGCTGTCGCACTTTGATTCGGTTAACTGACGTAAGCCCTTGCCTTCGGCGCCCATCACCAGTCCAACTGGGCCAGTGAAGTCTTGTTGATACAGCGAATGCGTGGCTTTGTCTGAGGTGCCGATCATCCAAACCCCTTGGCGCTTCAAACCTTCAATGGCTCGCGCTAGGTTCGCCACCCGAAAAATTGGCATGGTTTCAGCCGCGCCACTGGCAACCTTTTGCACCACGGCGGTGAGCGGGCTGGCGTTGTCTTTTGCAACGATTACCGCATCTACCCCAGCAGCATCGGCGGTGCGTAAACACGCGCCGAAATTATGCGGGTCTTGCACTTGATCTAATATCAGCATCAAGGCTGGTTTATTCTCGGACAACGACGCAACAAAGCGTTCAAGCTCTTTGTCGCTGCCTAACTGACGCGGCCTTGCGGTTAGCGCCACACCTTGATGTTGGCTATTCTTACAACGCTTTTCGAGCTCTTGTTTGTCTACCGGATGAATCGACAAACCAATTGCTTCAGCGCGATCTAAAATATCGCGCTGAGCAGCGTGCTTGGGATTAATCACCACCCATAATTGTAACGCGCGCTCTGGATTAACGCGTAACACCGCATCCACAGCATGGTTGCCGAGTACCCACGACTCTTGTTGTGCCATCTTGCTATTTACTCACTATTTGCGTTTTGGTTTTCGGCTTGGTGTCTTGCTTGACGACCGCTTTTGACCTGAATTCGGTTTTGACCGGCCTGATTTTCCGCGACTGAATTTTTCATTTTTAACGTCGGTCAACGCGAAATCAATACGGCCCTGCTCCATATCAACACGCGCTACTTGCACTTCAAGTCGATCGCCAGTGGTGTAAGTGCGGCCACTGTTTTCACCAATGAGTCGGCGTGTTTCACTGTCGTAGCGATAATAGTCTTGCCCGAGTGATGTGATGTGCACTAAGCCATCAACATAGAACTCTTCTAGCTCAACGAAAAGACCAAAATCAGTCACACTCGAAACCACGCCATGCAAATTCTCACCAATTTTATGGCTCATAAATTCGCACTTCAGCCACTGCACCGCTTCGCGGGTTGCGGACTCAGCTCGACGCTCAGTAAACGAAGCTTGTTCTGCGGTTTTCTCAACCGCCAAAAACATTTCGTCAGTGTCTTGCAGCGTTGGGTTTTCCAGTAAACGTCGAATTTGGCGATGCACCAACAGGTCGGGGTATCGTCGTATCGGCGAGGTGAAATGCGTGTACGAGTCAAAATTGAGCGCAAAGTGCCCATTATTTTCAACGTCATAACGCGCTTGTTTCATACTGCGCAACAGTGCTGTTTGCACTATTTTGGCGGTAATCGGGTCATCGACTTGCTTAATGACTTGCGAGAAGTGCTCTGGCCCTGGTGTATCACCACCGGGTAACAGCAGTTTAAATTGTCGCAAAAAGGTTCGCGCATCCGCTATTTTGTCTTCGTCTGGTGCATCGTGAACACGGTAGATACCGGCGGCATCAGAATCGTCTAACATCAACGCAGCACAGATATTGGCGGCCAACATACACTCTTCAATTAAACGATGTGCCTCGTTGCGTTCACGCGCCTCGACTCGTTCGATTTTCCGTTCGTCATCAAAAATAATGATCGGCTCGGGTATCTCAAATTCAATGGTGCCAGACTGTCTGCGGCGCGCACCAAGTTTGGTAGACAACGTATAAAGGTCGTGAATTGCCGGCTGCAACGACTCAGGAATACCGGATGCCTCGACATTGCCGTCAATCAACTCTGAGACTTGCGTATAGGTTAACCGAGCGTGTGAATGCATCACTGCTTGATAGAACGTGTAACTGGCTATTTCGCCATCTGGCTCCACATGCATGTCGCACACAAAACACAAACGATCCACATGTGGATTCAATGAGCACAGTCCATTCGACAGCACTTCGGGCAACATGGGAATCACGTTATTCGGAAAATACACCGACGTGCCACGATGCCAAGCTTCTTGATCTAACGGGCTTTGTTCGCGCACATACGACGACACATCGGCAATGGCGACCAATAAACGGTAGCGCCCATTCTCGAGTGGTTCGCAGTACACGGCGTCATCAAAATCTCGCGCGTCTTCGCCATCGATAGTCACGAGTGGCAGATCGCGTATATCCGTACGCCCTTCCATTTCGCTCTCGCTCACCGTCTCCGACAAGCCTTCAATCTGGCGTTCCACCGCATCAGGCCACTCGTGTGGCAACTGGTGCTTACGAATTGCGATTTCGATTTCCATGCCCGGCGACAAATAATCACCAATTACTTCTACAATCTCGCCCACTGGTTGCAAGTGCTTGGTTGGATGCTTGGTGATTTTCACCGACACAACCTGACCCGAGGTAGCACCAGCCACGTGTTCTGGCAGTACAAAAATGTCTTGCCCAATACGCTGATCGTCCGGCACCACAAAGTGCAGCCCGTTCTCATTGAAATAGCGACCAACCACGACCAAATTGCCGCGTTCGACTACGTCAATGATTTGGCCAAATAACTTTTGCCGACGGTCGCGTCCAACCACTCGTACATTGACGATGTCGTTGTGCAGTACTTCGTGCATTTCGTGTGAGCGAAGAAAAACCTTTTCTTTAGTGTCATCGGTCAACACGTAACCGTGACCGTCTACATGGCCAATTACTCGGCCTCGATGTTCTTGAATGGCGTGCTTCATCGCCCAGCGATGCTTGCTAAGTTGCGAGACTTTTCCTTCATCTCGCAACTGCTCCAAAATCTCAAATGTTTCCTGTCGGCCTTCCTTGCCGATGCGTCCCAAGGTTTCAGCGATGGCTTTGGTATTGGCCGGTTCGCTGCGTTGAGACAAATATTTCAACACGATGCTTGTGCTTAAACGTTTATGCTTTCGTGATGATTTTTTATTTTGTTTACTTTTCTTATTCAAATTCCTAATCTAATCCTAACCTCTTACTCTTAATTTATGCGTAGAGGTCTCTTAATACAATTGTTTCTGCACGGTCTGGACCGGTGGAAACAATATCAATGGGCACGCCAACTAATTCAGCTAAACGTGCTACGTAATTTTGCGCAGCGACTGGCAATTCGGCCATGCTCTGCGCGCCCTGAGTGGTTTCTGTCCAGCCAGGCATCGTTTCATATATTGGCTCACATTCAGTCAGGGCTTCTGCACCTAACGGTGATACCGCAATCTCCTTACCTTTATAACGATAAGCAGTACATATTTTCAACTCCGATAAGCCATCAAGCACATCGAGTTTGGTTAAACACAACGAGGTTAACCCGTTTACTTGGCGTGAACGCTGTAGTAATACCGCGTCAAACCAACCGCAACGTCGTGAACGCCCAGTAGTTGCGCCAAATTCGTGGCCTTTTTCACCGAGGTGTTGGCCCACGTCGCAATCCAGCTCAGTTGGGAACGGTCCGGCGCCGACACGCGTGGTGTATGCCTTAACAATGCCAAGCACGTCGTCAAACACAGTCGGTCCAACGCCAGTACCCGGCGAGGCGTAACCAGCGGAAGTATTGGATGACGTTACATAAGGGTATGTACCGTGATCAATATCTAACATCATACCTTGAGCGCCTTCAAACATCATAGGCCGCCCTTCACGCGTGTAATCATCCAATAATTGGGTTACATCAACGGTCAGCGGTGCTAATCGTTCTTTATAAACTAAGCATTGCTCCAGCACCTCATTAAAATCAAGCGGAGCCACTTTATAATAATGCTCTAAAGCAAAATTATGATATTCCATGACGCTTTCAAGCTTTTCAGCAAACTGATAGTCATAAACTAAATCACCAAGCCGAATGCCACGTCGTGCAACTTTGTCTTCATAGGCCGGGCCAATACCGCGACCAGTTGTGCCAATTGCATCTTTGCCGCGCTTTATTTCACGCGCTTGATCCAACGCCACATGATGCGGCAGGATCAATGGACACGCTTCGCTGATACCAAGACGTTGACTAACAGGCACGCCATTGCGCTCCAGTTCGTCGACCTCGTGGAACAACGCATCCGGTGCGAGCACAACACCATTACCGATCAAACAATGAACACCTTCGCGCAATACGCCAGAAGGAATCAAATGCAGCACGGTTTTCTTGCCGTCGATTACGAGCGTATGTCCGGCATTATGGCCGCCTTGAAAACGCACCACAACATTAGCAACATCGGTCAATAGATCGACCACTTTACCTTTGCCTTCATCGCCCCATTGGGTACCGACTACAATTACTTTTTTGCTCATTCTAAATTCAATTATTTCGATAATATTTAAAACGTTGCCACATCAATCGAGCGACATCATTCGATAAAAACACACAGCCCTTTACTACGGTCAACGGGTCTTACGCCGCAACGTATTACCCTAAAGCCCGCGCTAGGCCTGGCGCTCGACTAACCTAGTTTAACCAAGGTTTTGAGGTCAGCACTGAAACCTGTTGCGGCGCGTCCTCGGCCAAACAATCGACCAATTCGATCATAGCGACCACCTTGTGCAACGGCACTTCCGCGGCCACTAACGAACGCCTCGTACTTCAAGCCGGTGTGGTACCGATACCCAGCCACATCAGCTAGGTCGATATGCACTTTAATCGCACTTTTGTTAGCCTTTAACTCGCTCACAACAGTCTCTAGTTGCGCTAACGAATCAGCTAATTCTTGATTATGGCCAAACGCCTTGTGAGCATTCGCCAATACATCGGTTGAGCCTTGTAACGACAATAAAACCTTAAACGGTGCGATATCGATTTGCTCGCTTAAGGCATCTAAATCCGGCGTTGACTTACGCAGCAAGACATCGCGTAAACGCTGCTCAAGCAATCCGTCTACTGACTGTTCGTTTAGCAATGCACGGTAAATACCAACATGGCCTAAGCTAAGGGTAACATCCGCCGCGCGACTTAACGACAAGGCTTGCAGCATGGCTTGAATAATCTCAAGATCAGCGCTTTCGTCATCGACGCCAAATATCTCAGCACCAATTTGCAATAATTCTCGCTGACCGCCCATATGGGCAGGCTGAGTTCGCAACACCGTGCCGGCATAACATAATTTATTTACGTCAAGATCAGCTAAGTAATGGGAATCAATTCTGGCGATCTGCGGTGTGATATCCGCACGAATTCCCAGCATTCTGTGAGTATGCTGGTCCATAAATTTATAAGTCTGGGTATCCAGCTCTTCACCGGTTCCGGTGAGTAATGCATCGACAAACTCCATGACTGGTGGCATCACCAAGTTAAAACCACGCGATGCAAGATCATCCAAGACCGAGCGGCGGAGCATTTCTAACTTGATGGCCTCGTCAGGCAGGATTTCTTCAACACCTTCTGGAAGTAGCCAGTTAGCGTCATTGACCATGGCGAGTCGCCTTCTTTTACTAAGAGTCCGGTTAATTACGGGCAGATTATACTTGGATCAAGTACCTGAACATAGCCCCTTGCGACAAGAAAGCGCAGAGTATTCTGACGCTTAGCTAAAGCCTCCGCAGTGACCAACAAAAACGGTCACTGGAAGGCTTAGAGTGTTCGCAACGATTTATCGCGTTGCTGAATTAAAGTGCTTAAAGAAATCCGATTCTGGATCAAGAATAATCAAATCACCAGATGAATTAAACGTTGCCTTGTACGCGTTCAGACTTCGGAAAAAGTCATAAAACTCAACGTCAGCACCAAAGGCATCGGCGTAGATTTTGGTGGCCGAAGCGTCCGCATCACCGCGTGTTAGCTGCGCTTTCTTTTCAGCTTCTGAGACTAGCTCAACTTTGGTACGGTCAGCGTTTGCGCGAATTTCAATCGCCGCCTCATTACCCGTTGCACGATACTCATTGGCGATTCTTTCACGTTCAGAGCGCATTCTCTCGAATACATTTGCCTGAATTTGGTCTGCCAAATCAACTCGTTTCAGACGCACATCCACCACCTCGACACCAATTGCCGCGGCTTCGGAATCAATCGCTTGCTGAACCACACTCATGATTTCACCGCGATCACCGGCGACCACGTCATTAATGTTGCGTCTAGCAATCTGCGCCTTAAGACTGTTGTTGATTTTTTGTTCCAAGCGATTCTCAGCATTGGCGCGAAATTTCACTGTCTTAAAGTACTTCTGCAGATCGTTGATGCGCCATTTAACAAAACTATCAACCAACAATTCTTCTTTGTCGACAGTAATAAATCGCTCAGGTGGCCGATCCATTGTTTGAATTCGAATATCATATTTCTCAATGGTATTCACAAACGGAATCTTAAAATTAATACCCGGTTGAATTTCTTCACCGGAGAACTCACCAAATTGAAACTTAAGCGCACGTTCCCACTGATTCACGGTGAACAGCGAACTCGAGAACACCACAACGGCAAGTGCAATAACAATGGCAATGCCCATAAAAAGGTTTTCAGATTTCATTTATCGACCTCCTCGGCTTGAGCTTTGGCTTTTAATCATAGACTCAGACTGCGTCTGCGGCTGGGGAATCAAATTGCCATCACTTTGATCAATTCGGGCCCCTTTACGCTGACTTTGATTTTCAATAATTTTATCGATTGGCAAATACATCAAGCTATTCCCGCTACCAGATTTCTGGTCGATCATCACCTTGCTGCTTTCAGACAACACTTGCTCCATCGTTTCGATATAAAGACGCTTGCGAGTGATTTCAGGTGCTTTTTGGTATTCCGTTAGAATTTTACTAAAACGCTCGGCTTCACCGGTGGCTTCCGCAACAATCTTAGCTTTATAAGCTTCGGCTTCTTGCAGAATACGGGCGGCTTCACCACGCGCGTTCGGAATAATTTGTTTCGAATAAGCTTCAGCTTGGTTTTTCAACTTTTCACGGTCTTGGTCAGCCTTCACTACATCGTCGAATGCATCACGCACTTGAACCGGTGGTTTGGCATCCTGAATCTCGATCGACTCAATTTGGATACCTGAATTGTAACGATCCAAAATAACCTGTAATAGCGATTCAGTTTCCGAATCGACCACGGCCCGCTCGGTGGTTAGCAGCTCGTCCATCTGGGTTCGACCGACGACTTCTC
The DNA here is from genome assembly GCF_003315245.1 of Arenicella xantha. Taxonomy (NCBI): domain Bacteria; kingdom Pseudomonadati; phylum Pseudomonadota; class Gammaproteobacteria; order Arenicellales; family Arenicellaceae; genus Arenicella; species Arenicella xantha. The sequence goes on along the minus strand of NZ_QNRT01000004.1, from coordinate 312,456 downwards.
GCAAGGCACTTTCGGTAGCGCTACGCACCACAAAATCAATGCCAACCGCACCGCGATTATTCAATTGCAGATCGCCGACATTGAACACAAGGTCTTCAATCGACTTAATGGTGTATTGAACCGCCATGGTAACGTCAACAATGTTCTGATCTTCAGTCAGCATCAACGCTTCTTTAAGCTCAGCAGAATTGTTGCGATAACCAACCTCAACCGTTCTCACTTGTTGCGTATCAATAATGATTTTTTGCTCTAACGGCCAAGCGATAAATTTCAGACCTGCGCCAACGGTTTGCTTGAACTTGCCGAATCGCAGCTCAATGCTTTGATGACCCTCGTCAACTTGGTAGAAAGACTGCGTTAGCCAGTAGCCAATAGCCACGACGACAATCAGCAAATATGGTGAAAATAGACCTCGGCCTCCGCCAGTTTTTCCACCATTGCTACCGCCGCCACCACCGCCGAAGCGTTTGCGAACATTGTCTATAATTTGGTCAATATCGGGGCCTTGATTGCCACGATTCTTATTGCCGTTATTCCCCCAAGGGTCACGGTCTCCTGAGTTACCTGAGCCAGGTTCATTCCAAGGCATCTTATATTTCTCCAGTAAGCGGGTTAACGCGGATAATTCTATCAAAGATAGGATGATTGCGATGACTACAATGTTTCAATTTCTTGTATCTTGTTCTGTTTCCGCAGCCAACCTAAATCGGCGGGCGAAAGTTCAAGCTCTAACTCAAACGATCCGTCGTCTGCGACAACTTCTTGTTTGACGATATGTTTTTCGTACAATGCGGCTCGCAGTCTACCTTCACTTGCAGCAAATGTGACCCGACAGCGGGTATGTAGAACCGACAAATATTCTTCGATTGCCGTCAATAAAAGATCGACCCCAGCCCCGGTATGGGCAGACAACCAGACGGCTTTTACTCGTCCATCTGGATCTCGCTTGATCTTGGGGGCGGTTCCAGATAAATCAATTTTGTTGTATACCATGATTGTTGGTATCGATGATGCTTCAATCTCGCTCAGCACGCTATTTACTTCAGAAATGCATTCTTCGCGATGATTACTAACCACATCCACCACGTGCAATAGAAGATGGGCATTACTCACCTCTTCCAGCGTTGAATGAAATGCTTCAACCAATGAGTGCGGCAGGTCTCGAATAAAGCCTACCGTGTCTGACAATATAGCCGCACCAAACTCAGGCAACTCGACCCGTCGCATAGTGGTGTCCAATGTCGCAAACAATTGGTCCTGGACGTATAAATCCGAATCCGTAATTCTATTAAATAACGAAGACTTGCCAGCGTTGGTGTAACCCACTAATGACACCGTCGGCACTGGTACTTTGGCGCGTGACTTGCGTCGTAATTGGCGCTGAGCCGATACAGTATCTAAACGTTTATTAAGCGCCTTAATTCGATGCCCGATTAGCCGCCGATCGGTTTCCAATTGAGTTTCACCTGGACCACGTAGGCCAATACCACCTTTCTGGCGTTCCAAGTGAGTCCAGCCGCGTACTAGGCGAGTGGCAATATGTTGTAGCTGAGCCAGTTCGACTTGCAGCTTACCCTCATGACTGGTGGCGCGCTGCGCAAAGATATCTAAAATCAACCCAGTTCGATCCAGTACTCGCACCTTAAGTTCTTTTTCAAGGTTACGCTCTTGGATCGGACTCACGGAATGATTCAAGATCACTAAATCGATCGACTCTGGCTCAATCCGCTCACTGATTTCAGCAACTTTGCCTTTACCAATATAAGTAGAAGGGTCAGGACTGCGACGAAAAGCCGTAATAGTATCAATAACAACCGCTCCAGCTGACTCAGCAAGCAATTGTATTTCTTCAAGAATTTCACTATCTTCTTGAGCCGAGTCGCGCTGATACAAAATCAGCGCATTAGGTTTAGCTTTCGCTTCAGCGAGTTCAAACACAGGTAATTATAAAGTCCTACAGACGTTCAAAATGGGGCTTGCGCGGTATTAATACCGCGCTCGGGTTTTGCAAATGACTCGAGTTTTACTAATAACTCGAAACAATGCGCATCGCTTAAGTCTCTACCTGATCACTCAGGTTTGCTGTTAGCGTTAGCAATACACTATTTATTGGGGCGCGAACAGCTAAATACAAGCTCGTTACGACTACTCTGCCTCATCAAACTCAATCCGTACCGCTTTAGACGGCACCACGGTCGAGACCGCATGCTTGTAAATCATCTGATTCACAGTATTTCGTAACACAATGACAAATTGATCAAACGATTCAACTTGCCCCTGCAATTTGATACCGTTAACTAAATAGATTGATACCGGAATTCGTTCCTTTCGTAGCGCGTTAAGGAAGGGATCTTGAAGCGCTGTTCCTTTATTCTGTGCCATTTTTATTATTCTCGTTTTACTAATTATTAGACCATTTCTCTAACCGCCAAAGGGTACTCGGCGGCAGATATGGGACTCGCGCGACCCCTAAAGAAGAATCGAACAAGTTAGACGCCTGGGTAAGCCTTGTGCAGCGATTTAAGCACCGGGCATGGTAAGTACAGCAACGTGAACGCGGAAGTTTAGTAGGAAGAAAGCCCAAACCTAGAGTTCTGCCTAGCAAAACTCACAATTAATTGGACTCCCCCGCGAATCAAATCACTCGACAAGTATAATCTACTTAAATGAGGATTTGCTCAAATTAGGTGACTAAACCCTAATAATAGAGCGAACTAGTTGGACAAGCGGTTGAAATTGCTTATCTTTTAAACCAGAGTCCATCCACCACAGCACATTACGTTGATTTCTCAGCCAAGTAAGCTGTCGCTTAGCCAGCTGGCGTGTCGCAGCAACACCTTTGTCACGCATCACTGTCTTAGTGAGGCCGTCTTCTAAAAATTCAAGCATTTGTCGATACCCAATCATGCGCATTGCCGGAGTATCTCGATTAACGCCCGACTGCAACAACGCTTCGACCTCAGACTGCAATCCCTGCTCCAACATAATATCGAAACGGAGCGCGATACGCTCATGCAATACCGAACGATCAGAAAACGCCAATGCAATTTTAACCAACGGATTAGCGATACCCGGTTTGCGCTTGGCATTGTGCGCCTGCACGGTCATGCCACTACTCATAACGATTTCCAACGCTCGCTGCACACGCTGCGTATCTTGAGGGTCAATTCGGGCAGCACTTTCAGAGTCTAACTGCGCCAATTTTTGGTGCATCGCCGTCCAACCTAATGCTTTAGCTTGAGAGTCGATCTCGGCCCGCAAAGCAGGATTCGCTTGCGGCAAGTCGGTCAACCCTTGTTCCAAGGCGTTATAGTAGAACATCGTGCCACCAGCCAGAATTGGCACTCGCCCGCGTGCCGTGATCTGCTCGATTAAACGGGTGCAGTCTTGGTAAAAGTCGGCAACTGAGTAAGTGTCGTTGGGGTCGCGAATATCGACTAAGTGATGCGGGTAACGCCGCAAAAATTCAGCATCGGGTTTGGCGGTGCCAATGTCCATGCCGCGATACACCAACGACGAATCGACACTAATAATTTCCGCGTCGAGCGACTCAGTGAGCTGAGCCGCCGCGTCGGTTTTACCGGTCGCAGTAGGCCCCATTAAACACACCACTGGCAACAACTCGCCAGTGTGCTCGACACTCACTTGGCCGTTACTGGCCACGCTTGAACCAACCATCTAATTGCGACAAAGACATTTGCACCCAGGTCGGACGCCCGTGATTACACTGTCCACTGCGCTCAGTAGCTTCCATATCACGCAGCAGTGCATTCATTTCAGCGATCGATAACAAGCGATTTGCGCGCACCGAACCATGACAAGCCATTGATGACAATATCTCATGAATGGTGTCGGTAATGCGGCTACTGTGCTCGTCGGCCACCAAATCTGACAACACATCGCGTACCAACTGCGACACATCAGCATTGACCAATATATCCGGCACACTGCGAATAACCAATACTTTAGTATCAAGCTGCTCAACTTCAAGGCCTAGCTGGTCGAACAACTCACGCTGCTCCTGCCATGCTTGAATCTCACTATCACTCACTTGAATAGTAACCGGCACCAGCAAGGGCTGCTGCCTAACGGCGGCCGCTTCAACCGCGGACTTTAGTCGTTCATAGGTAATACGTTCATGAGCCGCGTGCATATCAACCAGAATAAGGCCTTGCGTATTCTCAGCCAAAATATACACACCCTTGAGCTGCGCTAGCGCATAACCCAAAGGAGGAATTTCCGACTCGGCATCACTAGCATGCTCAGCAACACTAGTGGTCGCATTCAAAGTGGTCGCGTTCAAAGTGATCGCATTCAAAGTTGATGAAATCACAGCCGGCTCAACCATACCTTGGCTCGGACTAGCTCGAAACACGCCCTGCGAAATCGTTTGATAACCCGTTATTTGGTCTCGAACCTGCTGTGGCGTCAACGGCTCAGACTCACGGTAACGCAATGGGTTTTGTTGAGTTATTTGCGGGGCGAGCTCATTCGCGCTGAGCGGCTTAGGCGCCGCCGCACCAGTCTCTGCATCAACCTGTAAGCTACCCACTTCGCCAGCACTGCGGCTCATTACCGCCTGCAACGTACGAAACACAAAGCTATGCACTTGGCCACTCTCACGAAAGCGTACCTCATGCTTGGTTGGATGCACATTAACGTCAACGCGCGCTGGATCCATTTCGAGATACAACACATAAACCGGATGCCGCCCGTGAAACAGTACGTCTTGATAACCCAATCGAATCGCGTGAACCACTGTTTTGTCGCGGATCAATCGACCATTGAGAAAGAAGTACTGCATATCCGCTTGGCTGCGAGAGAAGCTAGGCAAGCCAGCCCACCCAGATAAGCGCATATCCTCACGCTGCTCATCAAAATACACACTATTTTCGGGCACATTGTCACCACACACCATTTTCAAACGACGCGGATCATCAGCTGGCACGGCCGGCAAATGCATGACAACACGACCATTGTGCGACAATTTAAAAGCCACATCGAAGCGCGACAAGGCCATGCGCCGGACGACTTGATCTAAATGTTTGAACTCGGTGGTATCGGTGCGCAAGAACTTACGTCGCGCTGGCGTATTGTAAAATAGGTCGCGCGTTTCAATGGTGGTGCCAACCGGATGAGCAATCGGCTGAGGGTCGGTGGTTATATTATTACCGTCACTCGACACCAGCCATGCTTGATCTGCATCTTGCTCGCGAGACTGAATCGACATGCGCGTTACCGACGCGATACTCGGCAATGCTTCGCCGCGAAACCCGAGCGTAGCGATCTGCTCGAGGTCATCTAAATCATGAATTTTACTCGTTGCATGACGCGACAAAGCCATCGCCAAATCTTGGCGCAAGATCCCGTGGCCATTATCGGTAATTTTAAGGCGCTTTACGCCAGCATTGTCGACCTCAATATCAATCGACGTAGCACCAGCATCCAGTGCATTTTCCACCAGCTCTTTTAGCATCGACGCCGGGCGTTCGATGATTTCGCCGGCCGCAATCTGATTAATCAGACGCGGGTCCAGGGCTTGTATTCGATGAGACTCGTGAAGCGATTCAGGCATAATATTACAGCTAGTCGAAACGTGGCGACAAAACAAATTAAGGGATTTTTAAGGTCTGTCCAAGCATAACAGTTCGACTACGCATTTGATTGGCATGCATTATTTTTTTCTCAGTCGAACCGTATTTTAACGCTATTTCCGAGAGCGTATCACCACGCCGCACTCGGTGAGTTCGGGGCACTCGGGGCGTATTGCTACCTGCTGGTAATTTTAGACGCTGCCCCAAATACAAAGTGTCCTTACTTAAGTTATTTAGCGACTTAATCGCGCGGATTGTAATATTGTATTGCGCCGAAATCTTGGACAGCGAATCGCCGTTTACCACCACGTGTTCAACTGGTGATCTCGCCGCATTACCAGCTGACGAGCTTAACTGACCGGCCGGTGCAGGAACTCTTAGGCGAGTGCCAAGCATCACTGTGTTGCTACGCATATTGTTAAGGCGCTTCAACTCTCGCATTGTGGTGCCGTAACGAGCGGCAATCACCGACAAGCTATCACCTCGAACAACACGATGATAGGCGGTAGCACCGCTAGTCGACGCCGAACCATTGCTTATGCGTGGTGCCGCATAGCTAGCCGCGCTGTAATATGGAGTTTGTTCGTAATACTGAGTGATCGCAGTATAAACTGCATCCGCAATTTTCTGTTGGTAACGCGATGAACGAAGATTTCGCTCCTCGTCGGGGTTAGTAATAAAGCCAGTTTCAATCAATATTGATGGCATATCTGGCGACTTTAAAACCGCAAACCCCGCTTGCTCCACGCGTTTGCTGTGTAACCGCCCTACTTTGCTCAATTCTTTGAGTACCCGCCCACCTAGATTGACGCTTTCACTAATGGTATTGGTCATCGACAAATCAACCAGGACTTGAGCTAACACCTGATCTTTATTGGCTAGACTAACCCCACCAATTAAATCCGATGCGTTTTCCTTGGCCGCTAATGCTTTGGCCATGGCGCTAGTCGCGCCGCTCTGAGATAAGGCAAACACCGACAAACCATTGGCAGACTTGCGCCCAAAGGCATCGGCATGAATAGAAACAAACAAATCAGCACCTTTGGTTCGCGCCATTTGTCGCCGCTGATTTAGGTCAATGTAGTAGTCACCAGTTCGAATTAACACCGCCTCCATGCGACCATCGGAGTCCACCGCACGCTTCAAGCGCTTAGCAATTTCTAGTGTTATCACTTTCTCACGACTGCCTCGGTGACCAAGCGCACCAGGGTCTTCACCGCCGTGTCCAGCGTCAATCGCCACCACTAGTTTTTTAACTGGTGCCACTTCCATTATTACCGGCTCAAGCGTCGGAGCGGTCGCCTCAACAGCCTCAGTAGCTGGAATCGACGCGTCGATAGTTGGCGTTGTAGTTGGTGGCGCGTCGCTACTTGAGCTTTGATTAGGGTCTAAACTAGCCGGCACTGTTGCGCCACTATTTGATTGCTCAGCGTCGCTTAGCACTGCGGCGTCTGGATCAATTAAGTCGACCACCAAACGATACCCATACAACTCGTTGGGCGTAAGCACAAAACTGGTTTGCTGCAACTGCTTTTTTAAATCGAGAACCAAGCGCAATACATTGTCTCGAGGTCGCCCCGAACGAATTGCACTGATATGCGCATTCGCGGCGTCTAGCTTCGGCAACACCATTTTCAGATTAGCATTTTGAATATCGATAACCACGCGGTGTGGCGAATCTAAATCAAACACCTGATGAATCACATCTTCTGAAACATCAAATACCAAACGGGTTTTGTCCGGCGCATGCCAAATGCGTAAATTATTGACCTGCCTCTTAGCATTAGACTGGGCCTGAACGGTCACCGCCAAACACAAACAAATTGCCATCAACGCAGCCAGCACCAGTCGCATAGACTGGCGGACAGTAACAGGGAGCATGTGATGGATATTGACGATCACGTCTTGGCGACTTGAGTAAAAAATATTGTTGTTTTAATGGTTCAATTACAACAGCTTTTGGGCTCAGAATCGAGCACTATAACAGGAGTGTCATTTCACATCCCAAGCAAGACCAGTGTAAGCGCCTTCAGCGCAATCGCCTGCACACAACTTACGCACTGCTCGCGCATGAAATCATATTAAGGAATGTAGACTGGGCCTCAAGCTTGCTGGCGACTCGGAACATCAGACAAATTAGACTAGAGCTAAAAGTGAGCTGGGTCAACGAAAGGGTTGGGATGGGAGTGTCAACCCAGCTCGGGGTAGCATCGGATTGGTTGGGAGACCAAACCGAATCAAAGAAATTAATCTTTGAAGTCACTAAGCCGACCGGCCTCCAAAAGAGACGAATTCGGACTAGCAACGCGCGAATGTTCGCACAAAATTAAATAAAAATCTGCAAACTTTTGTAAAACAGCAATCGATTACATTGCCACTCGAACGCAATATATTCAGTCGCCGCGTATTACTTAGGTCTTGAGCGAAGCACCCGTTTTGAAAACTATATTGCGATAGGTCGACGGCGCATCCAGCGGCAACTCGATTTCGACTCGATGCGTCGCTGGCGGCAGCCAGCCAACTCCACGCTCCGACCACTCAACTAGAAATATACTTTGCTCTCCCCACAAATCATCAAGGGCTAAAAACTCAAGCTCCTCAGGTGCTTCGAGTCGATATAAATCCATGTGATATACCGTACCACCGCGCACCGGATATTCCTGCACCAAGTTATAGGTTGGGCTGGTAACGTCGCCGACATAGCCCAAACCATGGATAATTGATTTAGCTAAGGTTGTTTTGCCCGCCGCCATCGCGCCATCCAGATACACACAACTCGGGAATGTAAGCTGTGCCGCGATAGCCCGGCCTGCCGCCTCAGTATCATCAAGACTTTGACATTGAGCCAAGCCTTCAGAATTTTCTAGGTTTTTGGATTCAAAAAGTGATTGCATAATCAATTATCGTTCAACACGAACGTCACAACGCAACTTAGGTTAGAATTCGTCAATTATGACATCTCCAACCAGCAATTCACATGAAAGCTTGAGCACTGAACAGCTCAACGCACTCGCCAAGCAAATAAAAGACTGGGGGCTAGACCTCGGCTTTGACGCCGTCGGCATTTCCGACACCGACCTCAGCGAACATGAAGCACACTTAGAAAACTGGGTTGCGGCTGGCATGCATGGCGAAATGGACTACATGCACAAACATGGTGTAAAACGCACACAACCAAGCAAGTTGGTCGAAGGCACACGGAGAGTGATTTCAGTACGCATGGATTATGCTCCCGCTGACATTCGGAATGCCGAGACAATGCTCGCGCAAGACTCCATTGGCTATATCTCGCGTTACGCTCTGGGCCGTGATTACCACAAGGTACTGCGCGCGCGCCTTAAAAAGTTGGCACAACGGATTCAAGAAAAGATTGGCGATTTCGGCTATCGCGTTTTTACTGACAGCGCCCCCGTTATGGAAAAAGCGATTGCCGAGAAAGCTGGTTTAGGCTGGATCGGCAAACACAGCAACCTGCTTGATTCAAAAACCGGATCGTGGTTCTTCTTAGGCGAACTCTATGTTGACTTACCGCTACCTACCGACCAAACGGCCACCAATCATTGCGGAAGCTGCCAACGCTGTATTGATGTATGCCCAACGCAAGCGATCATTGGCCCTTATCAAGTTGACGCTCGGCTATGCATCTCGTACTTAACCATCGAATTAAAAGGCGCTATTCCTACCGAGCTGCGCGCCAAAATGGGTAACCGAATCTACGGTTGTGACGATTGTCAATTCGTTTGCCCGTGGAATAAGTTTGCGCAGACCACGAAAGAACCCGATTTCACACCCAGAGCTGAGTTAACCGATCAAAAATTAGTCGATTTATTCGGATGGACCGAGGAGCAGTTTTTGCGTAACACCGAGGGCACCGCAATTCGTCGAATAGGCTATGAAAGCTGGTTAAGAAATATAGCGATCGCACTCGGCAACGCCTCACCAACAGCAGCGTCAATTAAGGCACTTAAAGCACGTCGCGAGAGCGCTACAGAGCTTGTTAAAGAACACATCGACTGGGCATTAACGCAGCATCAAGCAGCGAACTTACCAACATCAGCGGAAGAACTTAGCACGCACAAATAACCGCGTAGGCCAGCTAAGACTCGCCTTCAGCGATCACCAGCCTTGCTTAAAATTGACACAAAAAAGCCAGCTAAGAAGCTGGCTTTTTACGTCGCATTGCGAGAAGCAAGTAAATCTACTTGATTTTAGCTTCCTTGTATTCGACGTGCTTACGAACCACTGGATCATACTTCTTTATGACCATTTTTTCAGTCATAGTACGCTTGTTCTTAGTGGTCGTGTAGTAATGCCCAGTTTTAGCCGTGGACACCAACTTAATTTTATCTCTCATGCTACTTAGCTCCTTTTTCCAATATTGGTTCGAGTGTCGACGTGCTTATACCTTTACGCCACTAGTGCGCAAGTCTTTCAAGACTGTATCAATGCCTTTTTTGTCGATAATACGAATGCCTTTAGAAGACACGCGCAATCGAACCCAACGGCTCTCACTTTCAACCCAAAATTTGCGGTAGTGCAAATTCGGCATAAATGTGCGACGCGTGCGATTGTTCGCGTGTGACACGTTGTTACCAAACGTTGTACCTTTACCGGTCACCTGACATATTCTAGCCATCGTACTAAACCTTCTCTTATTAAATGCGAGCCCTAGCCCAACCTCAATCAATTGACGAATTCAACCGAGCCATGATCGTGCTAAGTGTTTGTTTTTTCTAGGTAGCGCAGCAAATCGTTACCCGCTAGCCAATCTAGGGGGCGATTTATACCAGAAACCTCTTGAAAATAAAACCAATTCTTACAACTAAAGCGTGTCTTTTTTGGCTTTTCAAAAATGACCAACTCTCTCAGCAGAATTTCAAGCGGTGTCACGGCAGCGCGCCCATCTCAGCAAACGAAACAACTTGAGAGTCACCAACGACAAAATGATCAAGAAGCTTGACCCCCACCATCGCCAGCGCCAACGACAAAGTTTCGGTAAGCGCTCTGTCGGCCGCACTTGGTTCAGCCACGCCAGAAGGATGATTATGCGCTACTATCATGGCGGCTGCATTATGTTTTAGCGCCTCTTTGACTACCTCTCTAACCGGCACCGAGGCGTTATCGATAGTGCCCCGAAACAACTCTTGATGCTGAATAACTCGATGCTTGCTGTCGAGATACATCACAAAAAATGCCTCGTAAGGCTTGTCTCTCAACTGCAACGTTAAATAGTCGCGACTCGCTTGCGGGCTGGTAATCGCTTCGCCGCGCTCTAACCGCTCCATCAAATATCGTCGCCCCAACTCAAGCGCCGCACTAAATTGAACATATTTAGCATCACCAATTCCCTTAAATTGTTTAATTTCAGTGCGCGACATATTTAACAACGCACGCAATCCGCCCGCCTCCAACAGCGCTTCGCGAGCCATATCAATGGCCGTCTTACCAGGAATGCCGGTGCGAATAAACAAAGCCAATAGCTCTGCATCACTCAGCGATTGCGCACCATTGGACAGCAACTTCTCGCGCGGTCGCTCAGCCTCTGGCCAATCTTTAATTGGCAACCGCTGCGATGCTCCAGACTCGGTTGAGCGAGGACGGCTAACCGCACCTAATAATCGCTGATAAATTGGTTTTTGTTCAAACTCGCTAGTCATGCTCACTCTCCTTGTTAAATTTAACTATCTTGAAATCGACATGCGCCCCAATGCGGCATTCGATGCATTACTCTCAACAATCCGATGTCAAGAATATGGACGCCTTTTACGCGACGTGCTGGCTTGTGCTTCGCTCTTTGTTAAATTGACCCTAAAGCAAATTCCGAAAGCCTAAAAGACTTGGCAATTAACTTTCGAAGCAATTTAACAACCACCGCAAACCTATGTTCGGCTTATTAAAGCATAAGCCATCAGAATGAACCAGCGCTCGCCTGACTCTTTACCTTCAGTGAGGCATGCCACGCATCAATCTGAAGCTACAAACCCTTAACGCCCAACAAAGCCAAATACCCAACTATGCAGGTGTGTTCGATTAAAGTTGGCATGTACTCTCTGGTTCGGGGATAATTAGTGCCCATATGCGATCTAACAATGATTCGAGTGGCGCCCAATATCGGCGACAATCGAGTAATTCCAACCGAGAGCCTCAATTTGAAAACCCTCACCAATAAACGTGTTTTACTTGGCGTCAGCGCTGGCATTGCCGCGTATAAGACTCCCGACTTAGTTCGGAAGCTCACGGAGCTAGGGGCCGAGGTGCAAGTAATCATGAGCCGCAATTCTGAGCAGTTCGTTGCACCACTTGCACTGCAAGCGGTCAGCGGCCATGCAGTACACAATTACGCCATGACCGCCGAAAGTGAATCCGGCATGGGTCATATTGACTTAGCGCGCTGGGCCGACATCGTGCTAATTGCCCCAGCCACCGCGAACATTATTGCTCGCCTATGCCAAGGCAATGCCGACGAGCTACTCACTACCGTGTGCGTGGCCACTGAGGCACCGATAGCGGTAGCGCCAGCAATGAATCAACAAATGTGGCAAAACCACGCCACGCTGAGCAATATAGACCTTCTAACACAACGCCAGATTCATGTGCTAGGCCCCGATTCTGGCGAGCAAGCATGCGGCGAAGTCGGGCCAGGCCGCATGTTACAGCCGGCCGAGATTGCCCAACGCGTTGCCGAGCTATTTACCTCAACGGCGCTAACTGGCCGCCGCATTATGCTCACCGCAGGCCCCACATGGGAAGCAATCGACCCGGTCAGAGGCATCACCAATCACAGCTCAGGCATGATGGGTTACGCGCTCGCACAAGCCGCCGCTGAAGCCGGTGCACAAGTAACGTTAATAAGCGGCCCTACCTCGCTCACTAAACCCGAGCGAGTAACAAGCGTCGATGTGGTGTCAGCTTGTGACATGCACAACGCAGTAATGGAACGCATCGCTGAACAAGACATCTTTATTGGCGTGGCCGCGGTAGCCGATTATCGGCCGGTCGACTCTGCGGATCAAAAAATCAAGAAGAACGCTGACGAAATGACTATCACCATGGTCAAAAACCCCGATATCTTAGCCGACGTCGCCAACTTAGAGCACGCGCCGTTTTGTGTTGGATTTGCCGCCGAAACCCACGATGTTGTTGACTATGCGCGCGGTAAATTAGAACGCAAGAAGCTCGACCTAATCGCCGCCAATCATGTCGGTGGTAGCGAAACCGGTTTTGGCGTTCCAGACAACGCTATTTCGCTGATTAGCCGCGACCGCGTCCTTGATCTTCCCAAACAAAGCAAACATGCGCTGGCTCGCCGCCTGATTATCGAAATCGCCGACAGCTACCAAAAAAAGAATGAGAAACAAACATGAAACAATCAATCCAGTTAAAGATTCTTGACCCACGCCTCGGCAACGAATTTGAACTTCCTGACTACGCTACCAGTGGCTCGGCCGGCATGGACTTACGCGCCTGTGTTGAACAAGACACCAGCATCGCACCTGGCGAAACGATTTTGATTCCGACCGGCATGTCGATTTACGTCGCCGATCCATCCTTAGCTGCCGTACTATTGCCGCGATCAGGACTTGGCCATAAGCACGGCATCGTACTGGGCAACCTCACCGGCTTGATTGATTCTGACTACCAAGGGCCGTTAATGGTGTCACTCTGGAATCGCGGGCAAACAGCGTTCACGATCGCTCCGGGAGACCGAATTGCACAAATGGTGATCGTGCCAATCGTTCAGGTTGCATTCGAAGTGGTCGAAGAATTTAGCGTGTCGGACCGCGCCAGCGGCGGTTTTGGCCATACAGGCGTCAAGTAAAAGGCTTTTTAGCCGTATTTTTTCGCCAGATACCTGCCATTTACTAGATAGATTGCCGTGCATATTATTTTTTGAGCGCGGTTTTGTTATACTGCGCGTCGCACTTCCGGCAACTTGCTGTGCTGAAGCTTCAAATCGGCAGCAATCATCGCCAGCTAGGCTAATCCAAATCTCGAAACGGGCGTTGCCCGCTCGCCATGACAGGATGCTCCGAACAGGAGCCCAAATTGGCAGCGCGGCACATTAGCAGTCCACAACGTTTTACAAATGAGGAAATCATGTCAGATACCCTGTCCATCAAAGACAATCGCACTGGAAAAGAGTACGAGATCGATATCGTAGACGGCAATATTAGTGCCACACAACTGCGCCAAATCAAGATTCAAGCCGATGATTTTGGCATGATGAGCTACGACCCTGGGTTTTTGAATACGGCCAATTGCACTAGCCGCATCACAGATTTAGACGGCGGCAAGGGCATTCTGCGTTACCGCGGCTACCCTATTGAGCAACTTGCAGAACGAAGCACCTTTTTAGACGTCGTCTATTTATTGTTCAACGGCGAACTGCCAGATGCACAACAGTCTTCTGACTGGGAAGAGCGCATCACGCATCACACCATGTTGCATGAAAAGACTAAGCGCTTAATGGGCGGCTTTAATTACGACGCACATCCAATGGGCGTATTTATCTCGACGGTTGCGGCTTTATCGACGTTCTATCCAGATGCTAAGGATGTTAACGATCCTGAAACACGCATGCTGCAGGCTTGCCGCTTGATTGGCAAAACACCAACGATTGCGTCTTATGCGTATCGTAACAGCCGCGGTCTACCATACATCTACCCAGATAATGAGTTGAGCTATACCGGCAACTTTTTGAACATGATGTACCGCATGGTGGAACCTCGTTATCAAGCACATCCAGCGCTTGAGCGAGCACTAGACGTGCTATTCATTTTACACGCCGACCACGAACAAAATTGCTCGACTAGCGCGATGCGAAACATCGCAAGCTCTAAAGCTGACCCGTTTGTGTCAGTTGCTGGCGCCGCCGCTGCATTGTATGGCCCATCGCATGGTGGTGCTAACGAAGCCGTATTGAACATGTTGCGCGAAATCGGCACTAAAGACAAAGTAGCTGATTACGTTAAACGTTGTAAGAATGGTGATTTGCGACTAATGGGCTTTGGTCATCGCGTATACAAAAATTATGATCCGCGAGCACGCATTGTTAAAAACATAGCCGATGAAGTATTTGAAGTGACAGGCCGTAATCCATTAATCGATGTGGCGATGGAACTTGAGCGTATTGCGCTAGAGGACGATTACTTCGTGTCTCGCAACTTGTATCCAAATGTCGACTTCTATTCTGGCTTAATTTACGAAGCAATGGGCTTTCCAATGGAAGCGTTCACGGTATTATTTGCTATTCCACGTACCGCCGGCTGGCTGGCACAATGGATGGAATTAATGTCCGACCCAGAGTTTCGTATCACGCGTCCACGACAAAACTACCAAGGTTATGGCGAACGTCATATTCCAGCGGACTATCGAAGCTAGACTCTAGGGCTAAAACCAGCTTAGAGAACTACTTAAAAAGCCACCTACGGGTGGCTTTTTTTGTGCCCGTTAAATCAAACCGCAATCAAGCGGCATTTATGACCAAATGTGCACAGTAAAGTGGCATACTTAGAAGCACTGAAATAATTATTGTGCAAAGTGTCAGTTATACGAATTTTATGCCGCCGATCCACGTAAAAAACAATGAGTTTTGCTCCCGTGCTGCGTTAGATTTAGTTATCATCCATACCCGTGTTACGCCACCCTGTTCATCCTAAACAAAAGGTTGACGTCTGACGCCACTTTGCAAGTACGTTTATTACTATTTTGATAGCCATTTTGATAAAGAGTCTAGCCAACACTAACAAGTTAACTAAGACCAATTCATGCTGATGAATGAATTGCATTAATGCTTATCAACACCATAAATTAGTCTGATCACAAACCAAATAGATAGCCACATATATAATGAGCTCCCACTCTGATCCACTCAGCCTGCTCAACGGGCAGAATATCGCTTTTCTGGAAGATGTTTACGAACAATACCAGGAAGACCCAAACTCGGTTTCCCCCGAGTGGCAACAATACTTTTCACAATTGGGCGCAGTCGAAACCGATAGAGCACCGTCTACGGCTAGCACCATGCTCAACTTGGATGCCGACATGGCGACCAAGCAAGGTTCAGTATCACGCTTAATCAGTACCTACCGGGCGATGGGGCACAAGCTTGCCAATATTGATCCGATCAATGAGATGGAGCCGCAAGACGCCTCCGAGCTAGAGCTGGAATACCACGGTTTGTCAGATGCTGACCTGGACACCGTGTTTGACACTGGGCCTTTACGTGCCGCAGATCGTCTTCCACTGCGTGACATTGTGGCGATTCTTAAAGCCAATTATTGTGGTTCGATCGGCTATGAATATGGCCATATGTCGAGCGCGCAGCAGCGCCGATGGTTACGTACACGCTTAGAGCAGCCGATTGGTCACGACCCATTCTCTGATCAACAAAAGAAACATATTCTCAACCGCCTCACTGCAGCCGAAGGCATGGAACGCTACCTCCATACCAAATACGTCGGCCAAAAACGCTTCTCATTAGAAGGCGGCGAAAGTCTGATCCCGATGCTCGACCATATCATTCAGCAAGGTGGCGCCGACGGTATCAAAGAAGTGGTGATCGGGATGGCGCACCGAGGCCGATTGAATGTGTTGGTAAACATTCTAGGTAAGGCGCCACGTAACTTATTCTCCGAATTCGAGGGCAAGCACGACATTAATGAGCTTGCGGCGAGTGGCGATGTGAAATACCACCAAGGTTTCTCATCGGATATTCAAACTAAGGGCGGTCCAGTTCATTTGTCCTTGGCATTTAACCCATCTCACTTAGAAATTGTTAGCCCTGTTGTAGAAGGCTCGGTACGTGCTCGTCAACAACGACGCGACGATCATCAAGGTGAATCAGTCTTACCCATTTCCATACACGGGGATGCCGCGTTCGCTGGTCAAGGCGTGGTTATGGAGACGTTCCAGATGTCAGGTTGTCGCGGCTACCGAACCGGCGGCACCCTGCATATTGTGATCAATAACCAGATTGGCTTTACCACCAGTCACCCGAAAGACACACGTTCAACGCCTTACTGTACCGAAATTGCCAAAATGGTTGGTGCGCCAATTTTCCACGTCAATGGCGATGATCCGCAAGCGGTGATATTCGCGACGCAGATTGCCATGGACTTCCGTATGAAGTTCCATAAAGACGTGGTGATCGACCTCGTTTGCTATCGTCGTCATGGTCACAATGAGTCCGATGAGCCATCGGTAACACAGCCAGTGATGTACAAAAACATCAAAGCGTTACCAACCACTCGCCGAATTTTTGCACAACGTTTAATTGATGCTGGCGTAATCACTGAGGCTGATGAAAAACAATACAACAAGGACTATCGCGCATCGATGATCGCTGGTGAACGCGTAGTTCCTGAGTTTGTCGAAGTCCAACAAGGTGACCACACAGTCGATTGGACACCGTATATCAATATTCCGTGGGACTACAAAACTGATACCAGTTTTAATGCCAAGCGCTTAGACTTTTTGGCCGAACGCATCTTAGACGTGCCAGAAGACTTTGAGCTGCATGCACGCACCAAAAAGATTATGCAAGACCGCGCCAAAATGAAAAATGGCGAACTCGCATTAGATTGGGGCATGGCTGAAAACCTAGCGTATGCCACATTAATAGACGACAATTTCGCAGTTCGCCTTTCGGGCCAAGATAGCGGACGCGGCACGTTTTTCCATCGCCACGCAACACTGCACAATACGCGCAACAAAGACGTACATATTCCGCTGCGCAACATCAAAGATAAGCAGCCTGATTTCTTGGTTATCGACTCACTACTATCTGAAGAAGCAGTGCTGGCATTTGAATACGGCTATTCCTGTTCTGACCCTAAGACAATGGTAATTTGGGAAGCTCAGTTCGGAGACTTTGCCAATGGCGCGCAGGTTGTATTAGATCAATTCATATCCAGTGGCGAAGCTAAATGGGGTCGCTTAAGCGGGCTAACCATGTTCTTGCCACATGGCTACGAAGGTCAGGGCCCAGAGCACTCATCTGCACGCTTAGAGCGTTACTTGCAGCTTTGTGCGCAGCATAATATGCAAGTGTGCTACCCAAGCACGCCAGCACAAATGTTCCATATGATCCGTCGGCAAATGGTGCGCCCATACCGTAAGCCACTCATTGTCATGACGCCAAAAAGCTTGTTGCGACACAAATTGTCTACTTCAACGCTAGAAGAATTACACAGTGGTGAATTCCAAAATGTGATTCCTGAAATCGACAAATTGGTCGATAAAAAAGTCCAGCGCGTGGTGTTTTGTACCGGTAAAGTCTACTTTGACTTGCTAGAACAGCGACGCGCTGACGAAATTGACGACATCGCATTAGTGCGGGTTGAACAGTTGTATCCATTCCCACGCGATGCCGTAGTGCAAGAATTAAAGCGCTACCCCAACGCAGACGAAGTGGTATGGTGCCAAGAAGAGCCCAAAAACCAAGGCGCTTGGTATCAAATCATGCATCACTTTAAAGCCTGTGTTGAAGACCGCCACACGGTTTTGTATGCTGGACGCGAAGCATCGGCCTCCCCTGCTGCGGGCTATTTAGCAGTACATCGCGAGCAACAAACTCGCCTAGTACACGCAGCATTGGCACCGATTGATGAAGAAGACACTTACCGAGTTGAGGCAACTGATTAGTCCGCCTCTACTCATATTGAAAATACAGTTCCACGAAACGTTTGAAAAAACAGCTGAACCCAACCCATTGCAGGAGCAAGCACCATGTCAGTTGAAATAAAAGTACCCATTCTTCCTGAATCAGTCTCTGAAGCCACAGTCGCAACTTGGCATAAACAAGTTGGGGATGCGGTGAAAGTGGACGAAAATATTGTCGACATTGAAACCGAAAAAGTCGTTTTGGAAGTCCCCAGCACGGTTGATGGGGTTATCACAGAGATTCGCGTTGAAGAAGGCGCTACAGTCGGTGAGCAAGATATTATCGCGATCATTGAGGAAGGCGCAGCAGCAAGCGCTGCCCCAGCAAGCACCGCCCCAGCAAGCGCCGAAAGTGCAAGCACTCAAGCTCCAGCGGTCGACAGCTCAAACGATGATGCCGCCGCTAATGATGACGATGCCGATAAATTGAGCCCTGCGGTTCGAAAAATGTTAGCTGAAAGCAACCTGAGCGCAGAAGCGGTCAAGGGAACTGGCAAAAATGGTCGCATCCTCAAAGAAGACGTGCAAAATCATTTGAAGACGGCAACCTCTGATAGCAAAGCTAGTGCCACTCCAAGTAGTCCGACAGCGAAAACCGCACAAGCTGGTGAACGCGGCGAACGTCGAGTGCCAATGACTCGATTGCGAGCCACTATTGCGCGACGTTTAAAAGAAGCGCAAGACACTCAAGCCATGCTTACTACGTTTAATGACGTTAATTTGCAGGCCGTCATCAATTTGCGTAGCCAATACAAAGAACTGTTTGAGAAAAAGCACGGCACACGCCTAGGCTTTATGTCGTTCTTCGTTAAAGCAGCGATTGAAGCATTAAAACGCTTCCCTGCGGTTAATGCGTCAATCGACGGCAACGACATTGTGTATCACGACTTCTACGATGTTGGCATCGCGGCATCGTCACCTCGAGGGCTTGTTGTTCCCGTTATGCGTGACGTAGACCAAATGAGCTTTGCCGATGTTGAGAAAAGCATTGGTGCGTATGGCCAAAAAGCGAAAGATGGCAAACTGACCATGGATGACTTGGTTGGTGGCACGTTTACAGTCTCAAATGGCGGCGTATTCGGCTCAATGCTTTCTACACCGATCGTCAATCCTCCGCAAAGCGCGATTCTTGGCATGCACCGCATCGAAGAACGGCCAATTGCAGAAAACGGCGAAGTCGTCATCCGCCCAATGATGTATCTGGCTTTGACCTATGATCACCGCATCATTGATGGCAAAGAGTCGGTTCTATTCTTGCGCACCATCAAAGAGTGCCTTGAAGATCCTGCTCGACTTTTGCTCGAACTTTAATCCTGCAAAGCATCGCCCGACCACCGCATTGTCAGTGGTCGGAGCGACGAAAACCGGCTTAGCGCTTACTGCGTAAGCCGGCCTGAATACTTTAATTATTTGAATAGAGAATAGAATGTCTGACAAATTTGATGTGATCGTAGTTGGCGCTGGCCCAGCCGGATACGTGGCTGCAATTCGATGCGCTCAATTAGGAATGAATACCGCATGCGTTGATGACTGGAAAGACGCCGACGGCAAACCATCGCTCGGCGGCACCTGTCTTAACGTAGGCTGCATTCCATCTAAAGCTTTATTAGATTCAGCTGAAAAAGTCGCGCAAGCCAACCATGACTTTGCTGACCACGGCATTTCAGTCGGCAAAGTAAGCGTTGATGTCCCCAAAATGATTGCTCGGAAAAACGATATCGTTAGCAATCTAACCAAAGGCATCGCTGGCTTATTTAAGGCCAATAAAATCACGTCAATTCACGGGCGCGGCCGACTACTCGCCAACAAGCAAGTAGAAGTCACCAACGGTAGCGATAAAAGTACTTATAGCGCTGACAACATCATTATCGCCGTTGGTTCGCTGCCCATCGCAATACCAGTGGCTGAAGTGGATAACGATTTGATTCTCGACAATGCTGGCGCGCTAGACATCAATGATGTGCCTAAAAAACTGGGCGTAATCGGTGCTGGTGTCATCGGCCTCGAGCTTGGCAGTGTCTGGAACAGATTAGGTTCAGAGGTTACCTTGTTCGAAGCAATGGATGAATTCCTTGCACCGGTCGATAAGCAAATCTCACGCGAAGCACAGCGGGTATTCACCAAGGGCCAAGGCCTTGACATTAAACTAGGCGCTAAAGTGACCGCGACCAAAGTAAATAAAAAGTCGGTCAAAGTAACCTACAGCCTGAAAGGCGAAGAACACAGCGAAACGTTTGACAAACTAATTGTGGCTGTTGGCCGACGAGCTAATACCAGCAACATTGTCGATGACGCTGTTGGCCTCAAACTCGACGAACGTGGACGCGTCGATGTTAATGATCGCTGTCAAACTAATATCGATGGTGTCTATGCCATCGGTGATGCAGTTAAAGGTCCGATGTTAGCCCACAAAGGCTCAGAAGAAGGCGTGTTTGTCGCCGAATCCATCGCCGGACAGAAACCGCACTTAAATCACGACACGGTGCCTTGGGTTATTTATACGCACCCAGAAATTGCTTGGGTAGGCATTACCGAAGAGCAAGCCAAAAAGCAAAAAATTAACTACAAAACCGGTTTCTTCCCATTTGCAGCGAATGGCCGCTCGTTGGCAATGAACGAGAAAGGCGGACGCGTGAAAATGATTGCCGACGCTGATACCGACCGCGTGCTCGGCGTGCATATTCTAGGCCCTAACGCCTCCGAGCTGATCTCCGAAGCAGTACTCGCAATGGAGTACTCGGCATCGTCAGAAGATATTGCTCGGACTGTGCATGCGCATCCAACGCTATCAGAAGCACTGCACGAGGCGGCCTTGTCAGTCGATGGTCGAGCCTTACATAAAGTCAATTAATTCGAAGCACTACCGAATAACACAAAGGGGCGCTAACAGCGCCCCTTTGTGTTTAATATCGAGTGTTAATACCAAATACCTAAAAATCGCCGCACATTTAATCAGCCTATTTGCACTCAGCGGCTTTTACCGTGCCTGCCTTTTGACCCAAAAAAACAATAAGATAAAGGTACACTTAGAAACATAAAGTTCATTCAGAATTAAATCGAGACTCCAACAAACTAACCTGCTAGCTAAACTACACATAACAATATGACCTTTCCACACTCTATATTCAAAGCCTACGACATTCGTGGCATTGTCGACGACACACTCACTGAAGAAATAGCCCACCAAATCGGCCAAGCGGTCGGTTCAGAAGTGCTCGCGCAAGGTGGAACCAGCATTGTCATTGGTCGTGATGGCCGCTTGTCTGGCCCTCGACTCAGCAACGCGCTGTCTAATGGGTTACGCGCATCTGGGGTTAACGTGGTCGACGTCGGTGTGGCACCATCTCCGGTTGTCTACTATTCGAGTTACGCTAAAGATATACCATCGTGTATTGCGATTACCGGCAGCCATAACCCGCCTAACTACAATGGTTTCAAAATGGTAGTCGAAGGCGTTACCTTGTCGGCCGAACGAATCCAAGACCTCAAACGACGCATTATCGAGCAAGACCTCGAACATGGCGCTGGCGACTACCAAGAACAAGAGGTTATTCCGCAGTACATCGCTCGCATTGTCGATGATGTGAAACCAGCACGTCGCATGAAAATCGTAATCGATTGCGGAAATGGCGTGGCGGGGGCCACCGCACCGGCAGTGTTTAACGGATTAGGATGTGAGGTAATTGAACTTTTCAGCGAGATAGACGGCAACTTCCCGAACCACCATCCAGATCCGAGCCAAATCGAAAATCTGCAAGATTTAATCAAAGCCGTGCAACAACATAACGCCGAGTTTGGCTTAGCCTTTGATGGTGACGGCGACAGATTAGGCATTGTGACATCCCAAGGCGAAATCGTTTGGCCTGATCGACAGATGATTCTGTTCGCCCGCGACATCTTAGCTCGCCAACCAGGCAGTGAAATTATTTACGACGTTAAGTGCTCGCGCAACCTGCCAATCGAGATAGAGGCTGCCGGTGGCGCCGCCACAATGTGGCGCACTGGCCACTCGTTTGTTAAAGCAAAATTAAAAGAAACCGGTGCCGCACTTGCAGGTGAAATGAGTGGTCATATCTTCTTCAAAGAACGCTGGTTTGGGTTCGACGATGGGGTTTACGCCGGCGCTAGACTGATCGAAATTTTATCAAAAATGGAGCAAACACCACTTGAGGTATTTAACAGCCTACCGAACAGCATTAACACACCGGAACTACGCATCGAATTTGCCGAAGGCGAGCACTACGCCTTTATGGATAAATTAGCCGCATCAGCGGACTTTGATGACGCCGTGGTTAGTAAAATTGATGGTCTAAGAGTCGACTATAACGATGGTTTCGGACTCATCAGGCCGTCCAATACAACACCAATATTAGTATTACGCTTTGAAGCCGACAGCAACCAGGCTCTCGACAGAATCCAGCAACAATTTAAATCCATGATCCATCAGATCGATCCGACCATCGCCACACCGTTCTAGATAATTCCCGGTATTGTTTTAATAACTCCCTAATATACGCTACGTCAATACATGCCTATTCAAGACCGATTCAATACATTCACCGCGTTTGTTAAACGCGGTTATGATCGGTTGCTCGAGGCACAACAGGTACGATTGGCCGGTCACGTAGAGGGCCTGCCCATGTTAGCCCTGCTCGGCTTGGTCAGTGGGTTTGTCTGTGGTGGCATCATAATTTTGTTTAGGCTGGTAGTCGAACACGGAACCGCTGCGGTGGTACCGAATGGATCAATTGAAGGGTTTGACTCACTAAGCCCAATCGCTCGCCTAGCACTCTGCATCGCGGGCGGCCTCAGCGTCGGCTTATTACTACAACTCCTTAAGTCTCGCGCCCGTGACGTGGGCGTTGTGCATGTGTTAGAGCGCCTTGACTACCATCAAGGTCACCTACCTTTACGCAATACCGTAGTGCAATTTATCGTAGCGTCGATTGCGCTCATCTCCGGCCAATCGGTCGGCCGTGAAGGACCTAGCGTGCACTTAGGCGCAGCTGGTGGCAGTTTACTCGGTCGCTTACTTAGAGTTCCCAACAATGGCGTTCGCATCCTCGTAGGCTGTGGGGTTGCTGCAGCAATTTCAGCCGCATTCAATACGCCCCTTGCTGGCGTTATCTTTGCGATGGAAGTGGTGATCATGGAATACACTGTGATTGGGTTCACGCCAGTGATATTAGCCGCTGTGAGTTCCGCCACATTAACCCGCATGCTGTTCGGCGACGATTCGGCCTTTACGGTGCCGCCAATGGCCAGCGGCGCGCTGATCGAACTTCCAGTAATTGCAATGTTAGGCGCCTTAGTAGGTTGTTTAGCGGCCGCATTTATTCAGCTCACCTTACTCACCAACAGCATATTCGGTAGTAAACCTATCTGGCTCCGAACGTTGAGCGCCGGTATATTTACAGGACTAATCGCATTCTTTCTTCCAGCGATCATGGGGCTCGGGTATGAAACTATTAATGGCCTGATAGCCGCACAATTTGGTCTCGGACTAGTATTAATCTTGGTCGCGGCCAAACTGATAGCCACGTCGGTTTCAATCGGCTTAGGCATGCCAGCAGGCATCATTGGGCCAACTCTGTTTATTGGCGCCGCCGCTGGCGCCGCAATTGGTGTTGCCATGGGCGCGTTTGGCTGGAGCACTTCATCGATCGGCTTCTATGTGATTTTAGGCATGGCCTCAATGATGGCCGCAACCCTGCAAGCCCCACTCGCCGCATTGATCTACTTATTAGAACTGACCAGTAGCCAAACGGTCATTTTACCGGGTATGACAGCGGTAATTACGGCATCGCTGGTCACAAGAATCGTATTTGGTCGTTCGTCAATATACCGCCATCTGATGCTAAGTCGCGGCCTAGATTATCGCAACAGCCCCCTCTCAAAAGCGCTAAGGCGCATCGGTGTGGCCAGCGTCATGGATCGCGACATATTGCAGCAAGCCGGCTCGATATCGGGGCTGCAAGCTGAAGAACTGCTCAAGCTTGAACCGCGCTGGATTTTACTCAATGACCCGCACAATCGATTAAAACCTAGCATTCTGCCGGCAACCGACTTAGCTCGACATTTAAACGAACTACAAACCAACAATGCTCAATGGAATAAATCTCCGGATTATTTAGATCTCTACAAGATACCCGCAAAACGACTCGACACCGCATCAGTCACGATCGTTGCGACGCTCCAAGAAGCACATGAGAAAATGCAGTTTGAACAATGTGAAGTACTTTACATCACAGGCGCTCACGGCGAATCTAAGCGACGAATCTACGGCGTGGTGACACGTGAACACATTGAGAGCAGTTATCGCGTGTGACGGCCTTGTGGGCCCAACACGCCACCACACTTAACTTCACAAGCTTCTAGTTATCATCACAGATATCGCAGCCTCACTGCGACGAATGCCGATGGACAATAGTTTTACACCAAACTATGAATGACCGAATCCCGAAACCAATAAATAAGAAAAAGAAACCAGCCATAAAGTACGGTGCACTCGATACAACTGATAACGCTGGTGCCCACGGGAAATATTTAATTGATAATGATTCGCCATAACCAGAGATTGCCAAACCCCAGCTGCGATATTTCTTAGACGCTACTTCATACTGATATTCGGCAACCAATAATGAAGACGAGCTTCCATTGAAATTACTATGCGGCAAACCACTATAGCCTTGCTGGTGGAACACTAATTGGAGCACCGATATAACATCGGCTTCGATGGTTTGGAAAAATAAACTTGCAAAGCCAATAATGAAAAAGGATGACGCCGTCGCAAGCAGCAACTTTACCGGCATGCTGAACTTAAATTTCATGGTTTGGCTTTTTTCATTTCAATAATAATTCAATTTTTAAACGTCCCACCGCCAGCAACGTATTGATGTCCCTGGCCGGCCTTGAGCCGATTGACGATAAGCATTTATAGCGTTTACTTTAATGAATCATCCAGCTCTTGCCCAGCCTCTCAATCTGGTTCCGAGATATTTTCTTTTTCTAATACTATCTCTAGGCAAGTAGTACTTAATTCCGCTTATCTGTAACGGCGCGCATGGAAGGATTACTCACGGCATCCATGCGTTTCGCCCTACGGGCAGCCTGCGGCTGGTCAAAATCGCTCCAGGCGATTTTGTTGAACGTGAGGCTCTCATCATACTCTCATACACAGCAAACAAAAAAGCCCCGTTATCTAAGATAACGAGGCTTTCGTGTTTGGCGCGCATGGAAGGATTCGAACCTCCGACCACCTGGTTCGTAGCCAGGTACTCTATCCAGCTGAGCTACATGCGCGTGTCTTTTCAAGGTTGCGAAGATTAATCGAAACGAGTTCAATAATCAACGCTTTTTTAAAAAAATAGCGTCCGAAAACGCTACTTCATTTTAATGGCGGAGAAGGAGGGATTCGAACCCTCGATAGAGCTATAAACCCTATACTCCCTTAGCAGGGGAGCGCCTTCAGCCACTCGGCCACTTCTCCAATTTCAGCAGCAGCGATTCTACACTAACACCGCATAAAATTTCACTACTTATTTCCAAACGTATCTTCGTCGCTGAAATAAGCCGCTCCACGAAGGTCGTGGTCACTACTATACTCTTCAGCAGCGTCAGGCTGGTCGTCATCCCCTTCCATCCGCTCTTCACGCTTGATACGTTGATAAATCTCTTCACGATGAACAGGCACATCTCGTGGAGCATTGATTCCAATTCTCACTTGATTGCCTTTGATGCCAAGAACAGTTACTTGAACATCATCACCAATGTTTAGAGTCTCATTAATACGTCGAGTCAAAATTAACATTACTATCTCCAATCTAAATCTGTCTAGATTTACTCCAATATGGCGCAAACCCAAAATAACCCTAGCAAAGCTTGTCTCCCACAACCCGACCTTGCTTCAGATCTACTCATAGACAGGTGGGCGTATTATATGGAAATAAAAAATGATTTCTAGACTTATTGTTGGTTATTTTCAACACACGCCGCACCCGACTTGTTTTCACGTTAGCACACCGAAAAACAAATAAATGTGCATATTGTTCACAACTTAAGCCAGATCCTTAATGTGATTAAAATTTAAGCTAAATTAAACGCCTCATGTAGCGATTGGACAGCCAAATCAAGCTTATCTTCTTGAATTATTACCGAAATTTTAATTTCGGAAGTCGAGATCATCTGAATATTGATATCTTTATCAGACAAGGTCTTAAACATTTTGTTTGCCACGCCACTGTGTGAGCGCATACCAACACCGACAATAGACACTTTCGCGATCTTGTCGTCACCTTTAATATCTCTAGCACCTAAGGTGTCGACTAATGAGTCCAATAGTTCCATACACGCAGGGTAATCCCCACGAGGAACGGTAAATGTGAGGTCAGTTAAGCCCTTGGCACTGGCGTTTTGAATAATCACATCGACGTTTATATGCGCATCTGAGATAGGACCTAACACACGATGAGCAATACCAGGATGGTCCGGAATGCCGCGTATGGTTAATTTTGCCTCATCACGTTGAAACGCAATTCCTGAAATCAATGGTGCTTCCATTGCGGTACCCTCTTCTTCATAGGTAATTAGCGTGCCTGGCCCATCTACAAAGGATGACAATACACGAAGTGGAATTTTATATTTCCCAGCAAACTCGACGGATCGAGTCTGCAAAACTTTGGCACCGAGGCTCGCTAATTCAAGCATTTCTTCGGCGGTAATTGTGTCGAGTCGTCGAGCTTCAGGCACAACGCGAGGGTCGGTTGTATAAATACCGTCAACATCTGTATAAATTCGACACTCATCGGCTTTAATCGCCGCGGCAATAGCAACAGCGGTGGTATCTGATCCGCCACGTCCTAGTGTGGTGATATTGCCGTCAGAATCGACACCTTGAAAACCAGCAACAACGACTATTCGACCTTTGTCGAGGTCATTAATTATTTTGGCGCTATCAATATTGGTGATTCGGGCTTTCGAATGCACATTGTCAGTTTTAATTGAGACCTGACCGCCCGTGTAAGAACGCGCATCGTTCCCTCTGGTGTGCAATGCCATGGAGAGTAGTGCTATCGTGACCTGCTCTCCTGTGGACACCAGCACGTCCATTTCTCGCGGCGACGGTTTATCGGTAATAGCACTAGCTAAACCAATAAGGCGGTTTGTCTCGCCGCTCATAGCGGACACCACCACCACTAGCTTCTCACCGGCCGCATGTTTAGCAAGCAAGTGATCGGCCACCGCGTTGATTCGTTCAACACTTCCAACAGAGGTGCCGCCAAATTTTTCAACAATCAATGTCATCGAACAATCTCAATACCAACCATGAATAACAAGGCTGGTGGGTATAAATAAAAAGCGAAGCGCGATTAAACATGGTTTATGAGGCACTGTAAATCCTTCTCAGGCAATTAGCGCACTAATTCATCAGATGCTCACAAAACACCCATACTTGCTTCGCTTATTGGCTTAAATACACCCTATAACATTGATCGTTTAGCTCTGGGCGACTACCCAAGGCTCTACCGCATCAAGACAGACTGTCAAGTTCGACGCATCAGGAATGCCTCCTTCCGCCATATCGGGGCGGCCACCGCCACGACCATCAGCCAAAGCGGTTATGTGCTGGATAATCTTACCCGCCGGATACGCTTTAGAAATTGACTTTGACACACCGGCTGATAGCTTAACTTTACCGTCGATTTCAGCACCCAACACAATAATGCCAGCTTGGTGCTTATCTTTAAAACTATCTATAGTTTGGCGCAAAAGATCTTTGTCTGCCCCTTCAAGCACCGCAGTCAACAACGAGATCTCCCCCACTGTTTTAACTTTAGACTCTAGATCACTACCGCCAGCACCACTCGCGAGCAAAGTTTGTAGCTTCTTCTTGTCAGCTTCTAAAGATTTCAGATTTCCTTGCAGTTGTTCGATTCTTTTCGACAAACTTGCCGGATCGGTCTTCAACATGCCAGCCGCATTGCGCAGCATAGAAGCTTGCTCGTTAGCCCATGCTACTGCACCACGACGAGTGACAGCCTCAATTCGACGCACTCCAGCCGCCACACCTGACTCGCTGATGATCTTAAATAAACCAATTTCAGAGGTATTACCAACGTGGGTTCCTCCGCACAATTCTAGCGAGAACTGCCCCATTGAAATGGTCCGAACCTCTGCACCGTACTTTTCTCCAAAAAGGGCTTCTGCGCCAGCCGCCTTAGCTTGATCAATTGCCATTATCTCGGAGCTTACCGTTTGCTGGCTAAATATCTCCGCATTAACTAAGCCTTCTATTTCAGTAATTTGCTCGGGGCTTACAGGAGCGTCATGCGAAAAATCAAAACGTAAGCGTTCGGAATTGACCAATGAGCCCTTCTGTTGCACATGCTTACCCAATACTAATTTAAGGGCAGCATGCAATAAGTGTGTGGCCGAGTGATTTGCTTGGGTCGCATGCCGAGCCTCGGCATCAACGCTAATCTGCACCTGATCGCCAACCGACAAATACCCATCAACGACTCGGCCAATGTGATAAAAGGCTCCATTCGGTGCTTTACGACAGTCGTCAATAGCAACCGTGCCTGAATCTGATTTGAGTATTCCAGCGTCACCAACCTGTCCACCGCCTTCTGCATAAAATGGCGTGGTATCTAACACCACGATAATGTCAGATTCAGACTCCGCGCGCGCTACATCATCACCACCCAAATTGATTGCTAACACGTTTCCTGAGTTGGTCAAGTTATCGTATCCAACAAACTCAGTAGGTGCTTCTACCTGAATCACAACCGAATCTTGTGCAGCGAATTGACTACTAGCGCGTGCGCGCTCACGCTGTTGCTCCATTAATGCTTCAAAGCCAGCTTGATCAATTGTTAAGCCACGCTCTCGAGCAACATCCGCGGTTAAATCCGCGGGAAATCCATAGGTATCATAAAGCAAGAAAACCACATCACCTGGTAACTGCTTGCCCGATATCTCAGAAGCTTTTTGGTCAAGTATCTTTAATCCTTGATCTAACGTCTCAGCGAATCGAAGCTCCTCTTTTTTTAGCGCGTCTTCAATCACACTCTGCTGCTCTATAAGCTCTGGATAAGCCGCACCCATTTCCTTTACCAATGCGGCAACCAATTTATAAAAGAAAGGCGTCTCGCCGCCCAATTGATAACCATGACGTATAGCACGACGAATAATTCGTCTCACAACATACCCTCGCCCTTCCCGTGATGGCAGAACACCGTCAACGATTAGAAAAGAACACGAACGGATATGGTCGGCGATTACCCGCACCGAATGATGCTTACGATCTTGGACACCTAATACTGAACAAATCTCACTAATGAGATTATCAAACAAATCAATTTCGTAATTGTTATTCACATGTTGCATAACGGCGGCAATGCGTTCAAGTCCCATACCGGTGTCAACCGAAGGCTTAGGCAGCGGCGTTAACGTGCCGTCACTGGAGCGATCATATTGCATGAAGACGAGATTCCAGATTTCAATAAATCGATCACCGTCTTCATCTGGTGTTCCAGGAGGGCCACCCCAATATTGTTCGCCATGATCATAGAATATTTCACTGCATGGCCCGCATGGACCAACATCACCCATTGACCAGAAATTATCTTTCTCACCGATTCGCGCGAACCGCTCTTCGCTCACGCCCATCTCATTTAGCCATATGTCAGCAGCTTCATCGTCTTTTTCATAGACCGTGACCCATAACTTCTCAGCAGGTAGGCCTAGTTCAACCGTCAGAAATTGCCAAGCAAACTCGATCGCTTCGCGTTTAAAGTAATCTCCGAAGCTGAAGTTCCCCAACATTTCAAAAAAAGTATGGTGGCGCGCAGTGTACCCAACGTTCTCGAGATCGTTATGCTTGCCGCCCGCTCGAACACAACGTTGCGATGAAGTCGCACGAACGTAATCAGCCTGCTGATTACCAAGAAATAAATCTTTAAACTGCACCATGCCAGCATTGGTAAATAACAGGGTTGGGTCATCTCCAGGCACTAAAGAACTACTGGCAACTTGAGTGTGTCCGCGCTCAGTAAAGAATTCCAAAAAGCGTTGTCTTATATCAGCAGTTTTCATCATTATAGTAATCGGAGTTGCCAAATTTGGCGTTTGAGTGGCATAGTTAATATCTAAAACGGAATTTTATTATATCGCCCTAGAGCGACTCACATCCACGAAACAACGAGATGCATGCAAAGTTACAAGTTATGCATAATTCTCTTTCGACGCGAGATTGTAGCGATGCATACGACCTTCAGCAAACACCGTATCGACAAACGCTGTTTACGTGTAGCGGTATACGGGCATCATAGTCGCAAACAAGAAACTAACTGTCAGAAATAGTAGAGCACTTAAAAAGAACGCTAGATTATTAATTTAGCAGCTATCTGTCGCTAGTCTTGGACTACTGTTGGAACCACAATATGAATATGGTCCATGGTGAAGCCACGACCTTGTAAGAACCTAGCTCGCTTCGACCAATCATTATAGTCGCTAACCACCGCATCTCCATACTTTTTATGGTACTGCTTAATCGCCGCGTCTAGCCAATGCCCCGACCGCGCATCAATGTATTCATCAGCAAGGCTAGCTTCAATTCCTTTATTCTGAAGCTCCAACTTAATTTTCACTGGTCCAAAACCGCGTGCAAGCCTAGACCGAGTATAGCTCTCCGCGAATCGATCATTGCTTAGATAGCCTTCGTTAAGCATTTCCTCAATCACCGCATCCACAAGATCGATGAAGCCTTCGGCTTTACTTGATAACTTGGTATGTAACTCCTTTACACTGTGCTCACGCATTGCCAATAAACGAATCGCCTTTGATTGCAATACTAAATACTGTTTCTTTCGAACATCCAGCGCGTCTGCTTCGCCTAAATCCTCAGAAGTAACTGCCAATGACTCGCCGCTTTGAATTGAATCAGCCTGGGAACCCGCTGAACCAGCGGTCAAGTCGCGAGACTGCCTAATTTTACGCAGCCTATCTTCAAGTTCATGAGCATCCCAGCCCTGACTTGTTGTATTTGAATTTTCACGCTGCGTATCCTGGCGAACGCGAAGTTCATCACCTTGATCAGATGATGAACTGGCTTGGCGATTGAGTTGACCTGTCCGTGGTCGCCTTGAAGGCTTAATGATACGCATTCAATTTCTCAAAATATTTGTTTACAAACTACCTATTTGCTAACTATTACTAGCTCAAAAGCCAAGCCAAAACTGCACTACCAAATTTATTCGGCTTCAGCCTTATCAACATTGGCTTTTGACTTTCCTTTAGCTTTGGACCTTTCTTCTTCAACACCTACACCTAGAGCGGCGCGGATCTTTACTTCGATTTCGTTAGCCGTTTCTTTATGCTCTTTCAGATAGTCACGAACATTATCTTTACCCTGACCAATTCGAGTGCCGTCGTAGCTGTACCAAGCACCGGATTTTTCGACAATATTGTGTTCAACGCCTAGCGTGATCAACTCACTCTCTCGCGAAATGCCCTCGTTATAAAGAATATCGAATTCAGTTTGCTTAAATGGCGGGGCAACTTTGTTCTTAACAACCTTTACTCGAGTCTGGTTGCCGTATATTTCATCGCCTTTCTTGATAGCGCCGATACGACGAATATCTAAGCGCACGGACGCATAAAACTTAAGTGCATTACCACCCGTAGTAGTCTCTGGATTGCCAAACATAACGCCAATTTTCATACGAATCTGGTTAATAAAAATAACCATTGTGTTGGCTTTCTGAATGTTAGCCGTCAACTTACGTAATGCTTGAGACATAAGCCGTGCTTGCAGTCCCATATGGGAATCACCCATATCTCCTTCAATCTCAGCTTTTGGTGTGAGCGCTGCGACCGAATCAATAACAATCACGTCAACCGCGGCTGAACGGACCAACATATCGGTAATTTCTAATGCTTGCTCACCAGTATCTGGTTGAGAAACTAAGAGCTCTTCAATGTTGACCCCAAGTCTTTCAGCATACTTAGGATCCAAGGCGTGCTCCGCATCAATGAATGCCGCAGTGCCGCCCATTTTCTGAGCTTCAGCAATAACCTGTAATGTTAGAGTGGTTTTGCCGGAAGATTCTGGGCCATAAATTTCGATTACTCGACCTTTTGGCAATCCCCCGATACCTAAAGCAATATCGAGTCCTAGAGAACCGGTTGGTATGGCTTCAATACCGGTACCAATTCCGTCATCTCCCATACGCATGACCGAACCCTTTCCATATTGTCGCTCAATTTGCGTTAACGCTGCTGCCAGCGCTTTTTGTTTATTGTCGTCCATTATTTTCTCCAACAGGGGTATTTTGTTTGCTCAATTTCAATAACTGTTAATTTATACAGTATAATTAGCAAAGTCAACTAATTGCTTACTGTAATTAGTTTGAATCGTTAATCACGCGCCGGACTCTACCATTATACGCCTAATAATGAGGTGGACGCTCATCGCTGCTATGGCTATCGCCGTCTTCTTGTGACGGCAAACTACGCATTCGCACCACTAAACTTGCGTATTTTGATTTCAGCTCAGCCAGCTCTCGTTGCTGAGCGTAATACTCATCACTCAACTTTACCATTGCGTCTTCTAAGAACGCGACTTTCACCTGCAAGTCATGGAGCGCGTCTTCATTCATCGGACTCTACCCATTGCTTACTTCGTTCAACCGCTTTATTCCATTGCTTTAGTAATGCATCAATTTTTTCTTTAGGTAAACGAGGTTTGAACTCACGTTCTATTTCGCGTACTCGCGACAAATCCTCCAGCGTCCAATAAGCCACTTTGAGCCCCGCTAAATAGGCCGCGCCTAGGGCCGTTGACTCCAATACTTTTGGTCGAACCACTGACTTTTGCAAAACATCCGCCTGAAACTGCGCCAGGAAATCATTAGCAATGGCGCCGCCGTCAACATTAAGCTGGCTAAGAGAAATACCGCTGTCTTTTTGCATTGCCTCAAGTACGTCGTATATTTGATAGGCTAACGATTGCAGCGTTGCCTTGGCGATTTCTGCACGACCAGAGTCACGGGTCAAACCAAAAATCGCACCGCGCGCATACATATCCCAATGTGGGGCGCCGAGCCCAGCAAACGCTGGCACAACAACCACATTACTCTCAGGGTTTGCTTGCGCGGCTAACGCTTCGGAATCACTCGCTGATTCAATAAACTGAAGTTCGTCGCGTAGCCATTGCACCGCGGCCCCCGCAATAAAGACACTACCTTCGAGCGCATAAGTCAACTTACCGTCAATCGACCACGCAATCGTACTTAACAGGCCAGATTGGCTTTTGACTCTTTCTGAGCCAGTATTCATGAGCATAAAACAACCCGTGCCATAGGTGTTTTTTGCCATACCTTTCTCAAAACAAGTCTGCCCAAATAAAGCGGCTTGCTGGTCGCCAGCCACACCGGCAATCGGCACAGATTTCCCTTGAAAACTAACCACACCAAAATCATCCGAACTGCCTTTAACTTCCGGCAACATCGACGCTGGAACCGTAAACAATTCAAGCAACTCAGGGTCCCACTGACCCGAATCAATATTCAGCAACATAGTGCGGGCCGCATTGCTGGCGTCGGTGGCATGCACGGCACCATCGGTTAGCTTCCAAATAAGCCAACTATCGACTGTGCCAAACAATAAATCACCGGCGTCGGCCAGCGACCTTGCGCCTTCGACGTTATCGAGAACCCATTGAATTTTACTAGCCGAAAAATACGCATCGATGACCAGGCCAGTCTTTTGCTCAATCCGGTCTTTCCAACCCGCTTCAGCAATTTCGTCACAGCGCGCCGCGGTGCGTCGATCTTGCCAGACAATAGCGTTGTAAACCGGTTCGCCGGTATGGCGATTCCAAACGATGGTAGTCTCGCGCTGATTAGTGATGCCAATCGCAGCGATATCATCAGGGCGTAACTGATTGGCCGCAACGAGCTTTTGTAGTACACCAAACTGAGTATCCCAAATTTCGTTAGCATCGTGCTCAACCCAACCTGACTTGGGGTAATGCTGGGTAAACTCTTGTTGCTCGACGTCGACAATGTCTGCGTCATGGTCAAACAACACAGCTCGGGAGCTGGTGGTGCCTTGATCCAGAGCGATAATCATTTGTTTTTTCACGCTAATTCTCTTATTTTTATTGATGGCTAATGGCGCTTACCGCGCGTGTCAGTGTACGGGATTTTGACGCGCAAACCAACTGCACTACAATGCAGATATGCAGACTTCTAACCAGCTACCGCGCATTGTCTTTCTGGACCAAAATGGCTTACCAGAACGAATTCGAATAGCGCCTCCGCCCCAACCACACGAGTGGCTGAATTACCCGAGCACTAAACCAGAGCAAATACTGGAACGATGCACCGGGGCTACTATTGTGCTCACCAACAAAGTGCCCATTAGCAAAGCAATTCTCACCGCTTGCCCGACGATTCGGCACATCGCAGTGACCGCCACTGGATACAACATTATAGATATTGATGGGGCACGATCCTTAGGCGTATCGGTCAGTCACGTACCGAGCTACGCCGCAACGACCGTTTCGGAGCATGTAATTGCCAGCGCCCTAATGTTACGACGGCAACTAATTCGCTACCGACAACGTGTAATCGAAGGAGCATGGCAACGCAGTTCCGCTTTCTGCGTGTTCGATCGCCCTATTCTCGACCTTAAAGGTGCCCGGCTCGGCATTATTGGCATGGGCGAAATCGGTCAAGCGACCGCACAACTCGGTCAAGCCCTCGGCATGCGCGTTGCGTACCATTCAAGGTCTGAACACGCGGTACCCTATGACAAGGCAGAAGACTTAAATTCTCTATTGTCGAGCAGTGATGTGCTGAGTATTCATTGCAGCTTAAACGACGCGACGCACAACCTCATAGGCTCAAAGGAACTGGCTCTAATGCCCGCTGGCGCAATATTGATCAACACCGCTAGAGGCGGAATTGTCAACGAGCAAGCGACCCTAGAAGCGCTGCAACAAAACCACTTGGGCGGCATAGCCTTTGATGTATTAGTTGAAGAGCCTCCGCGTGACACCTCGCCCTTACTGTCACTTGCCAAGCATGACAATGTTATCATTACGCCGCATACCGCTTGGGCGTCGGAACAAGCAATGCAGCAGTTAGCGAATACGGTTTCATCTAACGTAACTGCCTTTCTGGCAAACCAAGCATTAAACCTAGTCTCGTGAAATATTCGCCCCCAAGCTAAAACCACTAATTCTCTCAGCAGCAACAGTTTGCACATTATGAAGCTTTCAAAATTCGGAACCAAGTTCACTCGCCAATCAGCCATCAATCAACTTATGGTTGACCTCGGAGAAGCCTATGCGTCAAACCATCCAGACTTATGCATGCTAGGTGGTGGAAATCCTGCTTTTATTCCCGAAGCACAAGCTTTGTTTGGGCGTGAGATGCAAACCTTGATAGAAAATAAATTGTTCGAGCGCATGATCGGTATCTACGATGGGCCGCAAGGTGAGCAGAGTTTTCGCCAGGTTCTCAGCGAGTATCTGAACCGCCAATTCAACTGGAACGTTGGACCAGAAAATATCTCGCTTACCAATGGCAGCCAGAACAGTTTTTTCTATCTATTCAATGCGCTCGCCGGCGACATGCCCGATGGGTCTAACAAGAAAATCATGTTCCCACTTTGCCCTGAATACGTTGGCTATGCTGATGCCGGCTTGAGTGACAATATGTTTATCTCCAACCCACCTAAAATTGAGTTACTGCCCGACCAACAGTTCAAATACCGAGTAGATTTTGAGTCATTAGAGATCGGTGATGATGTGGCGGCAATCTGCCTATCTAGACCGACCAACCCTACCGGCAATGTAGTGAGCGACAATGAGCTAGCCAAACTAAAACTCTTAGCAAAGCAGCACGACATTCCGCTGATCATTGACAATGCCTACGGGCAACCGTTCCCTAATGTGATTTACGCCGACGCCAATCTAGAGTGGGATAACGACACAATTCTGTGCATGTCGCTCTCGAAGTTAGGCTTGCCTGGCGCACGAACCGGGATTGTTATCGCCAACACTGAGGCTACTCAAACCATCAGCGCCTTAAGCGGAATCATTACGTTAGCGCCGAACAGCGTTGGCGCAGCGCTAATGACACGTCTAATTCAAGATGGTGAAATGGAAAACCTCTCGAATAACATCATTAAACCGTTTTACCGCAACAAGCTCGACGTTGCCTTGGCGATCTTCAATGAGGTATTCAACGACTTACCCGTCAGACTGCATAAACCTGAAGGCGCCTTCTTTTTATGGTTATGGTGCGAAAACTTGCCAATTAGCGCGAGCCAACTCTATGCGCGACTCAAACAAAAACAGGTCTACATTATTCCCGGCGAAGCGTTCTTTATTGATATTGACCCGAACTGGTCTCACACTCGTGAGTGCATTCGCATCAATTATGGTCAACCAGAAGATCGAATTCGCCGCGGCTTTGAAATACTTGCGGCAGAACTCCGGTCACTGTACGTGTAGCTAATAGAGTAGTTATATTTAAACTTACACAACACCTCTAAATAGGGAGCTTGCAACACAATGAATAATACCAAACTGGCTAATGCCTTACTGTTTATGCGCTTGAGCGTCGCGCTGGTTTTGCTTATGTGGACCATCGATAAATTTATCAACGTAGGGCACGCCACAGCAGTTTTTGAGAAGTTCTATTTTATTGCAGGATTAGGCGAGTCGATCATGATGGCAATTGCGATTGGCGAGTTAATTCTTATTGGCCTATTTGTCATTGGTCGCTTTAAGAATATTACCTATTTGATAGTGCTGATAATCCATGCAGTTTCAACCCTTGCACCATTTGCAAAATATCTCGACCCTTATAATGGCAACCTTCTGTTCTTTACCGCATGGCCAATGCTTGCTGCTTGCTACGCACTTTATGCATTGCGTGAGTACGACACCAAGTTAAACTTCTAACGCTGAACGGCGTCAGCCGTAGTTAGCAAGAACGTTTTAGCAAGATAGCTAGTAAATACGATGCATCGAAGCCTGAACTCGGCCTAGATGCGTCGTATTATACGTAATCGAACCAGCAGAGCCCGCGCTCGGTTATCGCACGGCTCGGTTGGTAAGCCACACAAAACCATAGGGCGCAATTGACAAGGACTCGTATTCAACCGAGTAGTTGTCGCCCGAAATCAAGTCTTCCCAAAGATCTAAACTGGTTAAATTGATTGAGTTAATGGGAATCACAACCACCTGATCAGTCATATTATGAATACAAAAAACACTCTGATTTCGATTCAAACTCTGGCGCCAGAAAGCAAACACTTCATCACCTAAATGCAACACCGCTTGAAACGCATTCGGGTGAAACGCCGGCTGCTTAACACGAATTGCGATCAAACTTTTAAGCGTTGAAAAACACTGGGCATGATGACTTGTGGCATCTTCTAACTTGCCCGTTAACGCACTGAAATCCCATTTATGACGATTAATGCTGCGATTTTGCCCCGTCAACTCGAGTCGCTCATAATCATTTTGGGTCGCTAGCAAGCTGTGGATATAAATACCAGGCACACCTTCTAATGCCAACATCACCGCATGCGCACAGAGAAAACGTTGTTGCTGCCAGCGATCCGGACCCTTACTGGTACCTTGCAGCGCATCATACAAAGCAACATTAATCTCATACGGCTCATTGCGTCCATCAGCCACCGCGCGCCATGAAATTCGCGCACCGAAGCTCTGCATCGTGTTAACCAATTCATCTAAGTCGCCCTGGCTCAACAAACCATTCGCCGGCCGCAGTCCTATGCCATCATGGCTAGCTATAAAATTAAAATAAAACGTGCCAGTTTGCGCTGGCGGCATACTCATCTGCCAACGTTTAAGATGCTCGCTGGTTCCACTGACTAAGGCATGCAACAACAGTGGTGGCAATGAAAAATTGTAGACCGCATGCGCCTCATTGGCGTTACCAAAATACGATAGATTTTCGTGATTCGGAACATTGGTCTCGGTAATCACAATCGCGTCGTCGGTATGTGCTTCGATCATGGTACGCAGCAAGCGCACAATCTCGTGCGTTTGCGGTAAATGTACACAATTAGTACCGATTTCTTTCCACACAAATGCGACGGCGTCCATGCGAAATATCCGTACACCCTGATCTAAATAGCGGCGAATGATTCGAATCATCTCGATTAACACCGCCGGATTACTGAAGTCCAGATCAACTTGGTCATGGCTAAACGTACACCAGACATGTCGCAGGCCATCGAGTGTTTGTGTTTCACACAATAGCGGTGATGTTCGAGGTCGCACGACATCACTCAAATCGGCGCTCGGATCCGCTTCCACAAAATAGTCTTTACCCGGATCTTTACGTTGCTTAAAGTTCTCAAACCACGGGCTGCGTTGTGAACAATGATTAACGACTAAGTCCGCCATTAAGTCATAATCCTGACCAATTGCTTCAATATCGCCCCAGTCACCAAGGCTGTCATTAACCTGCGAGTAATTGATCACGGCAAAGCCATCATCTGAGCTATACGGGAAAAATGGCAGAATATGAATTCCAGAAATCTCTGGCTTTAGATAAGCGTCACTGAATTTTTTTAGGGTTTTTAATGGTGCTTCGCCAGCCTCGCTAATTGAGTCGCCATAGGTGATAACCCAAATATCGGACTCGTCCCACTTGTTGCGATGCAGTTCGCTCGAAAACGCCTCATGATCTAGATGCATCGCCGCAAAAATTTGATCGGCGAGTTCGGTAGCATCTCGCTCCGGATAAATGCGACAGAGGTGATCAATTACTACCGGCAGTAATGGTCGCGCAACGGAGACACTCATAGAATCTACTCGAATTATAGGTTTGTTAGTTTATATAGCGTCAGAGTATTCCTGCATATCGGCTGTCACGGCCTCACTCAACTCATCAAGAATATCGGGCAAAGCGCTCATGGCACGATTCCAACTGGGAATAAACGGCGTTTCCATGGGGTTTTCTAAAAAGTCATGTCCTGCGTTCAACACATTCTCAGCGAATAACTCAATGGCTGCTTCCTCAGCGTGGATGTCCAAATTGAGGCCATTCATTTGCGCGTCGTTGTAGTAGGTTTCAACGAAGTCCAAAGCGATTCGGTAATACGTGGCTTTGATGGCGCGAAAGGTTTCAGCGTTAAACACCACGCCATTGGTGGCCAGCTTGCGAAATAATGCCTTACAAATATCAATCGACATTTTTGACAGACCTTTGGCGGTATCTTCTGGCGATAGCGACTGATGTTTGTGATCATAAGTATCAGCAATATCGGCCTGGCAAATTCGATTATTGGCGTAGTTACGATTCAATTCTGACAGAACGCCAATTTCGAGCCCCCAATCGCTGGGAATGCGGAGATCGTTAATCACGTCGGTACTAAACGAAAACTCGCCGGCCAATGGATAACGAAAGCTGTCGATGTAGTCTAAATAATCGTTTTGTCCGTAGACCTTCTTGAGAGCTCGGACTAACGGCGTGACTAATAAACGGGTAACGCGGCCGTGCATTTTGCCGCTCGCTACGCGAGCATAAAAGCCCTTGCAAAACTTATAGTTGAAATTGGGGTTAGCCACTGGGTAGAGCAAGCGCGCCAATAGGCTGCGGTCATACGTGACAATGTCGCAATCATGCAAAGCGATTGCTTTGGCACGCTCTGCTGCTAAAACATAACCAAAGCAAAACCACACATTGCGGCCCTTACCCAATTCTTTAGGTGCCAGCTTCTTGGCTCTGAGCTTGGCATCAATAGCTTGTAATCTTGGGCCATCGTTCCACAGGACCTTAAAACTCTGATTAAGAGGTTTGAAAAATTCGAGTGCCTGGCGGTATTGATCTTCGCTGGCTCGATCTAAGCCAATCACAATATCGTCCAAGTAATCAACCTTACTCAATTCCTGCACTATATTGGGTAAGGCGTCGCCTTCTAACTCCGAAAATAGCGACGGCAATACTAGCGCCATTGGGCGCTTCTTTTTAAACGACCGAAGTTCGCCTTCCAGTTCCTCTAAACTGCGCTGACGTAGGTTATGGAGCGTAGTGATAATGCCATTTTGATAAAAATCTGCCATGAATAGTTCGCTTTTAGAGTTATTAGGTTTAATTCACATCAGCTGAGAAGAGTCTCTAGCGCTTCATTCCAACCCACTGGTCCAAAACCGTGAGTTCGAATAATCGGATGTTCGGTGGCCAAGCTTGGATAGTCCGCGATTGGCGAACGCACACAGACAGGAAAGTCTGCGACATTGAGCATAGCCACGTCGTTGTGACTGTCTCCTAAACATATCAACTTCGGCGGAATATTACCATCAGAATCAGGAAACAGCATTTGCGGATGTTGTTTCAGCCACGTTAACGGGCGCGCCTTATCCGTGTGACCTTGTATGTGTATAAAGCGTCCGCCCTTTAGCAAACTAAACCCAGCGGTCGCGACCGCAGCCTCAAACCCAGCAAAGCTTAGGTCATCGTCTTGCCATACAATCGGCTCAGAATACTGTTTTTGTGACGCCAACTCAGCACTCGCCAGATCCAGACCAGTATTGCTCGCTATTTCAGCCGCCGTCCAATCATTAAACCCAGCAAACTGCCAAGTAGTTTCACGTCGCAAAGCACTAATGAAATCTAGAATCGCCGATCGTTTCACACCGAATACTAGGGTCGTTCGCTGCGCGTCTTGAACCACTTCAAACTGATTTTCTGGTAGATTTGAAATATTAATATCCGCGGCATCGAAACTTAGCGCACTGCCGTTCTCTACCACCAATGGCGCCGAAATATCGAGCGCTTGTTGCAACGCCACGACCTCTGCAAAGGTCTTACTGGTATTCAAAATCACCGGCACACCTAGCGTTTTGCAGCGCGTGAGCGCCGGTAACGCGGCGGCGTAGGAGTAAGTATTATGATCCAACAAAGTACCGTCTAAGTCGGTCGACACGATCAAATTAGCACGTGTCATGACTTACTCCTTAGCGATTCGAATTGATGATTGTTATTTAGCGTTAATAGCCAGTCCGCACGCTGCGGCATGGTGGCAAGAGCGTGCTCCGTCAAGCGCTGATAGTGGGAAATAAATCGTTCAATCTGCGCAGGCGTTTGCGCTTGCGACACATCTCGCCCCTGCGCCTGCAAACGATCGATCATCTTCTGCTCTTGCAAGAGTCGCCAGCCATATACGCAAGCAAAGCTCGGAGCTTGTAGCGCGACCAGCACATCCAAACGCGCGAACAGTTCCGCATACTCTTCACTCAACGCTCTATTCACCGACTTTCGCCAAATAAAATCGACATCTTCCAATCGCTCCAGTTGATTCTTTGGCATCGCTAGCGCGCTATCAGGTTCTGCATCAATGCCAACACACCAACCTTCGAGAATAACCACATCGAACGGACCCGTTAGCTGCTGCCATTGACTCGATGGCGCGCGATCATCTACCGACTTATCAAATATCGGCACAGAAAATGTTTGTGATGTCGCGGCAAGTTCGAACATTGTTTGGATCATGCGTACATCATGGGTTCCGGGCACACCGCGTGTCGCGAACAGCGGATGCACCTCACGAGCCATGGTCTCACGCTCCAATTTGGTAAGATAGAAATCGTCAATTGAGGCAACCAACACACGTTTATCAAATTCGTGTTGCAGCAATATTTTTATAAACTCAGCGCAGGTGCTTTTACCGCTGCCCTGAGAGCCTTGTACGCCGACTTTAGTCAACTGATGATTCTCGAGCTGGCTATTTAAGCCTATAGCCAACGGCAGGTAGAATTCCAACACTGAGTTGATAAACTCAGCGGGTAGGCGCTGCTGGTCAATCAACTGGCTAACAGCGGCGAGCGTGGCGGGCTTTAAAGACGACATAAAAAGGCACAACTTGATCCATCGGGGTCTACTACTTTACTTGACCTAAACAGACAATCATAGATCGAGATAGATCTCTTCCGCTCAGAAACCGTCGCTATAGCGCAAATTCGACTCAATATCGGCCTAATGATACGGATTCATTGCCGTTAAAGAGCTTTCGGCAACAGTTGCTTGCGCTATAATCCGCCGCTTAGCGAATGAGGTTTTTATGACAGCTCCAAAAATTGGTTTTATCAGCTTAGGCTGCCCAAAGGCACTGGTTGATTCAGAACGCATTCTGACTCAGCTGCGAGTCGACGGTTACGATATTGTGCCGACATATCAAGACGCAGATATGGTGGTAGTGAACACCTGTGGCTTTATCGACGCCGCCAAGCAAGAGTCGTTAGACACCATTGGCGAAGCCTTAGCTGAAAATGGCAAGGTGATCGTAACAGGCTGTATGGGCGCAACTGAATCAGACATTACCGATGTACACCCGAACGTGCTCGACGTGTCAGGACCCCATGCCTACGAACAAGTAGTCGGCGCGGTAAAATCACATCTGCCGTTTAGCAAGGAATACAACCCGCATCTAGATTTAGTCCCGCCACAGGGTATCAAGCTAACCCCGCGGCACTATGCCTATTTAAAGATTTCAGAAGGCTGCAATCATCGATGTAGCTTTTGTATCATTCCGTCTATGCGTGGAGACCTAGTAAGTCGTCCAGCTAATGATGTCGTCGCCGAAGCCGAAGGGCTGGTGCGCTCCGGCGTTAAAGAGCTATTGGTGATCTCGCAAGACACCTCAGCTTATGGCGTTGATACGCGGTACCGAACCACGTTTCACAATGGCAAACCGATCAAAACTAAGATGCTCGATTTATGCCACGCTTTGTCAGAAATTGGTGGCGAGCAAGCCCCGTGGGTTCGCTTACACTATGTGTACCCCTACCCACACGTCGACGACATTATTCCACTAATGGCCGACGGTAAAATCTTGCCGTACTTAGATATTCCATTCCAGCACGGATCACCAAAGATCCTCAAAGCTATGAAACGCCCAGGTGCTATTGACAATACGCTCAATCGAATCAAAGCGTGGCGACAAGTATGCCCCGACATCACTATTCGCAGCACCTTTATTGTCGGCTTTCCTGGTGAAACAGATGATGATTTCAAACAGCTATTAGACTTTATTGATGAAGCTCAGTTGGACCGCGTCGGCGCGTTCACCTATTCCCCAGTAGAAGGCGCCGCGGCCAACGCCATTGCAAACCCAGTACCCGAAGAGCTTAAAGAAGAACGTTTGGCACAATTCATGGGGCTTCAAGCCGAAATAAGCACCGCCAAGCTTGCCGCAAAAGTAGGTAAGACTATTGACGTGATAATTGATGAAATCGACCAGCAAGGCGCGGTCGCCAGAAGCCAAGCCGATGCGCCTGAAATCGACGGCCTAGTCTATCTAAATGAAGAAGCGCACCATCAACCCGGCGACATTGTGCGGGTAAAAGTGCATGCCAGCGACGAGCATGATTTATGGGCAAATAGCGTTCAATAAGCGGCTATTCACTAATACTAATCGCATCGTCACTAAGCAACAAAGCCACTGCC
The DNA here is from genome assembly GCF_003315245.1 of Arenicella xantha. Taxonomy (NCBI): domain Bacteria; kingdom Pseudomonadati; phylum Pseudomonadota; class Gammaproteobacteria; order Arenicellales; family Arenicellaceae; genus Arenicella; species Arenicella xantha. The sequence goes on along the minus strand of NZ_QNRT01000004.1, from coordinate 268,700 downwards.
CATCAAGGGCGTGGCTTTTACTTCTGAACTCTCAGAGTAAGCTTAATAGTCGTCGTTAGAATCCAATAAAACCAAGTTATCGCGGTAATAACGCAATTCCTCGATCGACTCCTTAATGTCATCCAACGCTTGATGACTTGCACGCTTATCAAATCCACCAAGAATACTCGGAGCCCATTGCCGCGCGACTTCCTTAAAAGAACTCACGTCAATATTTCGGTAATGCAGCCACTCACTCAATTCTGGCATGTATTTGTAGAGGAAGCGTCGGTCTTGGCAAATACTATTGCCACATAATGGGGCGCGATTTTTGAGCGTGTGTCGCTGAATAAAGTCGAGTGTCTCGATTTCCGCTTGGCGCTCGGTCACGCGCGAAGCTTTGACCTTGTTAACTAGCCCGGTTTTATTGTGTGTGCGGGTATTCCACTCATCCATGCCATCCAATAACTCCTGTGGTTGATGAATGACAATAACTGGCCCTTCGGCAATCGTTCGCAAATCACCATCGGTGATAATAGTCGCCATTTCGATAATACGATCTTTCTCAGGATCTAGGCCGGTCATCTCAAGGTCCATCCAGACCCAAGCATTATGGTGTTGTGGCACAGGCCATCTCCTTACTATTGATAAAATAGTGGTATAGTTTTAAAAATTAAGCTGGCTAGAATACTATGAACGACGCAATCAATAAACTACTCGCACTAAACTGTCGGGACTATTCTCAAGAAGAGTCCTCATTAAATTTATCTGAAGTAGAGCAATGGCGAAAACTGACACCTGAATGGCAGTTCTGCGCTACTGAAAATGAACTCAGTCAGACCTTTCATTTTGCCAATTATGCTGACACCATTCATTTTGTTAACGCGGTAGCTAAGGTCGCTGAAGCGGACAACCACCATCCTGAAATGGAAGTCAGCTTTAAACGCTGTAAAGTCACGTTTTACACACACACGGTGCGCGGCGTAACACTCAATGATTTTATCTGCGCAGCAAAAATTGATGCCGCACTCCCACAACTTAACGCTATTTAAATTGGGATAATTGAAGTTAGAAGCATCTAACTAATTAATATCCGAAGTTAAGCAATATTCACTCTGATCGACTAGAAGTCAGTGCTAGTCGATCCACCAAACTGTTGCAAATAACTTGTAACGCAAGTTCGCACATGCCGAAATCGGTCCGCGCCTAGATGAACGCCGCCATACCATCGGGTAACAATCACGACTTGGTTAGTTACCCCAGCTCGATCTAACATTGCCAGCATAATCACACCAGCACCGCTCTCTCCGTCGTCGTCTTTGACCGGCTCGCCATCGGCAAACACCACCGCCCAAGTGTTGTGGGTCGCTTTGGCATATTTTTTCTTGCTGCGTAGTTTCTTTAACACCGCCGCCACATCAGCTCGATTCCGCACGGTCGCGCCGCTCACGGAATACTTTGAGCCCTTATCACTAAGCACGTTTTCGATTTGGTTTAATTTCATTATGTCTAAATGAGTTGGCAAAGCCAGTATCGACAGACATAAAGCATGCCTGCCAATACTTAACTCGAACCTAGTGCACTACAACTTCAATATATTGTTACCGGTATCTCGGTCAATAAACCGCACAAAAGGATCTACACCAATGTATTTTGGTAACGCATCGACAACTAATTGAATGGTATTTTCACCAGTCTTCAATTGGTGCGACTGGTTATAAAGCACCTCAGTCTGTGCGCTAAAATCGTTCGGGTCATTATCGAACAGCACAACCTCGACCTGTTCATCGAATGGCTGCTCGGCTTCGACACCGGTACCGTCGGCACTAAACTGTTGAGCATTCACCGTTAGATTAATTTGGTAACGTCCATCGAGCTCATCGACCGAAACCTCTTCAGCGCGTAAATCATACACCGTGATTTGATTGAAACTATTATCGATAAAACTGATCTCGCTGTCGCTTGCGCCCACTTTTAATTGACGAACTAGGTCGAGCGTTGTCGGATAAGGGTTACTTTGATACTTATACTCAGTCAGTAGCCGTTTTAATGCGTCATTGATACGCTGCTCACCGAGTTTATGACGCAGCGCCATCATTACTACTGACCCTTTTCGATAATGGATGTATTGCTGGCGCTCGGCGCGTAGCAAAGGCATTTCCTCGAGTAACTCAGTGGTACGCCCGGTCAGATAACGATCCAATTCGTAGGTCAAGAATTTACGCAGCTTTGTTTCACCATACTTCTTTTGCATTACCATCAGCGCACTGTACTGCGACAACGTTTCTGACAAAATTGCCGCGCCTTGCACATTAGCGGCACCGAGCTGATGGCCCCACCATTGGTGCGCCATCTCGTGTGCGGTTACGTAATACACATAGTCGATCTTTGATTCATCACGCAAATCCGCAGTAAAACCAATCTCCTCTGAAAATGGGATGGTATTAGCAAAACTCTGAGCAAAGCTTCGGTAACCCGGGAACTCAATAATGCGAAACTGTTTATGTTGGTAAGGACCAAATGCGGCTTGAAAATAATCGAGCGAATCTTTGGTTGCCGCCACCATGTTGCTGAGATTCCATGCATGTTCAGGATGATGGTAAACCTCGATAGCCACGCCGTTGTGCTCATCTTTCAAGGTCAATAACTTACCTGATGTGACGCTGAAAAAATTCATCATCGGCTGATCCATCACGTATCGAAAATACTGACGACCGCCCTCTTCCCATTGCTTTTCGAGATAACCAGGAGCCATTGCAACTTGGTCCTTTGATGTCGAGATCGTGGCACTAAAGTCTATAAAGTCGACGCTCGGATCAATAAAGTGTTCAGTATACCGACTGCTATCCTCCAATTTATACGCCCGCTCGACTGGGTCAAGCCCACGTTTCCGTCGGTCATGCTGATCAAGTAATTGCGACCTAGCTTGGTATCCCAACATCGGAAACAATTCACCATTATTGATAAAGGTTCCATTTTCGACCACAGTAAAGTCCTCACCGCGGTCCTTAAAACCTTGATGATCAATCTCGGAGGTCAGCACGCCAGCTCGTCGTTCGCCGGGTTGCAACGGTTGCGAAAATTCAAACCAAGCGGTCTTGAAATTGCTATCAACGTCGAGCATTTCGCCACCATGTATTTGCACGCTAGCGGTTTTACTATGACGTGGAAGATTCACCAAAAACTTAGTGATCGGTGACTTACTCTTATTAAGCACCTCGATGTCCGCGCGCGCGACGATCCGACGATCACTGGGGTAGATTGCAATATCAGCATCGACACTTTGAATCATCGGCACCGCGTCGTCGCGAACTGGGCTAAATTGCCTTTCGTACTCAGCTTGCAAGTCTTTAAATGCTTCAGCTCCGATAAAATTATTGAGCACTCGCGTGTTGTAATAGATATTTGCGCCAGCACCAATAAACACCAGCAGCGCAATCGCAATGACACTCAAGCCTTTGTTACCAATTTGGTAACGCAATAAACCCAATCGTTGCTTCAACGGCGCAACCGGTCCGCGACGCCATAAACCATAGCTGACTACCGCCAGCACGACAGCAAGCGCGCTCCAATACAACATGTACCAGCTATGCGCCTGCAAAAACGGCCCAAACCCATTTAAATCGGAATAGATTAATTCAGGCCCGCTGCCGAAATTCGCCATGTTATGCTCAACTCCCAGCTGCGGAAGCACTAATTCAGTCATCGCATAGGCAAAAAAGATCAGTATTCCGATATATTTTCCTGGGCTCAGAGACTGAATAAAGAAGGCCAATACCACTAGCAAGAAAATTGGCAGTAAGTAAAAATAAAACACCGTAATAAAGTACTGCGCAAAATCAATGTGTGGATAACCGGCGACTAATTGGAATACCACCGCAATGCCGATTGCAAACACATGTAGCGCTATTAGCACCGCACACACGGCCACGAACTTTGATAACCAAAACACCAAATTATGTGCCGACGTGCTATCAATAATATCGCCCATCCCTACCGAACGCTCTCGCCAAACAACTTCAGCGGTGTAATACGCAACCACAATAATCGTCAATAGCGAGAACCCGCCGACTATCATCTCGGACAAATTTTTGGTTAATGGCCAATTATCGGTACCAAAAGGCCCGCTCGCCATTACCATTCCAGCAATCAACTGGAGTGAAGAAAAAACTGCCAATAGAATAAATGCGGGACTCAGAAAAATCTGACGCATCTCAAACCGTGTCAACGACTGGAATCGAGCGAAGTGAGACCCTTGATTAGCGCGATATGCGAATGATGCACCAACCGGCGCCTCGTCGACTTTTACGGCAACCAGTTTGCTAGATTTATTGTTGGATGTTAATCCCAACGGTTTAAAAAAACGACCGCCAAATAGTAATGCTAGTAGCCCGACCGCTAACCACAATAGACGATTCTGCAGCACTACACCGGTTAAACCAACGAGCTGAGTGTTGCGCTCAAACGGAGTCCAGTAACGCGACAGATCACGAAACGCATTCAGCCCAAATGGATCGGTAATGGCGCGCATAAAACGCTGATGCGGCTCATCAAATATTTGTCCGGCCAAGCTATACAAAATAAACAGCCCGAGAGCAAACACATAAGCCAGCATCAAGCTTTGAAAGCGCTGAACCACTGCATAAAAAATCGCGGCGAGAATAAACAAGGTGGTTAAAGAGAACAGCAAAAATGGCTGCAGGTAGAACATCAAGCTATTACTACCCAAGCGTTCAGCATCGACGCTAGGCATCAAGGTACCGAAAAATGTGCCTAGCGGCACCATCGCGAAGACCGTCACACAGATTAAATAGGCGCCGAAGAATCGACCAAGGTTATAGCCCAGCGGAGAGATCGGTTTGGTATAAATGATCTCCGCCATTTTGCTCTCGTCATTTCGAATCGCAGTATTACCGACGAAATTGACCACCATAAACATACTGAAAATACTTAATATCAACAGCACTTGGGCTATTGCATACGGGCTGTTAAACAAGACATTGCCGCCCGCTCCAATCTGCACTTGTGGCACCACCATAGCCAAAAATGGTAATAAAAAGAACACCATACAGGTGACGATAAACGAGGGTTGTCGAGTGAAGTAGCGCCACTCAAAAGCCAGCATTTTAATAAACATAGACCCTCCCCTTACGCTGCGTTGCGAGATGCGATTAGTGTAGAAAAATACACATCCTCAAGGTTTGCTGGAGTACTCTCGAATCCAGTCGGCGCAGCGTCGCTCAATACATGCAGTACAGTACGTCCAGCCAATAGGCGCTTTGAAATCACCGCAAATTCGGACTCAATGTCAGCAGCTTCATCAGACGAGACAATCTTGCGCCAAATTTTTCCGTTGAGCTTATCGGTAACCTCCAGCGGATTACCTTCTAACAATATTTTGCCGTCGCCCAACACGGCCATATTGGAGCAAAGTTCAGAAACATCGTCGACGATATGCGTTGAGAGAATAATGACTTTTTCTTCGCCTAGACTAACCAATAGATTGTGAAACCGATTTCGCTCCTCGGGATCCAGACCGGCGGTGGGTTCATCCACAATCAGCAGGTCAGGATTACCTAACAAGGCTTGCGCAATACCAAAACGTTGACGCATACCACCAGAGTAGCCACTCACGGCCTTTTTGCGGTGTTGATAAAGGTTGGTGTGGGCCAGCAATCCATCTACCGCTTCACGCCGCTCAGCCTTATTGTTCAAACCTTTAAGGATCGCCAAATGGTTTAGTAAATCCACTGCGCTAACACGTGGATAGACACCAAAATCCTGGGGCAAGTATCCCAAGCGCTGACGTAGCTCATTGGGCTGCGTCAACACATTCAAATCGCCAAACTCGATGGTGCCAGAATCCGGTTGTTGCAGTGTCGCAATGGTTCTCATTAATGAAGACTTGCCCGCGCCATTTGGCCCTAACAATCCAAACAAACCTTTGTCAATCCGCAAGTTGACCGAATTTAACGCCTTGACTCCATTCGCATAAGTTTTTGAAACGTTTGAAATATTAAGCATGAGCTTGGTCTCCTTTATCGGATATCCGACTGGTTAATTTATTGAGTAGGCACGACTAATCCGCACCGGTTTGTAATAGTTAGATGCAAGGTTTGGAATTTCGGATTCAACTAAATTTAGAAATCCGAGGTCACGTACCTGAGACCCCGGATTAATGCTGGCAAAACGTCGCTTACTTTTTAAACGCCGCAGCTAACTTGGCGGCCATGGCGTTGTTAGCTGGCATCGGCTTAGTCTTAGCCACGCGTGCTGAGTTAGTCGTATTGCTTCGTGGTTTAGCCGATCCCTGACCTCGATCACGTCGTTCTGCGCTAGTCTCTTGCAAGCGCATGGTCAACGCGATTCGTTTACGCTGGATGTCCACTTCCAGCACCTTCACCTTAACAATCTGCCCAGCGTTTACGACTTTGTGTGGATCATCAACGAATTTATCCGCTAAACAACTAATGTGAACCAACCCGTCTTGGTGAACCCCAATATCCACGAACGCGCCGAAGTTTGTGACGTTGGTGACGGTACCTTCAAGCACCATGTCTTCACTCAAGTCCTTAATTGTTTCGACACCATCGCGCAATTCGGCCGTTTTAAATTCGGGGCGAGGATCGCGACCAGGTTTATTCAACTCTTGAATGATGTCGGTTACGGTTGGCACGCCAAACTGTTCAGTGGTGTAGTCCTCGGGTTTCAGCGAATTCAGAAAAGCACTATCGCCAATGATCGAGTTGATTTCTCGCTGGTTTTTACGAGCGATATCTTCCACCACCGAGTACGCTTCTGGATGCACACCAGACGCATCGAGAGGGTTCTCATTATTCGAGACAATACGCAGAAAGCCAGCGGCCTGTTCAAAGGTTTTATCACCTAGGCGCGCCACCTCTTTCAGTTGCTCTCGACTCTTAAACTCACCGTGCTGGTTTCGATGCATCACAATGTTATTGGCGATCGTTTCATTTAGACCCGAAACGCGGCGCAGCAACGGCATTGATGCCATATTCAAGTCCACGCCAACATCATTTACACAATCCTCAATCACCGCATCCAACGATCGGCCCAACTGAAATTGGTTCACGTCGTGTTGATACTGACCAACCCCGATGGACTTAGGTTCAATTTTAACCAGTTCGGCTAACGGATCTTGTAAGCGACGAGCGATTGACACCGCACCACGGATGGTCACATCTAGGTCAGGAAATTCTCGTGCAGCGAATTCTGACGCTGAGTAGACTGAAGCACCAGCTTCGTTCACCATCACCTTGGTCAGTTTTAGCTCAGGATGTCGTTTAATTAAATCGCCGGCCAATTTATCGGTCTCTCGAGACGCCGTGCCATTGCCAATCGCAATTAGCTCGACATTGTAGCGTTTACTCAAAACCGCCAGCTCCGCGATCGACGCATCCCATTGGTTCTTCGGTGCGTGCGGGTAGATCGTTCCTTGGTCGAGATATTGCCCAGTATGGTCAACCACCGCAACCTTGACGCCGGTTCGTAACCCAGGATCCAATCCGATAGTCGCCTTAGCGCCAGCAGGAGCCGCCAGTAATAAGTCTTTCAGATTCATTGAGAATACCCGAATAGCCTCTGCTTCCGCTCGCTCGCGCAGACCAAACATCAGATCCCCAGAAAGATGCAACAAAAGCTTAATCTTCCACGTCCAACTAATGACTTGCGAAAGCCATGCATCGGCCGCGCGGCCATCATTTCGAATACCCCAGTGCTGGGCAACCATCTGCGCACAAGGATGAGACAGGTCACTCTGCCAACCTTCATCAGGCGGCGCAATATCCAGCGTGGAGCTCAAAATGCCTTCGTTGCGCCCACGAAATATAGCTAGCGCTCGGTGTGGCGGAATCGCTTTGAATGGCTCTTGATAATCAAAATAGTCTCGAAATTTACTACCTTCTTGCTCTTTGTCCTTAGCCACCATAACAGTCACCACGGCGTGTTCTTCAAGGTATAACCGTAACCGTGCGAGCAAGCTTGCATCTTCAGCAAAACGCTCCATGAGAATAGCCCGCGCACCATCTAACGCTGCTTTAGCATCCGCCACAGGCGTTTCTTCGCTGTCATTTAAATACTTAGCCGCTTCTACTTCAGGTTGCAAATTTGGGTTCTCTAACAATGCATCGGCAAGTGGCTCAAGCCCAGCCTCACGTGCGATTTGTCCCTTGGTACGACGCTTAGGCTTGTACGGCAAATATAAGTCTTCAAGCGCATTCTTGGTCTCGGCAGATAAGATGGATTTCTTCAAATCATCTTCCAATTTACCTTGCTCATCAATGCTAGTAAGAATTGTCGCACGGCGATCTTCGAGTTCTCGTAAGTACTTTAAACGGTCTTCCAAATTACGCAACTGCGTGTCATCTAAGCCACCAGTTACTTCTTTACGGTAGCGTGAGATAAATGGCACAGTCGAACCATCATCCAGCAGCGCAATGGCCGCAATCACTTGCTTGGGATTAACCAGGAGCTCTTCCGCTATGCGGTTTTCTATCGATTTCATTTAAGTTAAATTATTTAGTTCAATGAGAAAGAACGAGCAAGCAGCGTGCATGCTCGATAGTTGAATTCATTTAGTCATTAGACTCTATGAGGTGGCGCGTCGATCCTTGAAAGCGGCCGCTAAGGTACGTTGATCCATATACTCTAACTCACCACCAACCGGAACTCCGCGAGCTAAGCGCGTAATACTGATTCCGTATGGTGCTAGCATTTGCTGAGTATAGTCCGCAGTGGTCTCCCCTTCGGCGGTAATATTCGTGGCAATAATAACTTCTCGAATCTGGTTCTCAGCAACAATCGCATTCAAGCGCTTGAACCCAAGCTGTTCGGGGCCAATACCTTCTAACGGCGAAAGCTTTCCCATTAGCACAAAGTATAAGCCGCGATACGCACCTACTTGTTCGATGGCCTGTAAGTCGGCGGGAGTTTCAACCACACAAAGCAGCTGTTTATCACGTTTTTCAGAAGCGCATATATCGCAAATTTCGCTCTCGCAAAAGGTGTTACAGCGCTGACAAGAAATTATCCGTTCAAGCGCATTATTCAGTGCATCAGCGATTTTCTGTGCACCTTCGCGATTGCGCTCCATTAAATGAAACGCCATGCGCTGCGCATTCTTAGGCCCCACGCCAGGAAGCGCTTTTAACGCCTCCTTAAGTTGCTCTATCGCGTTCGACGTAGCCACTTGCTTAAAACGGCATCTTCATGCCAGGTATATCTAAACCACCGGTCAGGCCTGCCATTTTCTCTTGAGACGTTTTCTCGACTTTTCGGACCGCGTCATTCATTGCGGCGGCAACCAAGTCTTCGAGGATTTCCTTGTCTTCAGCGTCGCCCAATAATTCTGGGTCAATATTGACCGACACCACATCATGTCGACAGGTCATCACTAACTTAACCATTCCGCCACCAGCTTCGCCAGTTACCTGAATGTTGGCAAGTTCTGCTTGGGCTTTCTGCATGTTTTCTTGCATAGCCTGAGCTTGTTTCATCAAATTACCTAAACCGCCTTTCATCATGCTCTACTACCTATATATTGTGTTTGTTTTGTACTCAAAAGTGACGCGAATAGCCTAGCGCGTTTTTATCGACTGTTCATTGATTGTAGCGCCGAATTCTGACATTAAAGCGCGCACACCAGGATCACTCTTTATACTTTCTTTAGTTTGCTCAAACTGCTCATGCCCGAGGCGAGTTAAACATTCTGCTGGTGTTTCTTTATCCGACTCTTCAAGCTCAAGCTTGATATCGACCTCGGCTTTAACCACGCTGCGCACGGCTGCAATGATTTTCTCCAACCGTTCTGGTTTAAACAAATGACTCAATCGCGGCGCGAGAGAGAGCTGTATGCGCTCATCCGTCAACCGCTCACATGCGCAATTCATTGCTAGCTCTTTCGGCAAGCCAATCAGGTTAGTTTGCTCTACTAGCTCGCCCCATTCGTTCTGCCCCGCTAAAGCTACCGCCACTTGGCTCGGTTTATTGCCTGGTTGATCAACTGACTCGGGCTCTGTATTAGCCGCCGGCATCGCTTCAGGCATTGCCATTGCAGCCGGTGCTTGTTCAGACGCAATCGGCGCGGCCGACGTCGCTCTGGGCATCGCCACAACCGTAGGTTGAGCCGGGCTAGGCTCAGCACTCGAAGCATTATTCTTAGGTGCGGAATCACGCGCTCTTTGAGTCTGAACTGACGAGGCGCGTAGTGAGTCACTTAATGGCGTCTGGCGTACAGTATCTCGAACTGTTTCTGGTGCCGCGGCTGACGATGACACATCTGCCGCATAGGCTTGCTCAGGGATTGATGTAATTGGCACCGGTCGTGACATATTCGGGCCAGGCACTTCCGATTCAACTGCGCGCGGCGAATCTTGAGATTGGATTGTCGATGTTTGAGGGGGCGACGCATGAGAAGTCGCGCCACTCTTTTGGCTACCGGCTTGGCTACCGGTTTGACTGCCGGGCGCTGGACTTGAAGTATTCGCGCTCGGCGCAGCGGGGCTTATGGCTTGCGGTGAACCCTCATCAACCGGGTCAAACGCTAACATACGCAGCAGCGCCATTTCGAACCCCACACGCAAACTGGGCGCCAACGCTACATCGCGTTTACCGATAAGACCGATTTGATAATAAAGCTGAACCAGCTCAGGGGACATTAACGCTGCTATTTCAGTCACAATCCCTTGATTTGCATCGGTCGCTGACAAAGCACTGGGAGCAAGCTGCGCCAGTGACACATAATAGAGTTGCATCAACACATCATCTAACGCTACCGAAAAATCGACCGCATGATCCGCCATGTCCCGCACAGTGTTGAGCGCTGTATCGACATCTTGCGTTGCTAACGCACGTAAAATCGACTCGGTATGTTCAGCTTTGATGGTACCCAACATGCTTTCAACTTCAGCAAGCCGCACCTCGCCATCGCCTTGGGCAATAGCTTGATCCAGCAAACTTAGACCATCACGCATACTGCCATCGGCTGCTTTGGCAATCGCATGCAGAGCCGTCTGATCAAAGCTCATGCCCTCATTGCCCAAGATTTTAACTAACTGATTCTCGACTTGCTCAGGACGCATGGCGCGCAAGTTAAACTGCAAACAACGCGACAATACAGTAACCGGCAGCTTCTGTGGATCAGTCGTAGCGAATAGAAACTTTACATGCTCTGGTGGCTCTTCCAAGGTTTTCAACAAGGCGTTGAAACTGTGTCCGGAGAGCATGTGCACCTCATCGATTAAGTACACTTTATATTTGCCGACGGTTGGCGCGTACTGAACATTTTCAAGCAATTCACGCGTGTCATCTACCTTAGTGCGTGACGCCGCGTCGACTTCGATTAGATCAACGTAACGACCTTCATCGATTGATATACAAGTATTGCAGGCCTGACATGGCTCCGCGCTGGTGCCATTTTCGCAGTTTAGTGACTTAGCAAAGATTCGCGCTAACGTCGTCTTACCAACCCCTCGAGTACCGGTAAACAGAAAGGCATGGTGCACGCGCCCAGAATCCAGAGCATTCGACAGGGCTTGCACAACATGACTTTGGCCGACAACTTCCGAGAAAGATTTGGGCCGCCATTTTCGTGCCAGTGCGAGATATGCCATAGACGTTACGTATTTCTAATGAGGTTTTTGATTGGTACCGCGTATCGTATCGCATTCTGCTGAAAACAAAATGCGGTATCGTTTTAAATTGGTGATTTGTATCCGTTTGGCGTAACGGGCGAGTGAGCTAATACAGCGCGGGCACAACACTCAAATCGGCTGCTTCTCGCTAATCCAAAGGCTGAGATCAATGTGCCTCTAGCGTTGATTCTAATCTAACATCACAATGCGTTACTTGTATGTTAACGCAAATTGTAATAAATGACGACGGCAGCTAACCTGATCACAGCACCCGAATCGATCGCTACGGCTGCTCCCTTCCAGGCCTGACCGGGTTCACCATCTATCGCCACTGTGGAGACTAACTACCGCCGCCGAGCGGATTATAACCAACCTAGCTTGCCACGCCTACAAGCGACTCCAACTATTCGATAAAAATATGACATTTTTTGCGCGCTGGAACTTTTATACTATAGCCAAACTACGATTTAACCAGCGCCAGCCGTCTAAATCGAACCCAAGCAACCATTGCAACCCACACTAAAGCCAGTTTAATGAACCAATCACCAGCGGTTTTTCAAGTCAGCGAACTCGCCGAGCAGATGCGTCGGCTTATGGAAACCAGTTATCCCGAAGTGTGGATTGAGGGCGAACTATCATCGCTAAGCGCTCCTGCCTCCGGCCATCTGTATTTCAGCCTCAAGGATGAACGATCACAACTGCGATGTGCGATGTTCAAAGGTCGTGCCGGAATAAATCGTTACCGCCCCAAGGCCGGCGACCTTGTCAGAGTGCGCGCAAAAATTTCGGTGTATACTGCGCGAGGCGATTTGCAATGCATTGTGCAACATATCGAGGAAGCTGGCGAAGGGTTATTGCAGCGACAATTTGAACAGCTAAAACAATCATTAAACGCCGAAGGCTTATTTGACCAATCTCACAAGCAGGCTGTGCCCTCGTTTGCCAAACACATTGGACTCATTACCTCACCGTCCGGCGCCGCTGTACGCGACATTATCACCACATTTAAACGTCGCTGCCCGGGCATCCCGATCACACTGTATCCGGCCACCGTGCAAGGTGATACCGCAGCCGCGTCGATAGTCGAGGCGATTCAAAGCGCCGTTCAGCACCAACGTGCAGATGTGCTCATAGTAAGCCGCGGCGGTGGCTCGCTCGAGGATTTATGGTGCTTCAACCATGAAGATGTCGCTCGCGCGATCTATGCCTGCCCGATTCCAATCGTCAGTGGAGTTGGGCACGAGGTAGATGTAACAATTGCTGATTTAGTCGCTGATTTGCGAGCGCCCACACCAACCGCTGCGGCAGAAATGTTAAGTCCTGACACCGATCAACTTCAAACTCAAGTGATGGCGCTAGGGTTTAGGTTGCCCCGCAGCTTTGCTCGACTCACTCAACGCTTAGCGCAAAATGTTGACATGACGGCCCGTCAATTGACACATCCACGCGAACAACTCGTCGCTAAATCCAACCGCCTCACAGCATTAGCAACTCAGCTTGAACGCGCCGCACGTCGAGAAGTAAGCAGCCAGCAGCGCGCCACATCTGCCATCCAAGCTCGATTTATGCATTCACATCCGTCGCGTCAGCTAGCACAGCATAGCGCCAACACCTTTCAGCTGGCGCGACGACTCCAACGCGTGCAAACCCACACACTTAGCTCAGCCAAACAACAATTTGCATCGCTAGCCGGTCAGTTAAACTTGGTAAGCCCGCTAGCAACCATCGAACGTGGATTTAGTATTGCCCGCCAGCAAGACGATAAAATAGTCCGGAGTATAAAAGACGTCACTACCGGTGAGCGCATTGATTTGCAAGTACGCGACGGCTTAATCCACTGCCAGGTTGAACAGACACATGAGGTCGCTGCAGGCAAGCTAACTAAAAACACTCGTCAGCAAAACGGAGTCGACAGTTGATGCCAAGTCTAGCTCGGAACCTGTTCGCCATTTTCACATTAATCGTGTGTGGAATCTCGGTGGCTGGTGCAGAACACAACTACCCTGGAGGGGTTGTAGAGCTTGAGTTTAAAAAGCAAACACAAGAACTTCCGGATATCCGCTTCGGGCTGTATGAACCGGTCATCATTGAGCTAAAACGCCACTGGCGTGTGCTGATCGGAATTGACCTAGACACTCTGCCAGGCGAATACGTAGTGTATTTTCGTAGAAACACCGAGACTAGTCGTGATGAATTCACGACCATTAAAGTTCGACATCATCCAACCCTAACCGAGTTAATTGATGGCATCGAACCCACTCAGACCGATATCAGCGCACCAATTAGAAACTACCAGAGCTGGAGTGAGATCGACTTTAGTAATACCCAACAACCCAGCTTACCGCTGCAACTTCCGGTTGAAGGGGGTTGGTCGGAAACCTTTGGCAAGCAATTAGTCGATGCTAAATCTGGCGCTCTGACGAGCGTAAATGCCGTAAGCTTTACCACCACAGAGTTCGCCAATGTGACCTCGCCACAGAGTGCCATTGTGTCTCGAGTTATCACCACTGAAGATGGCATCTCCACGGTTTTTCTTGACCATGGGCGTGGCTTATACAGCATGATTGAAGGCATTGGAGATCTCACCGTGGCCGCTGGCAATGGCGTGAACGCCGGCGCTGTATTGGGTAAAGTTCCAGTTTCAAATAACAACTCAGATAATGAACCGCGAACCATAGTTTGGCAGACTCGACTAAACCATGCGCTGGTTAACCCTTTTGTTTTGACACAATTAAAGCCCTAGCTCCAACTTTGCCTTACCGAATGCCAATGGTGAAAAAAACGATTATCAGCTTATTGCTAGTTATGCTGTTCAGCCTAGTGTCGTTTAACATGACCGCCTCTAAAGGAAATGCCACGCCGGCAAAACTTGGTACGCAAGTGATTTTAGCCAAAGCTGAAGTTAATGATTTTGAAATTGCCTATCGAGTAGCCGGCGACGTCAACAAACCCGGCGTATTATTTATTCATGGCACGCCAGGCGATGGAACTGCATTCTCGTCGTACCTAGAAAACTCATCGCTCCAATCGGAGTTTCTGTTGATATCAGTTGACCGGTTAGGCTGGGGAACTTCAACACTACCCGACAAATTAGTAGATGGCGACTTTGCCCTGCAAGCACAGTCAATCATTGCCGTTATGGAAAAGTTCCCCAACCAGCAATGGATTGTCGTAGGTCACTCCTTAGGAGCATCTATCGCGCCGAAAGTTGCGTTATTGGCACCGCAAAAAGTCAGGCGCCTAATATTACTAGCTGGCTCGCTTGACCCAAAACTAGGCAAGCCGCGATGGTATAACCGAGCCGCTAACACTTGGCTCATATCTCGCCTTATCGGCCGCTCCATGCGTCACTCTAATCGAGAAATAATGAACTTGAGTCAACAGTTAAACATCATGAACCAGCAGCTAGTGGAGAACCGACTAAACGTAGATGTGGTGGTAATCCAAGGAATGAAGGATCGATTAGTGTCGCCCGACAACGCCACATTTGCCAAACAATCATGGCAAAATCACTTCAGACAATTAGATATTATTGAGCTTGAATCGGAAGGCCATTTCCTGCCATGGCGTCAGGCCGAATTAGTCATCAAAACGATTCAATCGACACAACACGAAACGGCTATAACCCAATAACAAGCTACGCATTACTCGTTGCTAATAACTAGGTTAAGCACGTACCGCCTTAATGAATTCTCATTCAACGAGCAGCTAGTAAACAGCTACTTATAAATAACTACTTAGCTTTACCGCGCCCGCCGCCACGATACTTAACTTTGTCCTTACTTTTACGTGAATTTTCATCAGGCTTATATGGGTTATCGGACGTTTTAAGCGACAAGCGTACTTTGGTACCCACCATGTTGAACTCACGTTCGAAGGTGTTCGACAAATAACGCTGATACGTTTGCGGCAACTTATCAAGCTGGTTGCCATGAATAATGACATGCGGAGGGTTCATTCCACCTTGATGTCCAAATTTCAACTTGATGCGGTAGTTGCCTACCATCGGCGGATTACGCTTCTCTTCCGCCTCTTTTAATATTCTATTGATCTGCCCTGTACTCATGTCGGTCATTGCACTGTCGTACAATTTGTCGATCAGAGGCATAATCACATCTATGTTTTTACCCAATTTAGCCGAAATGAATTCGATGGGAATATTTCCCATGTGACCAAATTTACGATCAATTTGCGCTCGAACTTGATCACGCTCATAGGCACTCATGCCGTCCCACTTGTTGACCAGAATCATCAACGATCGACCGCTGGTAAACACCAAGTTAATCAAACGATTATCTTGATCGACGATGCCATCTCGCGCATCCAGCACAATCGCGACAACTTGCGCCAATTCAACGGCTCGTAGGGTTTTCATAACTGAAAAACGTTCCACGCGATCATCGATACGGGACTTCTTGCGCATGCCCGCAGTATCAATTAACACATACTCTTTATCAGCAAACTTAAACGGTACATGAATACTGTCGCGAGTGGTTCCAGGCATGTCATAAACCACTACTCGCTCTTCTCCAACCAGCGTGTTTAGCAAGGTCGACTTGCCAACGTTAGGCCGCCCGACGATCGCCAACTTAGCGACGCCTTCGGGAATTACATACGATGACTGCTCGGCACTTTGCCGCGCCTCTGTTTCTTCCAATACGCGATTCATTAAGCGAACCACGCCATCACCGTTTTTACCAGAAATGATAGTCGGCTGATCCAAACCCAGTTGATAAAAATCGGCAGCGATCATCGCCCGATCTAAACCTTCGGCTTTATTCACCGCCAAATAGACTGAAATTTTGGGGCTTTGGCGCAGCAATTTAGCGATATCAAAATCGACCGGCGTGGCGCCATCGCGTCCATCCACGATGAAAATGACGGCGTCGCTATCATGTAGTGCAAAATCCACTTGCTCACGCATTAGCGAGTGAATCTCTTCATCGTCAGACTCAATACCGCCGGTATCTACAACCCAATACGGTAAGGCTCCGACTCGTCCAACCCCGACCATGCGGTCACGAGTCACTCCGGGCCGGTCATCGACAATCGCGTCACGGCTACGAGTTAACCGGTTATACAATGTCGACTTGCCCACATTGGGGCGACCGACAATAGAAATAATTGGTTTGGGATGATCAACTGAAGGCGTTGATTCGATGTATTCTTGTTCGTCCACGATGGTAATACCTAAGAGGTTTTAGTCAACGCCCAACAAGTCACAATAAGTATTACCGCCGGCGTTGCAGCGGTAGCACAATAACTAAGTCAGCGTGCTAACTGCCGTTGTTAATTAGGCTTAGCGACTGCAGCGCACCATCACTGTCGAGAATGAATATGGTGTCAGAATCGACCGCGGGTTCGCCGATAATAGTCTTAGCGCCAAGGCTATGCTTACCCACTAGACGACCATCTTGCTTACTCAAAATATACAAGCCGCCATCTCCTTCACTGACTACCACATACGGCCCAACCGAGACCGGTGCAGAGACAGGAAACAAACGAAGCGCAGTTTGAGACCACGTTTTGTTGCCATTCGAACGATTGATCTGATGTATCACGCCATTCTTATCACTGATGTATAAAAATGCCGCGTCATATGCCAGTGAATGGTACGAAGAGACGTCGGTGCTCCACGAAATTTTTTGACCCGGAATATCCAGTGCATGAGTGACTTCTTGATAAGAAGACACATAAATATGATCACCGACTAACAACGGGTTAGTGTCAATATCTGATAAGCGGTCGATATCATTTGTGCCGCGCGGAAAAGAGATCGGAAAGTCCCATAGAGCACGGCCGGTTTCAGCTTCAATCGCCGCCAATAAACCGTCAGAGAAGCCTGCAAAAACAACACCTTGCGTGACCACTGGCCGCGAATCTCCGCGTAAAGTTAACTTGGGTAGCTGGCGACTGATAGTCCATTTACGCGAACCGTCAAATGCTGAAAGGCCATAAACCTTACCATCACCGGTACGCGCAACCACTACCGAACCTTCGATGACTGGGCTCGCTAAGACCTCACTGTCTAAAACCGCTTTCCAAGCCAATTCACCATCATCTTGATTTAAGGCGTAGATGATACCTTCACCGGTTCCGGTCAGGACTAAACCACCACCAACACCAACACCAGCTGTAATACGCTCGTCCTTTAACTTAAAAGACCATTGCGTCTTACCCGTATCAATAGCAATCTTCTCGACTCGGCCGTTAGCCGCTGCAGCATATACGTACTCACCAAGTAGCGCCGGTGACAATACCGCATCGCCGGGGGTTATACGCTTACCAAGCTGATGAGACCAGTTACGTTTTAGCTTTGTAGTGGTCTCAACTTTTGGCTTCTTAGGTTTTTCCTCAGGACCAAAAAATTCTGTCTTTTTAGATTTGCCACCGCAAGCTGCCACCATGAGCAGCAAAGAGCACACCATAATAAGTCTAAATTTGTTCATAGTAACCTGTGTCATTTTTCACCTAGAATACAGCCTCCATAGAATGGTGCGACTGTGGCCTACTGTCTTTATCTAGCCCGATTCAAATGAATCGATTAATACTACTCTACGCCGGAGTCTGCATCAGCCGAAGTAACTTCCGCTGACTCATTGTTTGGCAGTCGATCTAACTTAATCGATAGCACTTGTGCATAAGCGGCTTGCGTTTCTGACAAAGCGTCAATCGACGTTTGATAATTAACGCGGGCACTCAACAAATCGCCTTCTTGCACCGCAATATCGCCTAATATTTCAGCGTAATTAGAGGTAAACCCCTGTGTCGGTTGGTGCGATGCCAGAGCCTTTGCTGCAGCCAATTCACCTTGCGCCAGTTTAATTTTTGCTTGCCTAAGTCGCGCGGTGTGCTGCAATCCACTCTCATCAGAGTTATCAATGACCCACTGTAGCTCATCGTAAGCGGCAGCCATGTCACTCAACGCTAATTGCTTGGCTCGAATCAATACTGCCTTAGCGGCATACGATGTACCCGAATAATCTTGCTTAAGTGTGTCGACCTGAGCTGAAATATCAGCAAGCTCCGAGCTTTGCACGCTTTCTAAAGTCTCAGCATAAACGGCACTAGCACCTTCCGCTAGTTCGAGCTGAGCCTTTTTATAATAGTCCCAACCAAAGATCGCCCCAAGCCCAAGTGCAATACCGATGACAAGTGCCGGTCCATTGTCTTTTAGCCACTGACGAGCACGCTCGTCTTGTTCTTCGGGGGTCAGAAAAATATCGTCTGCCATGTGAATTGCTCTCAGTAAATTCTTTTTGTTATCTAGGCCAATGGCCCATTCTAATCATCGTTAGACGCTAGCACGTCAAACAACGTCGCAAAACAGCACTCTAAGCAAGCGAGCGTTATGCGGGACTGTGCATTATAGCGATTCTAGTAAATTAGTCACGGCGTTAACGACATCGTTTTGCGCGATTATCGGTTGCTGGTTCGCTGTTTCACCGGAGTCAGGCCGAACCCGCAACAATTTAACGCTTGCCGAGTTATTTGCCGCCTCTTGTTCACCAATAATCACCGCCACCGCAGCACCACTTTTATCAGCTCGCTTAAATTGGTTTTTCATTGAGCCTTCGCCCATGTGGCATTGCACACTCAAACCAGATCTAGTCAGCAAAGACTGAACAACTAAGGCCTGCCGACGCGCGGCTTCACCAACCGACACAATAAAAACATCTAATGTCTTTTGCTCAAGAGCAATGCTGGCTCCTTGTTCTTGCAAGATTTGAATCAAACGCTCAAGCCCCATACCAAAGCCGAAGCCTGGCGTGGCATGTCCACCTAATTGCTCAACCATGGAATCGTAACGACCACCGCCACAAACGGTAGACTGAGCACCGAAATCCGCATTTACCCACTCAAACACCGTATCGTTATAGTAATCCAGCCCACGCACTAAACGAGGGTTGATAACAAACGAAATATCTAAATCTATGAGATGTTGCTGCAAGGTTTCAAAATGCTGTCGCGACGCCTCATTCAAAAAATCCAGAATACTCGGCGCATCAACTAGCAGCTCTTGCACCGTCTGATTCTTGCTATCGAGAATCCGCAACGGATTGGTTGTCAGTCGGCGTACACTATCTTCATCGAGTTGATCTTTATGTTGCGATAAATAGGCCACCAAACTCTCTCGGTAACTTGCTCGTGCGCTCTTATCTCCCAAACTATTGATTTGCAGTTCGGTTTTTTCAAGCCCCAACTCGTCAAACAACTGACGTGTTAGAGACAAGACCTCGGCTTCAATGTCTGGCGAACTCCAGCCGTAGCACTCAACGCCAATCTGATGGAATTGCCGATAACGCCCCTTCTGTGGTCGCTCGTGGCGAAACATCGGGCCGGTGTACCATAATCGTTGTTGCTGGTTATAAAATAAGCTGTTTTCGATTCCAGCCCTGACCGTGCTTGCAGTACCCTCAGGACGTAAGGTCAAGGAATCACCGTTTCGATCTTCGAAGGTATACATTTCCTTAGACACAATATCAGTCTCTTCGCCAATAGAGCGGGAGAATAGACTGGTACTTTCGATGATGGGCGTTCGAATTTGCTGGTAACTATGACGCGCAAAAACCGCTGCACAGATAGATTCGACACGAAGCCAAAGCCGACTGTCCTGCGGCAAAATATCATTCATACCTCGAACGGCATTAATCTGGGCTTTTTTGCTCATTAAACAATCTTGCTATACGCATTGGGGCTAAAAACACACGCCAGCATTGATGCCGACATTACTACCGACGAAAAGGTTTATTCGCCTAACGAAAATCTCGCGAACACACCTTCTCGATGTGCAGTCAAATCAAATGCAGCCCCGTTATACGTGGCGGTTACCGCTTTAGCATTGCCGATAAACACACTCATTGGAATCTGCGAGGAAACTACCAGCTCTTCCCCTCCGGCATAACTTTTGTACGCAAGTCGCTTACCGTCGGCATCACGAATATCAATCCAAGAAGTATCAGAGAAATTCAATACTAACTCATGCCCAGCTGCTTCTACCGCGTCAGCATTAAGCTCATCAGCTTGCTCAGAGTTTTCATCAGAGTCAGAACCAACCACAGCCGCATCAGACGCCGCATCATTCGTCACATTTTGAACAGGGGAACTTGTCACTTGAGTAGAACTACCACTACTGGGTACCGCTCCGCTGCTTTGAATGGAGGCAGCCACCGGAGCTGCCTGCTTACCAAGCAGACCATCAAGCCGGCCCGTCATCCACATAAACACGGTAATACCCACAATTGCGGCAATAAACAATAATTTACCAAGACTGAAAAAACCTCTGGAATCACCAGTACTGGCGTTACCTAAGCCTTTTGGCAAACCATCGAGCCTCGAACCTTTCTGCCAATTGGGATGCAAGTAATGTGCAAGAACCTCTTCAGAATCCAGTTCTAAAAGCTTCGCATAAGACCGGATATAACCGCGCACATAAGTGGGCTCAGGCAAGCCTTCACTTTGATCTAGTTCTATTGTGCGGATTTGCGTCACCGACAGATTAAGTTGCGCTGCAACCTCTTCAACGGTTTTATTTTGTCGTTTGCGTTCAGCGGCTAGCAAGCTGCCACTGCCCTGCTCGGGTACAGCGCGCACGTCATCAGTAAGTTTGTTTTTTTCTTCCATCAGTCTTTTCACCAACCCATACTTAACTAGGGCTTACATTCATCCACTCTGGACTAACAGGATGAATGGTATTTAATTCGATTAATTTCTGCCTTGGCGAACTGACCCAGCTTCTTTGGAGCCAGGAAACTCGATTAGCAATTTACTACGGTAGCCTTCAGCAACATCTAAGGCATTGAGTTGGGATTCTATTTTATATGCTAGCAAAAGCGAGCCAGGTTGCGGTTTAGTAATCGCAAAATAACGCTCGATGTATGCCCGAGCCGACATATAGGACCCTGCTTCATATTTTAACAGCGCCAATTGGTATAGGGCGGGGCGTAATCGGGGGTTAATTGATAATGCTCGCTTTAAATACTGCTCTGCTACTGGGTCTTTGATCTTGAGTAGACACTCTCCGGCGCGCATATAACTCAACTGAGCTTTATCAAAAAGTGGATTAGAAACGGCGATTTCAAAATATTCAACCGCTTCTCGCTCTTTACCAATTTGGCATAAAAACACACCAAAATCGTGCGCTGCCGGCGAATTCTGCCGGTCACTCGAAACCGCCCTAGCGAAAAACTGTTCAGCCTCTCTGTTTTGTTCCAACTTCAGCAATAACAAAGCCATCACATAATTGCTGTCCGAATGGGTAGGATCAATGCTTAACGCTCGCTCCAATTGAGTCTTGGCCGTAGCGTATTGGTCTTGCTGCAAATAGCCTCGCGCTAGCTGTGTGTGCACCATGGCACGATCAGCTCGAGATTTCTGCGCTTTAGTAATTTGCTTACTACCACCACCAGTTGTGGTGCAGGCAGAAACAAATAATAGCAGTGAGAAGCCAATAGCGGCGCGGATAAATAGTTGGTGAAACAGTTTTAGAGTAGGCATAACCCTCATTGTATTTTTTTGGCTTGGCTTTGTCTAAATTTTTCGGCACGACGTGTGCGATCCATTACATCTCCAGCCAGTTGGCCGCAAGCCGCCTCTATATCGTCGCCTCGCGTCTTCCGAACCGTTACAATAACACCGGCGTCATGCAAAATGTCACGAAATCGATTAATTCGATTATTTGATGAGCGCTCATACTCAATCCCTTCAAATGTATTAAACGGAATCAGGTTCACCTTGCCAGGCACGGTCTGCATTAGCGCCGCTAACTCATGCGCATGTTCAGGCTCGTCATTGACGCCCGACAACATCACATATTCGAAAGTAATCCGCGCGCGATTCGAATCAGCAACATAGCGGTTACAAGCATCCATTAATTGTTGAATTGGATATTTTCGATTTAGCGGGACCAATTCATTGCGTAACGCATCATTGGGGGCGTGCAGCGACACCGCCAAACTAACTGGGCACGCTTCTTTTAATGCGTCAATTTTAGGCACAACTCCAGCGGTACTGAGAGTAATACGTCGCTTTGATAAACCAAAACTGAAATCGTCCTGCATGATTTTCATGGCCGAAACAACATTGTCAAAATTCATCAACGGCTCGCCCATGCCCATCATTACTACATTGGACACGATCCGCTGATCAGTGTTGTATTGCTTGGCTAACAAATGCTTGGCGATCCAGACTTGCCCGATGATTTCAGCAGTGGTCAAGTCACGATTATAACCCTGCTTGCCGGTAGCACAGAACGAGCAACTTAGAGTACAGCCAACTTGCGAAGACACACACAAGGTGCCGCGTGAATCTTCTGGAATAAACACCATTTCAATGGCGCTCTTACCGGGCACCTTTAACAACCACTTACGCGTACCGTCTTCAGATAGATTATCGGAGATGATCTCCGGAACCGATATCACAGCTTGCTCAGAAAGCGCAGTACGCAGCGTTTTGCTGAGATTAGTCATCTCAGCAAAATCGCTAACACCAACCTGATGTATCCACTTCATTACCTGTGAGGCACGGAAAGATTTCTCGCCAATGGCAGCGAAATAAGCTTCCATTGCCTCACGATCAAGCCCCATTAAATTAGTCGGCTGATCGGTTTGCTCAGGTAATATCATAGAAATTCGGGCTGGTGTTATAAAACTAACTATCGAGTGCGAGGGCAAACGCCATCGGCACCGAAAAAGAATTCGATCTCTTGTGCAGCCGTTTCAGGTGCATCAGAACCATGACATGCATTTTCGTCAATGCTCGTAGCGAAATCAGCTCGAATTGTACCTGGAGCCGCTTCAGCTGGGTTAGTCGCGCCCATTACATCACGGTGTGTAGCAATCGCATTTTCGCCTTCAAGCGCTTGCACGATTACAGGCCCAGAGGTCATGAAAGATACCAAGTCGCCATAAAACGGACGCTCTTTATGCACAGCATAAAATTCTCCGGCTTGCTCTTCGGTCAAATGCATCATGCGTGCAGCAACAATTTTCAAGCCTGCTTTTTCAAATCGTGAGTAAATTTCACCGATTACATTTTTAGCGACAGCATCTGGTTTAATTATAGAAAGAGTACGTTCAACAGCCATTTTAAGACTCCAATAGGATAGTTTTGTTAAGCAATTATTTGGACTGTGGCCAACAACCATTCGAGGGCCACGAGGGGCGCATATTCTAACGCCATGCAGCATTAATTACTAACAAACCAATGCGAAGTTAGAGTGAATTTGCCAGCAAATAATCATTTTCGACGCCATGGTAGTGAACTTTTACCCATTTACCATGCTGAACTTGATTAGCCGGCACCAGGACTGCAAGATAATCCTCTGCACGACACACCATCAAGCTCGCATCTTTCGCCAGTTTCTCGGGCAATACCCAAGCTGAACTTCCGACCCGTGACGCACGCAGCTCAGACTGAATCGGCTGCGCCGCTTTGCGTAGACGGGCATTACGGTCCTTACGCTCGACAACTGGAACCTGTTTGATTGCCGGAATTCTAGCCGCTGGCGTACCACTGCGCTCAGAGTATGAAAATGTATGCGGGAACGCCACTTGAATATCGCTTAACATTTGCTCGGTATCTTGGTACTGCGCCTCCGTTTCGGTCGGAAAACCGACCATAACATCCGCACTAATCACAAGTTCTGGCATAGCCGCTCTTAAGGCGTGAATTCGCTCGCGCACTTGGCTGCCGCTATATCGACGTTTCATCCGTTTCAAAATGAGATCATTGCCACTCTGCAACGATAAATGCATATGCGCACAAATTCTCGGCTCACGCGCCCACAACTCAATAAGACGTTCAGTAATATGGTGCGGGTCAATTGAACTCAAACGAATTCGAAATGGATTGTCGGGGTCATATTCAAGCGATAAAAGCTCTTGCAGCAGATCAACCAAGTCAAACTTTACGTCACTAGCGACAAAATCATCACCGTACGAGCCTAAATCGACACCACAAATAACCACTTCAGGATAGCCATTCAACACCAATCGCTGAACTTGCCGCTTGATAAGGCTCGGCGCTAAAGAACGACTCGGGCCTCGCGCCACATGAATAATGCAGAATGTACATCCTTGATCACAACCCTGCTGTATTTGCACAAAGGCTCGAGTATGTGCCTCAAAGCCGGTAACAAGCTGCTCAGGAAGACTAACGTGCTGATCTAAATCACCAACCATCACCTTAGGCAGCTCACCACGATCTAATGCAGGTAGCAGTGAATGCACATCAAGTTTTCGATCATTCCCCAATACCAAGTCAACACCCGGTATCTCGGCACAGGCTTGCGGATCCATCTGAGCATAACACCCAGTTACGACCACCAAAGCATCAGGATTTCGCTTAATGGCCTTACGTACCTCTTGTCTAGCTTGTCGATCTGCTTCACGGGTCACAGTGCAGGTATTAATCAGATACAAGTCAGCCTTTTCGGTATTTGCTACAACCTGCCAATCGCTGGTCTTCAAGGTTTCCGCGATCAACTCCGACTCGTAAGTATTTACCTTACATCCGAGCGTGGTAATGCCAACAGCCTTGGTCTTACCAGCTATCGACGGAGTAGATGATACAACAGCGGCGTCATGAGACCGCTCGGCATACGGAGTAGCAATGGCTGGCTGAGACTCTCCGCGTCGACCAATTTGATCCAACTTAATTTCAATACTAGCCATCTAAACAGCCTCCGCCCTACTCACAATGTGAACCTTACTGAAACAGAAAAAGCGGCGAGTCGCCGCTTTTTCCGATTATTACAGATTTATCGACTATTTAACTAAATAGCGAAAACCGGCACTGAACATTTTGTTATCAGAGATGGAGCCGTGATTTGGTGAATCGCTATCAAACAGGCGTCCTTCTAGGAACCACTGCAGATTGCTCTTACCAATATCACCACCGACGTGGCCGAACAAAGACGCATCGCGATAATCGCTTTCGTCAATGTTAGCCGCACCAATACCGCCACCGATGAAGGCACGTTCACTTAACTTACGCTCTACGCCAACGTCTAAAAAGAACGTTTCTTTAGGGTAAACATTGCCAGGATTAATGCCATTGCGATCTACGAATGACAATTGCGCTAACAAGGCAGTTTTATCTGAGATTGGCTTCATCAGACCGGCTCGTAAACCAATTAAACCTGATGAATCTTTCATGTCCATATCCCAAGCAGTCTCATAGCGTGCACGTGTTTCAGTACCAGCAAAAACACCAAAGTATGGGAATAACGACTTGGCTTTCTCTTTCACTGGAACCACTTC
Organism: Arenicella xantha; assembly: GCF_003315245.1. NCBI lineage: Bacteria > Pseudomonadati > Pseudomonadota > Gammaproteobacteria > Arenicellales > Arenicellaceae > Arenicella > Arenicella xantha. The sequence goes on along the minus strand of NZ_QNRT01000004.1, from coordinate 242,809 downwards.
AGCAACTGGCGCTACCTCATTTACTGGCGCAGCAGCTACAGGCGCAACGCATTCAGTAGAAGTGTCGGCAACAACAGATACCAGCGACACGTTACAACATTCTTTTGGAATGGCAACTTGGTAAACCTGACAACCGCTTGAAACGTTTACTTGGAACGCTGGGAAAGACTGAGAACCAGCCCACTCACGCAATGGGTTTGCAACATAGTCACCTTTGACTTTAGCGCCCATCCAAGCCAACTTAGTACCAACTGGGTATGAGCGTTCACTCACTTCACCAGCCGCCACCGCAGCGATCAAGTCATCTGCACTACCTGACCAACCAGAGTCAGCTAGAATCTTTCTTACAACACTTGGATTGTCGGCAAAGAATTTTTGTAATTCTGCCACTGTCTGAACGCCACCAGGACAAACTGCCTGAGATGTTCCAAGACGAGTGATTTTTTTGTACTCTTGAGCCGACACCACCGGGCTCGAAAGCGCCAACACCAATCCAAAGCTGGTGGCTAATATAGGGATCATACGAGTAATATTCACGGCAAATTGCCCTCTTCATTTATTATTTGTGGTTGTGGATAGTCGGGATGTCTTCGGATAGTCCTTTTACATCCTTTCAACGCGTATTCTATGGTTTTTCGTAGAAAATCACACACAAATATCAATAAATATCCTTAATAATGTGTTAATAATTGTGTCGAATCACGTTTTTAGAGAAATAATCGTACTTTCGAGCCTAAACGAGACTTGGTCGACCACAAAAGAGCGCCGCACTGTTACTTCCGCTAAGCTGCCAAACCAGCTCAAACAACGCGAAAAACCAGCAACAAACGGCCATTTAAAGCCTTTTATAATGCGCGGCTCCCAGCTATCGCACCGGCAAGAGCCTAACCCTAGACACTAATTAATTCCAAGCGTACTCAACGGTTAAAATCTATCTAGAGCGTCTAACTAGAGCGCCACACTAAAGCGCAAAACTCTCTCCACAGCCGCATTCATCGGTGGCTTTTGGGTTCGAGAATTTGAAGGTCTGATTTAACCCTTCTGAGACATAGTCAATTTGTGTGCCCGTCACGATTGGCAGACTTTTTTTATCTACCGCAACACTGACTCCGAACTGCTCAAATATAGCATCGTCGTCTTCGATTTCACGCGCGAAATCCATCACATAAGAATATCCGGAGCAGCCCGACTCCTTGGCTCCGAAACGTAAGGCAATCGCGCCATTTTTAGCAATTTGGCTGGCGATGCGTTTAGCAGCAGGTTCAGTAAGCGTAATCATAATAGTGCCTTCACGTTAACGTGTAATTTAAATTTCGTGACTGATATTCGGTCGAATGCATAAACCATACTTTAAGTGAAAGCTTCTACTCTCACCGAATTGCGATGCTGCACTCATTAAAACCGGAACATTTCGCCCCGACACCCCTAATATAGTGGAGCAATACAATATTACAAGTCGTCCTGCTGCACCGGCTCCAACTCAATGCAATCAGTTTTGATCTCAGGCATTTGGATTCCGGCCACATCAACCCCCGCTGCGTCGAGCTGCTTGAGTAAGTCTTGATTATAACGATTCATTACTTGTAGCTGCTGACACAGGCCATGAATAGCAAGGGCCACAGGGTCGTCGGCGGTCGGGCGATGACCGTAAGCCTCAAATCGCCCGTTAGCTCGATCATACTCTGCTGAACCAACCGCGTGCGCGGGCAGGCCTACCATGGTTGCGCCTTTCTCGACATTTTTGACAACCACTGAATTAGATCCAATGCGCACATTGTCGTCAACAAATATTGGGCCCAAGACCTTGGCGCCTGCACCGATCACGACATTATTGCCAAGCGTCGGATGTCGTTTACCTTTATTCCAAGAAGTGCCACCTAGGGTAACCCCATGATACAACGTGCAATCGTCTCCAATTTCAGCCGTTTCACCAATCACCACGCCCATGCCATGATCGATAAACAAACGCCGCCCCAACGTTGCGCCAGGATGAATTTCAATACCAGTAAGCCAACGACTGATATGCGCAATAAATCGCGCCAACCATTTTAGGCCGAGATTCCAACATGCATGCGACAGCCGATGAAACAACACAGCATGCACACCAGGATAAGTGGTGAGCACTTCGAGCGTGTGGCGTGCCGCCGGGTCGCGCTCAAAGACAATTCGAATATCTTCTTTAATTCTTTGAAACATAGTACTAATTTAAGTCCAGAGCATGATCAGCTAATTGCCTAGTGAAACCACTAAAACTTCCTAGCCTCCAGCTCACTAATCGGTTTTTGATTTTTCAATGATCGAGTCGACCGCTGACAATATCCCGCGCAATATTTGTATTTCTTCTTTCGAAAGATCCGCCTTGTTATACAACCGAGTCAACTTTCGCATCAACACTGTTGGCGGCTTAACCTTTACAAAGTCTAAGGCCAGAAGCGTGTTTTGCAAGTGAGACAAATAACCTTCTTGCTCGTGCTTGCTGGCCGAAACCTGTCGTTGCACAGCTTGGGTCGGCGCCTGCGGCACATCAACCTGTGACTCAATCAATTGACCGGACGATGTCTGAATTGCTTGCATCCGAAGTTCGTAGGCAATGATTTGCACCGCATTCGCTAGATTAAGCGAGCTATATTCGAGGTTAGCGGGTATGCGAATTTGAAAATCGCAGCGATCTAACTCTGCATTACTCAAGCCACTACTCTCGCGACCGAATAAAATAGCAACTTGATGCTCTGAATGACTTAGATGCTCGATCACCGTTGCCGCCGATTCGCGCGGATTCTTAGTTGGCCAACTTACCTCACGATCACGCACCGACGTACCGACTACCGAGGTGCAGTCGCCGATCGCCAACTCCAGCGACTCGACCACTTCAGCCTCTTCAAGCACACTTTCTGCTCCCGCGGCCAACTTGCTCGCCTCGTAATGAGGGAATTTCTTAGGGTTGACTAACACCAAGCGGCTAAGCCCCATGGTCTTCATAGCTCGCGCCACCGAGCCAATATTGCCCGGATGTGTTGGTTCGACTAACACAACACGGATGTGATTTAACATTTCCACGACAGATTGATTCGCTAGGTCTGAATAGTTAGACGTGGCATTTTAGCGCAGGTACCGAGGAATCGTGCACAAATATACGAATGAGGTGCTTCATCGTCTTTTAATCAGCAAACCACACGGTTACAATCAGACTTTGCTTTTTTACAATTGATCTTCGGAAATTCTGCATGGAATCCAACCTAATTGCTGGCGCACTAAATGTGGCCACGACGGCGGCCCGTGAGGCTGGTAAAGTCTTCACTCAAAATATTACCCAACTTGACCGCATTAAGGTCAATCGGAAAACGCATACTGCAGACCGCACTGAGCTGGTTTCAGAAATCGACTTGCTCGCTGAACGCACTATCATCCATCACTTGGAATCAGCGCATCCAGACTACAATATAATTAGCGAAGAAGCCGGAGATCATGGTCGCGACAGCGAATACTGCTGGATCATCGACCCATTAGATGGAACCCACAACTTTCTACATGGCCATCCTCACTGCTGTGTATCAATCGCGTTAAAACATAAAGCCGATATCGTCGCCGCAGTAGTTTACGATGCGTTTCGCAACGAACTATTTACGGCTCGCAAAGGCGGTGGCGCGCAATTAGATGGACGCCGTATTCGCGTATCCGAAACCAGCCGTCTCTCAGACAGTTTGCTGTGCACCGGCTTCCCTTATCGAGAAGGCGCAACCACTAAGTTGTGGTTAAAGACATTTGCCGCACTAATGCCTCGCGCCCAAAGCGTGCACCGCACTGGCTCGTCGGTACTCGACTTAGCCTATGTGGCATGTGGTCGATATGATGGTTTCTGGGAATTTGGTTTACAAGACTGGGACATTGCAGCTGGGGCACTTCTGGTTAAAGAAGCTGGCGGCCTAATCACCGATTACTCCGGCAGCACAGATGTCTTTAAATCGGGCAACGTGGTCGCTGGCACTCCGCGCGTACACGAAAAGCTCCAACATATGATCAGCCACTTAAGCTAAGCATTGTAGAAAACGTACACATTTAGCCATACCCAACCCATCAACGTCCATCACCGAAGATAGCCGAACGTGTCAACCAGCTCGCCCGCACCAACCAGCCATAGCCAACATACGCCGATGATGCAGCAGTACCTGCGGATCAAGGCAGATTACCCAGACACTCTGGTACTGTATCGAATGGGGGATTTTTATGAAGTCTTCTATAAAGATGCCGAACTGGCTTCTAGATTGCTGGATATCACACTGACCCAACGCGGCAAGTCGGGCGGCGAACCGATTCCCATGGCTGGCGTACCGTTTCATAGCATTGACCAATACCTAGCGAAGCTGGTCAAGCTCGGACGATCGGTCGCGATCGCCGAACAAATCGGCGATCCCGCCACATCGAAAGGCCCAGTCGAACGCAAAGTGGTGCGTGTGGTAACACCGGGCACCTTAACCGAAGACAGCTTGCTGGACGAACGGCGCGACAACTTGCTAGCCGCTATCTATCAAAAGGATCAGCACTATTCGATCGCAACCTTAGAGCTTTCACTTGGGCAGTTCAAAGCACAGCAAGTTGAAAACGAAGAACAGTTGCATGCCGAATTACAGCGACTGCAGCCGGCTGAGATTTTGCTGCCTGACTCGAGTCCACTCAGCCAACTAACTAACCTGCCCTGCCCGCATCGTAGCGTACCAAATTGGTATTTCGATTTTGACGTCGCCACCGAGCTTCTTTGCCAGCAGTTTAATACCGGCAACTTGGTAGCATACGGCTGCCAAGATTTTCCGCTTGCGGTGAGCGCCGCGGGCGCCTTGCTGCAATACACCAAGGATATGCAGTACGACGCAATACCGCATATCAATGATTTATCCATTTCGCAGAAAAGTGACTATTTGGTGATTGATGCCGCCAGTCGACAAAATCTCGAAATCGAGACCAACCTTTCTGGTGGGCAGAAATTTACGTTGGTGGCGTTAATGGATCAGTGTGCCAACCCGATGGGAGCCAGGTTGCTTCGGCGCTGGCTACACGGGCCAATTAGCGATCAGACAGCACTACAACACCGACAATTGGCTGTTCAGGAATTTATTGAGCAGCTTGATCAATCGAGCACACAAAAACTACTGCGCACCTGCGGTGATGTAGAACGAATATTAACCAGGATTGCGCTGAACACCGCGCGCCCACGAGACCTAGTCCGACTGCGTGCCGCACTGCAATGCTTACCGGCAATAAAGCATCTCCTCGACTCGGCTAAAAGTGAGTTAGTCATCACACTAAATAGTCAACTCGGGCCATTTCAAAACAGCCTCGCCCTACTGGAGTCAGCGGTACTAGAAGAGCCCGCTGCGGTGATTCGCGAAGGCGGCGTGATTCGCCCCAGTTTCGATGCTGAATTCGAAGAGCTCCACACGCTGAGTAAAAACACCGGGAAATTTCTGGTAGAGCTCGAGCAGCGCGAGCGCGAACAAACCGGCATCAGCACTTTAAGAGTAAAATACAATCGGGTACATGGCTTTTACATCGAAGTCTCGAAAGCGCAAGATGGCTCGGTTCCCGAGCATTATATCCGGCGTCAGACGCTTAAAAATGCGGAACGTTACATTACCGAAGAACTCAAAGAGTACGAAGATAAAGTCTTGGGCGCGCGCGAAAAAGCACTTGCCCGTGAAAAATATTTATACCAACAAGTTCTCGACGCATTGCAACCTGAATTAGGCGGCATGCGCGCAATGGCACAATCTCTTGCTGAGCTTGACGTCTTAGCGAACTTCGCCGAACGCGCCGTAACACTGAATTTTTGCCGACCACAACTATCGAAAAATCCTGGGATAAGCATCCAACAAGGACGTCATCCAGTCGTAGAAGCCAATCAATCTAAGCCGTTTATCGCCAACGACTTAGTATTCGACGATAACACGCGCATGCATGTAATTACCGGCCCAAACATGGGCGGAAAAAGTACCTATATGCGCCAAAACGCGCTTATCGTGTTATTGGCATACACAGGAAGCTATGTGCCTGCACAATCGGTTACCGTTGGCCCAATCGACCGAATTTTTACTCGCATTGGTGCCGCCGATGATCTAGCTGGTGGACGCTCAACATTCATGGTCGAAATGACTGAAATGGCCAATATACTGCGCAATGCCACACCGAACAGCTTGGTCCTAGTTGACGAAATCGGCCGAGGCACTAGCACTTATGACGGCCTATCATTAGCGTGGGCTTGTGCACTGGATCTGGCGCAACACCTGCGAGCATTTAGCTTGTTCGCGACCCACTACTTTGAAATAACCACGCTGGCCGACCAACTCGAGAACGTCATAAACGTACATCTCGATGCGGTTGAGCACGGACAAAACATCGTATTTATGTACCATGTCAAACAAGGTCCAGCCAATCAGAGCTATGGCATACAGGTGGCTAGGCTTGCGGGGCTGCCGGACACGGTGCTGACTACCGCCAACAACAAACTTCGCGAACTAGAAACAAGTCAAGCAACGTCTCCAAGTCCGCAACGCAGCTTGGATCTACAACCGCCCAAACCGGTCGCCGACTCGAAGCTTGAGAGCGCATTGAAAGAAGCAGACTTAGACAACATGACAGCACGTCAGGCACTCACACTACTGTATGAACTTAAATCACAGCTTGAGTAGTTCGATTGCCGATTGATTTAACAACTCTGAGCACATAAAATACGCGCTCTTTGAGTATCAAGACATACTCGTATCAACATCGAATTCTGGAAGCAGCGGAGATCAGCCCGATGACTTATGTAGTTAAAGAAGAATGCATTAAGTGCAAATACACAGATTGCGTGGAAGTTTGCCCGGTAGACTGCTTTCACGAAGGTCCTAATTTCTTAGTAATTGATCCTGAAGAGTGTATCGATTGCAGCCTCTGTGAGCCTGAATGCCCAGTAAACGCCATTGTTGCTGATGACGACCTCGAAGCCAGCGACTCGCATTACCTTGAGTTAAACGAAGAATTATCCGCTATTTGGCCGGTAATCACCGAGAAGAAGCCAGCCTTGGAAGATGCCGATGAATGGGCTGACAAACAAGACAAACTGCCACTCCTCGAACGTTAAGTAACACCAAGACACACACCGTTTACTACAGCAAGTAATAAACAGTGCATTAAAAAAGGAGCCAACTGGGGCTCCTTTTTTAATGCACATAGACAGTTATTAGATGGCTCGTGGCTATCTTGCCTAGGCAGATGACGCTAGCTTAATTAGCCTACACATCACTCTAAATCAACACCATTAGTTCGACGCTGTTGGTGACCCTAGACCCAGGCGATCAATCAACTGTGCTGACGGAATGTAACCCGGAGTCACCGTGCCATCATCAAAAATAATCGTTGGTGTTCCTTCAACGCCAACTTTTCGACCCAGTAAATAGGTCTCTTCAACTGGGTTCTCACAGCTTGCTGGCGCTATTGCCTTGCCGGCTTTAGCATCAGTCAAAGCAGTTTGCTGGTCAGCATTACACCAAACTGATACATATTTTTTGTGGCTCTCTGACCCTACTCCCGCTCGCGGAAAAGCAAGATAACGAACCTGAATGCCGGCCGCTGTTAGTTCGGGAACTTCTTGATGTAATTTCCGACAGTAACCGCAATCGATATCGGTGAAAACCGTGATGTGGCGCTTGGCATCTTTTGGGCCATACACAATCATTTTATCCAACGACGTGCTGCTAATAATCTGCGAAGTACGCTCAGACTTAGCCACCTCCCCTAAGTTAATTTTGCTTTCGGTATTAATTAAATCACCGAAGAGGATATGATCGCCATCAACATAGGCGTAATAAAAACCTCCGTCTAACTCAAGTCGATATACACCTTTAGCTGGTGTAGTCAGTATTTCAGCATCCGCAGCTGGCGGCACCATTTTCACCAACTCAGCGCGGACTCGCTCAATTTCAGGGCTCGCATTCTCGGCCAATACCAATTGCGGGGCAAACATTATCGCAGCGAACAACCCAATGGTTGCTTTAATCATATATTTCATTCAGACATTCCTGTTGTGTAATTGGTTGACCAAAGGTTTGAGCCCTTAATCTCTAAAATTATTAAATTGCAGCGGAATACCAGCGTCCGCTTCGCGCAAAAAGGCGATTACCGTCTGCAAATCATCTCGCTTCTTACCAGTGATGCGAAGTTGATCACCTTGTATTGCGGTTTGCACCTTTAGTTTCTTATCTTTAATTTGCTTAACTAACTTGCGCCCAAGATCCGAGTTTATACCCTCTTTTAGCAAAATGATTTGTTTGGCCTTGCCGCCACCAATCTCTTCAATTCGCTGATAATCCAAACACGCCAAGTCAATACCTCGCGCGGCCAACTTCAGACATAAGACCTCGACCGCCTGCTTAACTTGAAACTCATTGTCCGCAAACACTGTCATCGTCGACTCGCTAAGCTCAACGCGTGCATCAGTGCCTTTAAAATCAAAACGTGTTCCTAACTCTTTATTGGCCTGATGCAAAGCATTGCTTAGCTCGGGCTTATCTATTTCAGACACAACATCAAATGACGGCATAACAGACTCTTAATATCAAAATATCAAAAAAAATGGGTTAATTAATTGTCGACTCATACTGTACCATAGCGAAAGTTCATACTAAGATTCATAATTAATACAACCACATTGCTCAAGACCTTGCCACGAAGCATTAGCTTTCAAACAAGATTAAACCAGCTAGTTTATGCGCCGACATACTATATCCTCAATTATACTCAGTAAAATAACCCTAGCTCTAGGCTTGGCGATATTAATCTGTGCAGCCTCGCCGGTTTTTGCTACGGTCTACGTCTATGTGACGCCCGATGGCAGCAAACTAATTACCGATAAAAAGGTAAATAAGCAAGGTTATAGCTTAGAACGCAGTTATGCGACTAAACCATATGGCGCGGCGCGTAGCCGCTCACCTTACTACGCCAAACCGATTAAATCTCAGTACGACGCACTAATTGTCAACGTCGCACTTAAGTATGACCTCGAACCCTCCTTCGTAAAAGCCGTCATCCACATCGAGTCAGCTTTCGACCCAGCAGCGATTTCACGCGCTGGCGCGATGGGGCTAATGCAACTCATGCCGGGTACCGCCGCAAATTACCAGCTCAAGCAAGACCATTTCAACCCCAACTTGAATATGAATGCCGGAGTCCAGCACTTAAAAGACCTAATGGAGCGTTACAACGGCAATAAAGAGCTATCGCTGGCCGCATACAATGCTGGCGAGGGCGCAGTCAGTAAGTATCAAGGAATTCCGCCCTACCCAGAAACTCAAGACTACGTTTCAAAGGTGCTTAAACTTTATAAGTTATATAAGAAGGAAATCTAAGCGAACAAGCGATTCAGTAGCATTACCTAGCGCACGCAATCGTTACATTCCACTTCCTTCAGCCTCCAACCGAGCGCCATTCAGAATTTGTTTCATCGCGAAGACCGCTTCATAGAAGCCTGTGATCGCAGCGCGAGACACAATTGAGTGCCCAATATTTAGACAAACAATTTCAGGAATCTGAGCAACTGGAATAACATTTTGGTAGTGCAGACCGTGTCCAGCGTTAACTTGTAAACCTAACTGATGCGCAAAGCTTGATGCGTATTGAATACGTTCGAGTTCACACTGCTGTTGGTCGCCTTGCTGATCCGCGTATTGCCCAGTATGTAGTTCGACAATGTCAGCCCCGACTTGTTTACTAGCCTCTATCTGAGAGGGTTCAGGATCAATAAACAGCGATACCCGCGCGCCACAAGCTTTTAGAGCAGCAACATAATCTTGCATTGCCCCCATTTGTGCAACCACGTTCAAACCGCCTTCTGTTGTCAACTCTTCGCGTTTTTCAGGCACCAAACAACATTCATAGGGTTTAACCTTGAGCGCAATTTTCAACATGTCGTCGGTGGTTGCCATCTCCAGATTCATTGGCAACGCAACATTGCTACGAATGGTGTACACATCTTGGTCCTGAATATGTCGCCGGTCTTCGCGTAAATGGACCGTAACGCCGTCAGCGCCTGCTTGCCGAGCAATATCGGCGGCCTGAGCTGGATCAGGATAGGTGGTACCCCTAGCCTGCCTTAGCGTGGCGATATGGTCGACATTTACGCCGAGCTGAATGGTGTGGTGCGTTGTCATGATGGCTATTAACTCTCGATTAACTTTCTTTTCGTTAACTGCTACGCGGCTTTGGGTAAAACAGCGCGCGGCTTATTATTTGTTTTCGTCCCATGCTTTGACCCAATATATCACGCATCAAACGCTTACCTTGAGACTGCTGCTCGCTTGATAGCGCGAAGATAGCATCACTCGCGAGTGACTTAATAATCGCACCAAGCACAGAATTATATTGTTGGCCCGCTAAACGCACAAACCCCTGACCTGGTTGAAAGCAGTAATGAGCATCATCAAGCAACGCTGTTTTACCATCGGCCTCGTAAAGAAAATCTATTTCGTAGCCAGTTTCTTTCATTACTTGACGCTCAAAGCCTCGCAACAACACTGTCAAATTGCTGGCATTCGCAGGACTCGCTAATTGCATAATTGTAGAGTGGTAGTTGTCGTAGAGCTGTGCATGCGGGTCATGACGGTGAAGTAAATTGACCAACAGTTCATTACAGTAAAAACCACATACTAGGCCATCACCACGAATCTCTTGTGAGCCGAGGTCAAACTCGCTGATATCTATCTCAGCCGATGTCAGAGTGGGAATTTCGCCTTTACCAGTCCAGCTCAACAAGGTAGGTTGAAACGGAATTAGCACGCCCTTCTGCTTAGACTTCAAGCGCCGCGCGCCCTTAGCCATCAACGCTAATCGACCGAATTCGCGACTAAATATTTCGACGATCCAAGAGGTTTCACTATAGGGTCGATTCAGCAATATATACGCTTTTTGTTGATGAACACGCATACCCTAAATTAAATGACTATTGCGACGTAGCGGGAATCGCTAACTAGCTTCCTTCGTCATAACCCAAGCTGTATAAATCCCGAGCATTATCGGACCAGCCTGATCGAACTTTAACAAAAAGCTCCAAGAACACTTTCCGCTCTAAAAGCACTTCGCTATTTTTACGTGCAAACGTGCCAATTTGTTTTAATGCTTCGCCCTTTTTACCAATCACCATGGACTTATGTGAATCCTTTTCAACCCAGATATCACAATTTATTAAAGCGCGTTCGGGCTCTAAAACGAATTCGGTTACTTCAACTGCAGTCGCATACGGTAGCTCGTCACCAAGCCGTCGAAATAATTGCTCACGAACTAGTTCAGACACTAAAAAGCGGAAGCTTCGATCAGTAATTTGATCTTCGTCAAAGCCCGCTGGAGCATGAGGCAAGTGCGTTGCCAACACCTCCATTAAACGATCTACATTATCATTATGACCGCGGCCAATAGCGCTTACAGGCACAATATCAGCAAACTTATACAACTCATTTGACTCAGCGATCAACGGTAACAAATCGTTGATAGACCTCAATTTATCAAGCTTATTAATGACCAACACTACCGGGGTCGTAACATGCTCCAAAGCCTTTAACACCAACTTATCGCCATCGGTCCAACCATTAGCAGGGATCATCAGACAAACTACATCAACACCATCGATACTCGATATGGCGGTTTTGTTAATCACCCGATTGATCGTTTTGCGGTTTGATTTTTTTGCCACCGAGTGAATCCCTGGCGTATCGACAAACACAATTTGCTTTTCGGGATCCGTATGAATCCCTAAAATACGATGACGCGTGGTCTGTGCTCGATGCGAGGTAATGCTAATCTTTTGACCGATAATTCGGTTCATCAACGTCGACTTACCAACATTCGGCTTACCGATAATGGTGACGTATCCAAACTTGAAGTCTGCAGCTTGATCTGAATTCTTAGGAGTATCCACCTAACCACCATTTACGTTTACTTGTTTGACCAACTGAAGAACTTCAGCAGCAGCCTTTTGTTCAGCCTGACGTCGAGAACGCGCCGTAGCTTGAGAAGAGATCGGTGAATCAGGCAGAGAACATTCTACCGTAAACCGTTGATTGTGTTGTTCGCCCACTGCCTCGACAATATCGTAATTAGGCAGTGGCAGCCCTTGTTTTTGCATGGCTTCTTGTAGGCGACTTTTGGCATCTTTAAACGTGGATTCTTCAGAAACAGCATCCAAATAGGTCCGGAAGCGTGTATAGATAAATCGACTTGCCGCGTCAAAATTGGAGTCGAGATAGATCGCGCCGATAAGACTTTCAACTGTATCGGCAAGAATCGAATCTCGATTAAAACCGCCACTTTTAAGTTCGCCTTCGCCCAGAATCAGAAATGACGACAGGTCCAGTTCGCGCGCCACTAGGGCCAAGGTTTCTTTTCTAACTAAACTGGAGCGCATCCGACTCAGTTTCCCTTCCGCCAGTTTGGGGAACTTTTTAAAAAGAAATTCAGCGACTACAAAACCTAAAATACTGTCACCTAAAAATTCAAGACGCTCGTAGTTATTAGACCCCTTACTTCGGTGAGTTAATGCCAGTATCAAAAGTTTAGTATCATTAAACTCATAGTCGAGCTTCCGCATTAACGCAGAAAGTTGATTTTGCTTCATGAGTGCTGCTGGAAAAATTGAATTCCAAATAATTTATGAAGTACAACGTCCATTTAGATCACATTGCGCTTTAGGACTAAAATCAACAGCAACACTAATATTGAAAAATAGTGGAACCTTACGCTCATACTTGGCTTGCACAAGAAAACTGTTTCGGCTTCGAGTTATTTTTAAATCATTCTTGTAATCAAGAATTTTGTGAGATCCATCAAGGTATAGCTGCTGATTGATACGCTTAATAACTTCAGCCCTGGAGACCTTTCTGAGGTCTGAACCTTCGACACTGCGAAAAATTGCATTTTGTATGTTTTGATTAGCCGAATAAACTGGCACCAGCTGCATTCCAACATAAGCAAAGAACATCAACACACTCAAAGTGAACGCCATACTCCAAAACGTCCAACCACCTTGATGTTTGATAGATTTAAATTGAGTTTTACTATTCGTCATTTTCATTTCCTCATAGACTTTGCAGTACTAGGTTAGCGTAATCAGCTAATTTGCACCAGTGTTGACAATTTCAGCTTGAACGCGGGTTCCTATACGGTCGAAGTCAAGTCCGCCGCCTTCTTCATTATCCTCATCGCCCCAGCTCATCCACACAAAAAACGCCTTCCCAACGATATTTTCTTCGGGTAGAAAGCCCCAAACTCGACTATCCGCACTGTTTCCGCGGTTGTCGCCCATCATAAAGTATTGGCCTTCTGGAACTTTCCATGCACCTTTACTGCGACGATTATCTTGCAAGATGCCATATTTTACGGCTACACCATCGGCGTCTGTTGAGGTTGGAATTACCTGCTCCCACTCAATTGATGTGTGCCATTGATCCGCTTGGTCGCGATACTTAAATTCGCCAAGAACTTGTTGGTCTAACTTTTCGCCATTGATGTAAAGCGTCGAATCTCGATACTGAATAATATCACCGGGCAAACCAATTAAGCGCTTAATGTAACTCTGCTTGGGATCACGTGGATATTTGAACACCACAATATCTCCACGTTGCGGATCACCGATTTCAAACACTTTGGTACGTACGATCGGCAATCGCAAGCCATACGAGAACTTGTTGACCAAAATAAAATCGCCGACTTCCAGCGTTGGATACATTGATCCAGACGGAATTCTAAATGGCTCTGCAACAAATCCGCGTAACAAAAACACCAATAGCAGAACCGGGAAAAATGATCTCGCGTAATCCAAGTACCATGGCTCGGGCTGCTTCTTTGCCAGACTCGGCACCACAAAGCGGCAAAACAGAATCACCACACCCGATAATACGACCAATCCAAATAATACTATTTCAAACACCATCAATCTCCTGAGGTCTTAAGAACTGCTAAAAAGGCTTCTTGTGGAATTTCCACAGAACCAATTTGCTTCATGCGCTTTTTGCCTTCTTTTTGTTTTTCCAACAGCTTACGTTTGCGTGATAGATCGCCACCATAGCATTTTGCCGTGACATTTTTACGCAAAGCCTTAACCGTTTCACGCGCAATCACCTTAGCGCCAATCGCCGCTTGAATAGCCACATCAAACATTTGCCGAGGAATCAATTCGCGCATTCGCTTAACAAGTTCTCTACCGCGATAAATTGATTGATCGCGGTGAACCAGAATAGCTAACGGGTCGACCGGCTCGCCATTGATCAATACGTCGACCTTAACCATATCGGTAGGCCGGTATTCTTTGATCTGATAGTCGAGTGATGCGTAACCGCGGCTAACTGACTTTAAACGGTCAAAAAAGTCCATCACTACCTCATTCAACGGCAGCTCAAAATGCAACATAACCTGGCGACCGAGATACTGAATATTCTTCTGAATACCTCTTTTTTCCATACACAAGGTCATAACCGCGCCGATATACTCTTCTGGCATTAGCATATTAGCGTCGATAATTGGTTCTTGAATTTCTTCGATTTTAGATAAGTCAGGCAGCGCCGAAGGGTTATCAACTTCGATCAGCTCGCCATTTTTTAGTAACACTCGATAAACCACTGTCGGTGCAGTGGTAATAAGATCCATATCGTATTCGCGTTCTAGGCGCTCTTGGATAATTTCCATGTGCAGCATGCCTAAAAAGCCACAGCGAAATCCCAACCCTAACGCATCTGAAACCTCTGGATCATAAACCAAGGAGGCATCATTCAGCCGTAGCTTTCCGAGCGCGTCACGAAACGAGTCGTAGTCAGCCGAATTGATTGGGTACAAGCCAGCAAACACGCGCGGCTGAACCTCTTTAAACCCAGGCAATGCGGTATCGACACCGTGCTTTGCCAACGTAACCGTGTCACCAACTTTAGCGGCGGTAATTTCTTTTGCGCCGGAGATAAGGTAACCCACCTCACCGATCAATAGTTCGTTCTTGGGTACCCGCTTAGGAGTAAATACACCGAGATCTTCAACACCGTATTCGACGCCAGTCGACATCATCTTAATACGATCACGTTTTTTTATTGATCCTTGAACCACACGGATCAATGACACCACACCAAGATAATTATCGAACCATGAATCCATAATCAACGCCTGCAATGGCGCATCCGGATCACCAGTCGGGTGTGGCAACACCGTCACTATTTGTTCCAACAATGCTTCAACACCAAGACCGCTTTTGGCACTCACATGCAACGCGCCGGAACAATCAATGCCGACTACGTCTTCGATCTCCTCGCTGACTCGGTCCACATCAGCGGCCGGCAAATCGATTTTATTCAATACCGGCAATACTTCTAAACCAAGGTCGACCGCGGTGTAACAATTCGCCACCGTTTGAGCCTCAACACCCTGGGAAGCATCCACAACCAATAGGGCACCTTCGCAAGCCGTCAACGAGCGTGAAACTTCATACGAAAAATCCACGTGACCAGGCGTATCAATCATATTCAAATGATAGATATTCCCGTCTTTGCTGAGAAACTTCAGAGCAACACTCTGAGCCTTAATAGTGATTCCGCGCTCTCGCTCAATATCCATGGAATCGAGCACTTGCTCAGCCATTTCTCGCTGAGTCAAACCACCACACACACTAATGAATCGGTCCGCCAAGGTGGACTTACCGTGATCAATGTGAGCAATGATCGAAAAATTGCGAATTTTGGTTATATCGTGCGACATTTTTCTCTGTTGGAGCACAAAAACGCGCTCTAAATGGCTATTAGGGTGTCGAAATCCGGTTAACAATGAAAAAACGAGCGGAAAACGCTCGCGACGCGCTATTTTAGCAAACACCCAGTAAGATTAGTAAGCAATCTTTCACTCATTTCAGCGATTCGGCGAAAGGCTGCGCTATACTGGCTAAACCTTTATATATTCAGGCAAATTTGGCAATATTCATATGACGACCCATTTCTCAGATGTGCTTATAGTCGGCGGCGGCGCAGCTGGTCTTAGCTTAGCCTTGCGACTCGCCGAAGACGATGTATCTATCACCATCTTATCAAAGGGAAAGCTCACCGAAGGTTCTAGCTTATATGCTCAAGGTGGCATCGCAGCGGTGCTAGATGACGACGATAACTTTCAATCGCATATTGACGATACGCACACCGCTGGCGCAGGGCTTTGTCGCGAGTCAGCGGTTAGAAAAATTGTTGAAGGCGCGCCGCCAGCCATTAATTGGCTGATCGAAAAAGGCGTCAAGTTCACCTTAGTTGACGGCGCAGAGTATGACGGTGTTGACAGCCAATATCACTTAACACGCGAAGGCGGACATTCGCATCGGCGAGTTATTCACGCCAAAGACGCCACCGGACGAGAAGTAGAAACCACACTCGAACAACATGTGCGCGCACAATCGAATGTCACCATTCTTGAAAACCACATCGCAATTGACTTAATAACGTCCGAAAAATTGGGCCGGCCGAGCGCCCGCTGTTATGGTGCTTACGCTTTAGACATCGACAACAACAAGGTTAAAACCTTTGGTGCTAGATCCGTTGTGCTATCAACCGGAGGGGCGTCAAAAGCTTATCTTTATACCACCAACCCCGACACCTCAACTGGCGATGGCATTGCAATGGCCTGGCGCGCAGGTTGCCGAATTGCCAATATGGAGTTCGTACAATTCCATCCGACTTGCCTGTATCACCCTTATGCTAAAGGATCATTGATTTCTGAAGCTGTGCGTGGCGAAGGCGGATTACTTCGACTCCCCAACGGCGAACGCTTTATGGACAAGCACCATGAGCAGGCTGAATTAGCTCCGCGCGACATTGTGGCTCGAGCTATCGACTATGAAATGAAGAAAGGTGGATTTGACTCCGTGTTCCTTGATATTAGCCATAAAGGCGCTGACTTTATCTTGGACCATTTCCCCAACATAGCCGAAAGTTGTAAAGAATACGGCTATGACATGACCAGTCAGCCAATCCCAGTGGTGCCCGCCGCACACTACTCCTGTGGCGGCATTCTCACCGATCTACGGGGGCGAACCGATATGAAGCGCCTCTATGCGGTCGGCGAAAGCAGCTGCACAGGATTGCACGGCGCCAATCGCCTCGCAAGCAACTCACTATTAGAATGCCTCGTAATTGCCGAGTCGGCGGCTCAAGATATCCGAACACGCTTAAAGAAAGAAGAAGCCAAACCTTCACCAGAACTACCCGCATGGGATGAAAGCCAAGTATCAGACCCCGACGAACGCATAGTGGTATCGCATAACTGGGATGAAATGCGTCGCTTCATGTGGGACTACGTCGGCATTGTCAGAACCAATAAACGCCTCGAGCGGGCCAAAAATCGGATTGAAATGCTGCAAGAGGAAATCGTTGAATATTATGGCAATTTCCGCGTTAGCAATGATTTGATCGAGTTACGCAATCTGGCGACTATTGCCGAACTTACGATTGAGTGCGCACTAACCCGCAAAGAGAGCCGAGGGCTACACTACACCTTGGATTACCCAGAGATGAACTCATTTGCCAGCGATACAATTCTTACACCAAACAACTTTGTTAGTCATGCGCCAATCCAAGAATGGGCAATCACATAATACCAACAGTATTTATTTGATAAACTCCATTACATATAAGCAAAGACTGACCGCACAGCGAAAACCAATAACCATCGGGTACCAACATGCAAGACCCCCTCTCTCGAATTGACCTCAACCTACTTGTCTCGTTCCAAGTTTTAATACAAGAAAAGAACGTTACTCGAGCCGCTGAGCGCTTGTTCGTGACCCAACCCGCTATGAGCAAAACCCTCAATCGCTTGCGTAACCTGCTAGAAGACGAGCTATTTGTACGCTCCTCACACGGCCTAACACCAACCCCAAAAACCCTTGAGCTGGAACGCCCTGTCAACGATATATTGAGCCAGCTCACTGAGCTAATGGTGAGCAACCAAGAGTTTGATCCAGCCAACACCGCTGCGACAATATCATTGGCTACATTAGGGACATCGGCCAGCGTTGGCATGCCTGCGTTTATTAACAAGCTACGGCAACATGCACCGAAGGTTATGTTACTCAGTCAAAACATTGACGCGAAATGGGAAGACCGACTTCGCTCTGGCAGCCTTGATTTTGCCATCGTTGCTAAGAAGCGATTTAGTGACGATTTTGTGACGCATAAATTAATGAACATTAAACCAGTTCTGTACATGCGTAACGATCACCCGTTAGCCAATGTTAATCAAATCACGCTCGAACAGCGCCGTGAGTATCAGCACATGGCGGTGTACTTCCCTAATTTTGAAACAACGCGCGACGACATGAAGAAGCTGTTCGCATCCTTCGGAATTCTGTCTAACGTACCTTTTCTGACAACCAATTTAATGGTCTGCCTAGAAACATTACGTGAAACAGATATGCTGATGATTGCATCAGACCGACTGATGGAATCAAGCCTGATCAGCGAGAACTTCGTCAGCAAACCCCTCGACGACCTTATTAACCTGAAAATCGATGCCCTTTCTCTAGTTCAGCATGTGCGTACTAAGAACTCACCGTTGCACCAATACCTAACTCGGTTGATTGTCGAGAGCTTCAAAGAAACCTAAGCACAGTACTGTCCAAGTAGAAAAGCATTAGAAATCTAACAAAAACTGAGGTTGCCGCAACAATGGAGATGCGGTGCTTGCTGATTATGTACGCCGCAAGGTGACGGATTTCAACGTCTCGATAATTCCCTTTAATTCCGCATCAGGCTCTACTCGATCAAACAGCCAATCCATGATTGTTGGATCCTGCACATCGAGCAGCTGCTGAAAAGACAGCTGCTCCGCCTCACTGATGCCATCGTAGTGCTTTGCCACGAACTCGGTGAATAACACATCGAGTTCACGGACCCCACGACGGCATCGCCAGACTAATTGCCGCTCATTAAGCACAGCGTTGAACTACAGTGCGCGCTCAGCGATTAGTTTTTTAATTTCACCAATAGCCTTGCCAGGATTCAAACCTTTAGGACAAGTATTGGTGCAATTCATAATCGTGTGGCAACGATACAATTTAAACGGATCTTCAAGTGCATCCAATCGCTCACCGGTCGCCTCATCGCGGCTATCCGCCAACCAACGATAACTCTGCAATAAAATCGCAGGGCCTAAATATTTATCGCTATTCCACCAATAACTTGGACATGACGTAGAGCAACACGCGCAGAGAATACACTCATACAGGCCATCTAGCTTTTCCCGATCCTCTTTTGACTGCAGGCGCTCAGCCGACAATGACACCGGCGTTTTGGTCTTAAGCCATGGCTCGACCGAGGCGTACTGTGCGTAGAAATGAGTCATGTCAGGCACCAAGTCTTTTACCACCGACATATGCGGCAAAGGATAGACCTTAACGTCGCTCTTGCACTCATCTACCCCTTTAGTGCAAGCCAATGTGTTAGTGCCATCAATATTCATTGCGCACGAACCACAAATGCCTTCACGACATGAACGCCGAAACGTCAACGTTGGGTCGATTTCGTTCTTGATTTTGATCAAGGCATCCAAAACCATCGGACCACAGGTATCCATGTCCACATCGTAAGTGTCGATGTGTGGATTTTGCTCATCATCAGGAGACCAACGATAAATCTGAAAGCTACGTACATTCTTAGCACCGTCTGGCGCTGGAAAATGCTTGCCTTGCTTAACTTTGGAATTCTTCGGTAAACTAAATTCTGCCATTTTCGATTCTCTCTCTAAACCTTAGTAAACACGTGGTTTTGGCTTAATGTATTCAATATCGTCAGTCATTGTATAAGAATGCACTGGACGATAATCGATGGTGGTTTTATTTTGCTCATCACACCAAGCGAGTGTGTGCTTCATCCAATTTTCATCATCTCGATCCGGCAAGTCATCACGCGCGTGCGCGCCACGACTTTCGTCGCGATTGGCCGCTGAGTTAATAGTCACTGTCGCTTGGCTCAACAAGTTTTCAAGCTCAAGCGTCTCGATTAAATCAGTATTCCAAATCAAGCCTCGATCAGTGGTTTTCACATCCGCAAACGAGGCAGCTGTCGCAGCCATCTTACTCACACCTTCAGCCATAACATCGCCGGTTCGGAATACCGCGCAATGCGCCTGCATGGTGCGTTGCATTTCCAAACGAATCTCAGCTGTAGAACGCGAACCATCGGCGTAACGTAAACGATCAAGCCGCTCCAATGTCGCTTGTCCAGCATTCTCAGAGATGCTCGGGATGGGCTCATCCGGATTAATCGTTTCTTTAGCACGCAATGCTGCTGCGCGCCCAAACACAATCAAATCCAATAATGAGTTTGAACCCAATCTATTGGCTCCGTGCACTGATACACAACCCGCTTCGCCGATTGCCATCAAGCCAGGCACTACGCTATCTGGATTACCGTCTTTCAGGGTAACAACTTCACCGTGGAAGTTAGTTGGAATGCCGCCCATATTATAATGAACAGTCGGCAGAACCGGTATCGGCTCTTTAGTTACATCCACACCAGCAAAAATCTTAGCTGATTCAGAAATACCAGGAAGACGTTCTTCTAACAAATCAGCACCAAGATGCTCAAGATGCAAATAAATGTGGTCAGCATCAGGGCCCACACCGCGCCCTTCGTTGATCTCAATTGTCATTGAGCGGCTCACAACATCGCGTGACGCTAAGTCTTTCGCGTTTGGTGCGTAGCGCTCCATAAAGCGCTCGCCTTCGGAATTGGTTAAATAACCACCTTCACCTCGAGCACCTTCAGTAATCAAGCAACCTGCACCATAGATGCCAGTTGGATGGAATTGTACAAATTCCATATCTTGTAGCGGAAGACCCGCTCTCAATACCATTGCGTTACCGTCTCCGGTACACGTATGTGCCGACGTGCATGAGAAGTAAGCTCGACCATAACCACCGGTTGCTAACACAACCTGCTTGGCGCGATAACGGTGAATTTCGCCACTGGCCATATCGATCGCGATAACGCCGCGGCATTCACCGTCTTCCATAATCAAGTCGAGCGCAAAAAACTCAACGAAAAACTGTGCGTCGTGTTTTAAAGCTTGCTGATACAAGGTATGCAAAATAGCATGGCCGGTTCGATCCGCCGCCGCGCATGTCCGCAAGGCCTGACCCTCACCGTAGTGCGTGGTCATGCCGCCGAACGCACGCTGATAGATCTTACCTTCCTCTGTACGAGAAAATGGCACACCATAATGCTCTAGTTCGTAAACCGCCGCTGGGGCGTTACGGCACATATACTCGATAGAGTCTTGGTCACCTAACCAATCAGAACCCTTGACGGTATCGTACATGTGGAAGCGCCAATCATCCTCTCCCATATTGCCCAATGCAGCACTCATGCCACCTTGAGCAGCCACCGTGTGACTTCGAGTAGGAAATACTTTGGTGATACATGCCGTAGACAATCCCGCCGCCGCCATACCAAATGTGGCACGCAAACCCGCACCACCCGCTCCGACCACAACAACATCGTAAGCGTGATCAATAATCTTATAGTCGCCCTTCACTGGTTAGCCTCCTAACGCAATTTTTAAAACAGAGATAACGGTTAGTACAGCCATTACCACCGCGGCAAATTTAATCAACAACAAGAGAGCTAAGTTAACCCACTTGGTGTGAACATAATCTTCGATAACCACCTGTAAACCAGTCTGCCCGTGATACAGCGCAGTTAGGACAAATAGCAACATAAGCGTGGCACTTACTGGCGAAGAAAGCCAAATCACTGCGTCCTGATAGCCGCCGCTAGACAAACACACCAATGAATAGACAAACCACACTGTTAATGGAATGAGTGCAATTGCAGTGACTCGTTGCCACCACCAATGCGAAAACCCATGCTTAGCAGACCCGAGGCCTAACGCTTTTGAAAGTGGGCTTCTTAAGCTCATGCAGCACCTCCAACAAGTGCAAAATAACAAGTCACGGCCGTTAATAGTGCCGCGCTAAACAGCACGAGCCAGCCGGATTTATGTAAAGTATCCATTTCGAACCCGCGACCGACATCCCAAAATAAATGGCGAATGCCGTTACACAAGTGATAGAACAAAGCAAAGGTCCAGCCGACTAATGCGAGCTTAACTAGCATGTGAGATAAGCACGGCTCTAGCTTAGCGTAAGCCTCAGGGCCCGCTGCCAGCACCATCAGCCAATAAACCAGAAAAGGTATTCCCAGCGTTAACACTACGCCTGTGCCTCGATGCAATATCGATAGCATTGACGTAAGCTGAGGTTTGTACACTTGCAAGTGCGGTGATAATGGTCTCTCTTTTTGCATAATCGAGTTACTCAGTATTTTTCGATAATAAGATCAGGACGCCTCTTACTTGGCAGAGCGCATTCTACCTCAAAGTATAGGCTCGTGGGGAGTAAGGCAGTGCGAATCTTGGTTATTTATTAAATTCAGTCAATGAATGTCAGCACAATACGCTAGCAAATAAAGCGAACAGACTGCCTACTAACGCACTCAAAAACGATGTGTGAAGCTATCAAAAATCATAGCATCGCCCTTTGGATTCCCAGTCACCGTAACGAGTTGGTTCCAAACCGCGCGGGCCATTAATCTCTTTCGCCAGCTGCGCACTTGAGTTAGACAAGTCGCTCTCACTATCCGCCTTTAACTTAGTCGGTACAGTAGCTTGCTCTGGCTGAAGCTCAGACACATCGACATTTTGCACCGCAGGGGTTTCGGAGACTTGGATCTTAGGGGTTTTAGTTGGTATCTTTGTAGACATATAACGCGCAGCCAAGTTGAATAATGGTGGTTTAGTTATGGCGCAGATAATATCATGCAACGTCAACCTAGGGTTCACACTTGTCACTGCACTTTAACATCACAACTATTGCCAGAAGCCGACAATTTAGACAGACAAAAGCACAATATACTAACCTCAGGTTAGTAGCCTAATAGTGAAACTGTTTCCACGTGCGATTCAATGAATCACCGCTAAGCTACAATACCAAGCAATAACCTTACCTCACCGACAAACTCTTAAGCGCCCAAGCTAATACAATGAAAGATATGAAACACCAATTGATTCTGCCGCACCTAAACCTGGTGAGAGTTAGCGGCACTGATGCAGCCACTTTTTTACAAGGCCAGCTGACCAACGACGTACAAAAGCTTGACACGAACTGGCAATGGTCCGGTTATTGCAACCCCAAAGGCCGGCTGTTAGCCAATATGATAATGTGGCGCAGTGACGACAGCTTTTACATGCTGTTAGAGAAGAGCTTAGCCGAGCCCACGGTTAAGCGGCTGCAAATGTATGTGATGCGTAGCAAAGTAACCATCGAGCTAATCAACACTGCCACATGCATCGGCGACCTCAAACCAAGCCAACCGCACAAACCTTATCAGTCACTAGAATGCCAAAATTCAGACAACCACACAGTTTGGTTTGATCAGCGCTGCATCCATATACAGCAGAGCGCGGTGGATGACGCTGAGCTTGACACAACAATAGCGTTATCCGCTTGGCTGTTACGAGATATCGAAAGCGGCTTACCATGGGTCAACAGCGACACCGTGGAACAATTCATTCCGCAAATGATCAACTACGACGCGATAGATGGCATCAGTTTCAAGAAAGGCTGCTATACCGGGCAAGAGATCGTGGCAAGGATGCACTATTTGGGCAAACTAAAGCAGCGCATGTTTCTGTGCGATTTAAGCACATCATTGGAGTCCATCAAACCTGGCGACAAAATCGTGAGTAATACGGATGGTCGTGTGGTTGGCACCTTGGTGAATGTGCTTACCGATCAAACCCCGTGCTTAGCGGTACTGCGCCTTGATGTTGTCGACGAAATCAGTTTTAAGGTCGTCGCTGAGACCGAGCCGACAAACGCGTCAATCGAGATACGCGCCAAACAACCCTATGCGTTCCCTGAGCCGAAGAAGACATAGCAAACAATCGCGCATAAGCACGCTTAAGTCATCACACCGTGGTTTCGTCCAAGGGCTATCTACCAGAAACTAGCCGCCAGAAGCTATGCGCGGCAAGAGCTATGCACCATACCGAGAGAGCACAGCTACAATTACGCGCTTGCTTAAGTACTGCAAGTTAGTTTCACGCGACGACCATTCAATCATCGCTCAGATATAAATGAAAACTCGTTCAGCGTTATTGCCCAAAGGTTTGGCACGCTTGAATATCACCAGACTGCATTCCACGCTGAAACCACTGCATGCGCTCCTCGGAGCTACCATGCGTGAAATTTTCTCGACGCGGCGCCATGCCGGCTTGCTGCATTATACGATCATCACCAACTGCGGCAGCGGCGGCTAAGCCTTCTTGAATATCTCCAGCCTCAAGGATGGCATTACGCTTTTCGGTTCGATTGATCCAAATGCCAGCATAGCAATCTGCCTGCAACTCCATGCGAACAGACAATGCATTAGCCTGCGCTTTGCTCGCTTTGGCCTGCATTTTCCGGACCTGATCAGCGGTTCCGCTTAGGTTTTGGATATGGTGGCCAACCTCATGCGCGATCACATAAGCAAACGCAAAATCACCGGGCGCTCCCATCCGACGTAACTCACTCAAAAAACTCAGATCGATATAGATTTGATAATCACCAGGGCAATAGAACGGCCCTGAAGCCGCCGACCCTAAACCGCAAGCCGACTGCACTTGATCTTGATACAAAACCAGCTTTGGCGGCTGGTATTGTTGCCCAACACTGGCAAAAATAGCACTCCACGTATCTTCCGTTTCAGCCAACACAACGGAGACAAATTGTTTGGCCTCGTCATTTGCTTGCGAACTATCTGGCCGAGCGCTACGTTGCGTGGTGGCTTGATTACCAGTATTACCAACGAATAGTGATAGAATTTTTTGCACATCTTCGCCAAAAAATAAGCCGGCCAATACGAGCAATATCATCGCTCCACCGCCAACGCCCTTTTTACTGCGAACAAAGCTCTGTCCGCGACGATCCTCAACATTTCGACTCTGCCTTCTTCCGCGCCAACGCATAAGCTATTCCTACTTGATCAGTGTGTGATTAATGAGTTAACCCTGAGCATATTGCTCGAGCATCTCGCGTAGCCGCTGCAATTCAGCCGCTAAATTATTTAGATCTTCTTGCTGGATAAATTTGATGCCTGACTGACATAACGCCGACAAATCATCATAACCATACATGCCGGTCGAACCTGCGAGACGATGCAAGAAGCCATGCAGTTCTTGCAAGCTCTCCCGACCATTACCTCCTTCGGCATTCAAGGCAGCAATATGGAGCACCAATTCTTCGATCTTCTCCGGCAAACTTGCTTTATAACGCTGTTTTAAAGCAACGATAGTCGGCGACTCTACAGACATAATAACCCCAATTTTGGACTAATTTTTGAGCAAGTGAGAATACGCATAATTCGATTAGCTCTCAGCCGAGTGATCAGGTGCTGCTAAAACTTGGTCCACCACTAGCGCAATATCATTGATATCCACTGGCTTCAATAAATATGCGGCACAACCAAGCGTCTCAGCCGTGGATCTATCGGCATCAATATTTGATGCACTCATTACCACTATCGGCGTGTTGTAGCCTAACTTGTTTAGTTGTTCTATCGCTTGGTACCCAGTCATTATCGGCATTTGGATATCCATTAAAATCAAATCAAAAGTGCCTCGCATAGCGGCCGAAACAGCCAGCTCACCATTACCAACATGCGCTACTTGTGCACCTTTCTCTTCTAACAAGTAGCATAAAAGTAGCGCGATATCGGGATCGTCCTCCGCCAACAATAGACGCAAACCGTCTAGACCTCTGTTCTCTTGCTGCTGCTGTTTGGCAAGGCTTGGCGCTTGCGGCGCGGGCAATGCAAAGCTCACAGTAGTCCCCAACTCTAGCGTCGAATCAATCGTTAACTCACCGCCCATCAACTCCAACAAACGAGACGTAATGGTTAAACCAAGCCCAGTGCCCGCTTTGGCACTATCCCCGCCCTGCCAAAATGGTAGTAGTACTTTTTCTAGGTGCTCTTTGGCTATTCCAGGCCCAGTATCGCGAACCGTAACCGACAGCCAATCGTGTTTCCAGCTAACCTGCACGTCTACTTTACCTTGATCAGTAAATTTAACGGCATTACCAACGATATTAATTAGACACTGCCGAAGACGGCTATCGTCCACAACCACAGATAATGTCTGAAGATCGTTTAGCTGAGAAATTGCGAGCTCAATGCCTTTGGCATCGGCCAACGGCATCAACATAAACCGCAGATCATCGAACACTTCGGTCAAAAGCGTCGGCTTAGGCCGAATCACTAACTCTTCCGCATCCAATTTCCCATGATCTAATAAATTTTCCACCAATGACAATAAATGCCGACTGGAGCGCTGCACAGCAACCACATAATTGTCAGCATCAACGTCGTTGTGTTTATGCGCATTATTTTGCAATAGGTCGGTGTAACCGATAATCGACGTTAACGGCGTGCGAAATTCATGTGACACACCTGAAATAAAGCTTGTTTGCAGTCTGGAAGCTTCCTTCAATTGGCTATTTTTTTGTTTAAGCTCGGCCTGCGCCTGCTCCAACTGAGCCATTAGTTTATTCTGTTGATACACCAATAGTTCATTGTCATTAGCCTGCTGTTGCAGCTGTTGACGGTCAGCCGCAACTCGGCTTGCATCAGAAACCAACACCAGCATCTTTGATTCGTCGGGTATTAGACAAACCGTAACAGGCATTCCGGAAGGACTGGCAATCAATGGCAATTCCAACTCGCTTTGCAAATCCAAACCAACCATAAAGTCGATTGAATCTTCAACTTGATCACCAACCTTGGTAGTGGCAAACCCATAGTCGATTAAGTTTGCTGACATCGCTTGAACCACGCCCTGATGACTCACACAGAAATACGCCAAACCTTGACGATCAAGCACAAATTTGCTGATCGTTGGTAACAAGGTGGAATCTATATGGTCACTACTGTGCATAAATTTTGCTTAGTTCTGGATCTCATCCACCAAGGTTTGAAATAATTCCGCCACATTGGCGCCGTCTTTTGCGCTGGTGTTAAATACTTGCCAGCCATTATTAACTAATGTATCGGTTAGCTCATCATCAACCTGCCACTCATCAAGATCCGCCTTATTTAGCGCTACTACCACTGGCACGTCACCGATTCTGCGGGTCACTGTCTGCCAAATCTCAAATAGGTCTTCAATCGTGTGTGGCCGAGTACCATCTCCCACCAACACCACTCCAGAAGCACCGACGAGATAACTAGAGTTTATTGGTGAAAGCGAATCTCTGCCGGCCACATCCCATACTATAAGTTTGGTATCTCCGACCGAAGCAGTGTCAATCTTAACGCCAATGGTGGTTAGATACTTTTCCGAAAACACATTGTTTACAAATTTTTGCGTCAAGCTGGTTTTTCCGACTGAAAAGTCACCAACCATGCATATTTTTAGTTTCGACATAGGTCTACTATCGGTAAGAAAAAGAAATTAAATATCAGATCATTGATCGCATCGAGCATAAAACATCAAGCCACACCAACCATCTAATCAAAGAGATGGCTGCGCGACATTAACAGTAACCCAAGGGCTGCCAGCGAAGAGAGACTGGACCAAGGCTAAGCCGTTAGTATCAAGCCTGGTGCTAACGTGAACAACATTTTGCCCTGCTTCGACAGCTTTACTTAACTCAATTTGGGCAAACTGATCAGCGCTAAGCTGTCGTTCTAGAGTAGCGTCAACCGAATCAAGTGAGGCACTAAGCCCTGCAGTGGACAAGCGCCGATCTGCAACTAACTGCTGGAGTCGTACACTATGCTGATTTAACCATTCGATCGGCGCCTCACCAGACAGCGTTATCTGGCCTTGCGCAACATCAAACTGCACGTTTACCGGCAGATTAAAATGCTCACGAAACCGCTGTAGCTCCATGTCGGTTTCAAGCGATCGAAACGGAATCATTTGCATTTTTATTTGGTCGCGCGAAATATCATACGCATCCAATGTGCTAAACGGAATCGAAGCATCTGGGTCACGTAGGCCTTCCACCACAATCTGATCATCATGCCAATAGCTATCTGTAACGACCACACCGGGAGTTTGCTTCAAGTAGTAATTTACCGTCGATAGCTTAGATTGGTCTACGAACCACATCCAAATCAAATAGCCCAGCGCTAGCAATGCAAGAACACCAATAAATAACGTCGCACTGTTGCCTTTGCTAGACACGGATTCACCGGACTTCAATTGCAATTGAAGCAGCGGCATCAATCGATCTTCAACTCCGACAAAAGCACTATTATCACCGGTAAAATCTTCGATAGCAGTGGCATAATCACTGCGGATACCGTCCAACGTGTCGTACAACTCAGATTTCAAACTTTCCGGCGCACTACCTAAAATCACACAGGCCAACATCACTCTAGGGCCATGCGCTACCCAAACATTATGTTCACCAACTTTCAGATCGGTCAGACGTGCCGACTCGTCACCGGCAAACGAATCCTGCACGAAGCTTTGAATCGCCGAAAACATCGCACTAACTGCATCACTGTCCAAGCTTTGCGCATCATGCGAGGCCACTTCATCGATCAACATTCCTGAATCACGATCAATCAAGTAAACATGCTCAACTCGGTACAGCAATGAATGCCGCAAAGCCAATTCGGCATATGGCACACCGGTACGCACCGACTCCATCCGCATGCGAACTCCGCGCACGGTCGTAGCCGACTCGATGGTCCGATTAATGGTGACCATCATCGACGATATGGCCTGCGCGATAGCCCGTCGGATTGACGGCGCCATAACCGGATACAAAATTTCAGCGTAAGCTTTGGGTTCGGTTCGAATAGCCTGTTTCAGACCTAATGACACGGGTCGCTGCAATGAGCGTACCAAATTTTGACCGTTGTTCGCTAACTCCGCGTCAATCGCTGGCGCCAGCACTTCAGCCACATCTTTGGTGCGCCTATCCAGATCATCGAGTCGTTGATTCAGCTGATCGATTTGCTCGGCACTATCGCCGACGATAATCTGTCGCAGTTCGTCTAATTGGCTCATGCTGAAGGACTTTTCAAGTTAAGTGCTAACTGCCGCGCAACTTAACGGCGACCTCATCAAGCATAAGCGCCAGCGCTTGACGTCCTACCTTGTCGGTCTGCAACTCTTCTTTCTGCTTTTCCAAGCTCGATACCAACTGAGCTTGCACTAGAGACGTCTGATCCAATAGCTCTTGATGACTCTCTTCTAAGGAAGCACGAACTGCCGCAAGATCGTGATTAGCTTGATCTTCCATCATACCAATCGATTGCTTAAGCGCCGCTTCAGCGTCATTTAACATAGATTGCAACGCTTTTAATTCGCTATCTCGACTAGATTGCTCGCTCTGAATCTGTTTATCTAGTTTGGCTAACGATTCATTAACAGCGCTATCCATTTTGGAGATCTTAGCGGTAAGCCGTTGCTTCATCTCATCGACATCGGCTTCCATACGCGCTTCTAAATCAGCAAAGCGCTGCTCAAAGCTATTCACATACTTACCAAACAGTATGTCTCTGACTTTTTCAATATCGCCCAAACCAGGACTAATAATCTCGGCGCTTACTTGTTTTTTTTTCTCTGACATCACTACCTCGTGCCGTTGCTGGCAAAACCTTACCTATTTACCTGACTCGCATTATTGCAATCGATTGCAAATGCGTGTTTATGTTGATTCTATCAAATATTGAATCACAAGTGGCTTAACTCAAAGTGTAGCGCAAGCTATATCGTGCTACTGAGTATTTTCTAAGCGATACCCATGTCGATAAACAGAGGTCAACTGCCATGTTGGCTCGGCATCCAAATCGAGCTTACTGCGCAACCGACTTACATGCGTATCTACGGTGCGCGTATTCAGCTTGGAACTAGTACCCCATACCAACTCGAGCAGGTGTCCACGGGAGATTACGCGCCCCAAATTCTTAAATAAGAACAGCGTCAGCTCGTATTCCTTTTGCGTCAACTCGATCGGTTCAGCATTCTTACTCACCTGCCGTAACCGAGTATCAATTTTATAAGGCGGAAAATCATAGTCGTCAGAAGTATTAGCATCACCAAAGCCCATACGGCGAGCAATGGCATTAACTCGCGCCAAGGTCTCATTGTGCCTGACCGGCTTACTCATAAAGTCATCGGCGCCCGCTTCGAGGGCTTCAACGATATCCTCCTCGGCGTTGCGCTGCGTAATAAACACCACGGGCACAACAGGATCTAATTGGCTGCGTAAATGCTGTAGCACCTCGATGCCAGATAAACTAGGCACCATCCAGTCTAACAAAACCAAGTCATAACTTTCTTTTGAGTACGCCCGGATAAACGCATTGCCATCGTTAAAGACATCACATAGATGCCCCGCTTCTTGCAACCATGCAACCAGCAAATCGGCTTGATCACGGTCATCTTCTAGAATAACTATACGCATATTCTCTCCTTTGTAAGTTTCATCATCAGTTTACGCCTCCCCAAAACATGCGCACTCTCCAGCACGAATCTTACAGCTCAAACCTCTGTTATTGAAGCTTATAGTCAAATTTTTGAAACAATGTATGTGCTTGAATGTGAAATTGCAATTGATAAACCGTTAGAGTACCGCTTTCAGTTGTGCTAAGTTGTTATTCCGTTCTTCAAACCGTTACCGTAGGCGGCCCCAGCTTAGTTGAAGTGGTAACTTTGTCTAGCATTTATTGCCATTGGCTCAGCCGCTGGCATTGTTAGTTACTTCACTTAGATTAGCGCCCCTCAAGCATCACTCTATTTAGTGTCAATATAATAACTATGTCAGACAACAATCAGCTGCTTATTGGCGGCAATGGGTCACAGACCGTTTTCATGGATGCCAGTATGGCAAATCGCCACGGCATGGTAGCTGGCGCGACCGGAACCGGTAAAACAGTGACATTACAGATTCTAGCCGAGAGCTTTTCACGTATCGGAGTGCCGGTATTTCTAGCGGATGTCAAAGGCGACGTATCCGGCATTGGAAAGCCCGCTAAACCACACCCGAAAATTGACGAACGCATCTCAGTAATCGGCATCGAAGACTACCAAATGCAGCCGAGCCCAGTAGTATTCTGGGACCTATTTGGAGAGCGCGGACACCCGATTCGCACCACGGTGAGCGAACTCGGCCCCCTTCTGCTGGCTAACCTGCTCGATCTAAATGATACACAAACCGGCATTCTATATTCCTGCTTCAAAATAGCCGACGATGAAGGAATGCTGATACTTGACCTAAAAGACCTGCGCGCAATGTTAGTGTGGATGGGCGATAACCGAGCAGATCTAAAATCAGAATATGGCAATATTTCAACCGCCAGTATTGGCGCAATCCAACGCGGGCTATTAGTACTCGAAGAACAAGGTGCTGAGTACTTGCTCGGCGAGCCCGCGATTGCACTAAACGATTTAATGAGCCACGACTTCTCTGGACGCGGCGTCATCAATATTCTCCATGCCAGCACCTTGCTGCAAAAATCACCGAAACTGTATGCCACCTTTTTACTTTGGCTGCTATCTGAATTATACGAGACGCTGCCCGAAGTCGGTGATGCCGACAAACCTAAATTCGTGATGTTCTTTGACGAAGCGCACCTACTGTTTGACGATGCGCCTAAAGTGCTGGTTGACAAAATTGAACAAGTTGTTCGCCTGATTCGATCCAAAGGTGTCGGTATCTATTTTATTTCACAGAGCCCACTCGATATTCCAGAAGAAATTCTCGGCCAGCTTGGCTTAAAGATCCAACATGCACTAAGAGCCTTTACACCAAAAGACCAAAAGGCGGTACGTACCGTTGCCGACACTTTCCGCGCTAACCCAGCCCTCGACACCGGCTCGATTATTACTGAACTAGGTGTCGGAGAGGCACTGGTAAGCACCTTAGACGCCGACGGCATACCGACACAAGTCGAGAGAATTCTAATTCGGCCACCGGAGTCACGCATCGGCCCGATGAACAACATTGAGCGCAAAGAACAAATTTCGAGATCACCGTTCAAAGGACGATACGACCAAGCAGTTGATCGTGAGTCCGCCTATGAATTACTGGCACAACGAGCGCAACAACGACTCGAACAAGAGCAAATAGATGCCGCCCAAGAACCCGCATCACGCAGTCGCTCGACAAAGCGTCGATCGTCTACCCGCCAAACTCCCACTGAGGCTTTTGTCAGCAGTGCCGCACGAGCGATCGGATCGCGACTCGGACAAAGATTGGTTCGCGGGGTATTGGGATCGCTATTTAAAGGCAGATGAATTACAAAGCACGTCTAAAACCAATGCAAAACGGTTTTTCCTCCAACATAGATAGGCTATAATCGCCACCGATTTTATGTAGCGGCAACTAGGTGATGTGCTGTTTTTAATAGCTAGAATTTGATATAAGAGCTGATTAAATCAACACATCCTTCACATTAGTAAAGCAATTTAGGAAGTCCAATGAGCGAAACACAAATGAACGACTCGACGTTCTCACGTTTATTTATCATCATGATCCTCGCGATGACAATTTTAACCATTACCATAATGGTATTAGCTTCACTTGCGTCTAGCGGTGTAAACGCTAAATTGGACGAGCGTTATGAACAAGAAAGTACTCAATCGATCGCACAACGAATTGCGCCAGTAGGTACATTCTCAGCCGAGACAGTAGCGGCACCGGTTGCGGTTGCAGCGGTTCCACTTACCGGCGAAGAAGTTTATGTTAGCTGCGGCGCTTGTCATGATAGCGGCACGCTTGGAGCTCCTATTGTGAGCGCTGCAGGTGCAGCTGACTGGAACACCAGATTAGCTCAAGGCCTCGATACTCTTTACAATCACGCGATCAATGGCATCAACAATATGCCAGCGAAAGGCGGCAATGCCAGCTTATCAGATGATGAGATCAAAGCCGCTGTTGACTACATGTTAGAGCGTGCTAAATAAGTCTGAGCGTTTTTTCATTTGAAAAAAAGCCCGCTACATTGAGCGGGCTTTTTTATTGTTTTGTCGATATGTGTGATTGTGCTTCAAGAGACATGGCGGCTAACCTTCGATTACAAAGCCACGAGCACCAAGCGATCGACCGGCGCCCACGTCCAACATCAATCAACGTACGAATGTAACGCGAACTTCAGCAACATTGGGCACGTCCTCATCACGCTCGGCAGTCACCTGCTTAATATCCACACCGTACTGCTTATATAAATGATCGATCCAGGTGACCCACACGTTGAAATCCACGCCATCCAACACCACTCGCACCTCAGAACCGTCCTTACTTGGCACTAATTGCTGAATTGACTTGGTGAGCTTCGATCTATTGGCGGTTTTCTCAACCACCGACAACAACGATTGATCCGCACCACTAAATTTGGAGCCAGATTGCCCGGAGCCGCCGATAGCGGCCCAATTATCTGATTGCTGACGCATCCAAATTAAATTCGAGCGCAAAGCCTGCACAGATACATTCATCGTATCTATAGCAACATGCCACGGACGCCACACGGACATATAAAACAAAATGATGAGTACGACGATACCACCAACCGAAAGCGTCAACCGCTCTCTATCTTCTAAGCCCGACCAATATTTTTTAAATGTATTCATAGTAGTTTATTTTTGGCGGATACTGTAGCTAGCGATCACTTCGCCATCTTCTGATGCCGAGGACTGAAGTGAGGCCGAAATTGACGGGCGCGAATTGAATTGCCGAGTCAGATTATCGACTTGAGAGAAGCTATTAAGCAGACAAGTGATAATCAATTCGTCGTTGCGATACACGATATTATTTAAAGTGACGCCACTACGCGCGGTTACATTCGCAACCTCGGCCAGCGCCGAATGCAAACCCTTGCTCTGGGTTTCACCTCCAAAGCGTGCGATCGCGCGCTCCATAACTTGTCGCTCAGTACCCAGCGGCACCGGCCCGACTTCAGGAAACGTGCTAGCTAATAGCGCTTGTGATTCACTTTGGATTGCGCGAATTTCACTGTGGAGACCAATATAGCGAAAGGTGTCATAACCCATTTTAGCGACAATACCAATTATCAATAAAGCAACCGGCAGAATAAACGCACGCTTTCCTCGGACTGTCACCTTCGGACGATAGCTCTCGCCCCATAAATCCATATTTACAGTCACGGGATATTCCAGCCAATGCGCCATCTTGTAGCCAAAAGGCCAGTGTCGAAAATCTCGATCAGGATGTTCGCTAATTAATTTGGCGGTTAACGCCTCATCGTTTATCGCCACGGTTGACGTCACCGGAATATCCATCAGCCACACATCCAACAGTTCAGGATCAACACTGACTCCGTAGCCGTCCTTGTGGTGACTCACGATCTGCTCGCCAACTACGGCGAGCGAGCAATCTGCCGCGTCATGGAATGGCAATAAGGCATGCTCAGGAATAAGTTGCTTGATCGGCAAACGGTTGCTCGTCGCTAGTTCTGACCACTCGACCATTTTGTACTTTGCAACGGTGTACACATTGCAGGTTTCACCAGCCTTCCAGATAGGGTAAACAAAATGAACGTTTTCGACATCTTCGGAGATAGACTCCTCCAAGGCATAAGGCAACGCGGTAACGAACTGTTTTTTGGTCTTGGCCGGCAATGAGACCCTATGCATCGTGACCCATTCACTCGCAATCACGCCGACAATATCATCGTCATCAGTAATTGGGTAATCGGCTAAGCTAGGAACCTCACCAAAGGCGTCGACTTGTGAGCCAGACATACGCACCCATTCAAAGGGGGCTTCGAGTTTAAGATAGATCTTCATCGCTCTCGTCGTTAGTTGGGCTTTGTTCTTCGCAAAGCGTATTATGTTGGCGACTTAGCACCGAAACTTTAGGCGTTTTACTGGATTCTTCAGTGGCATTTTCACGCAACACAACAGACTGCATGCAATAGACGGAATCGCCTAGCGTTACCTTGGCATTAATCTGAAAAAATTGGCTATTAACCTTTAGTAGATTAATATCCACCGACGGTGCGCGCATCACAGAGGCTCCAATAATAGCATTTTGTGCGAGCTGAATATCAGCCGGACTAAAGCCTTGAAAACCTGGTTGCTCGCGCATAGCGAGAAAGCCCGTAACCTCACCTAAATCGGTAACGACGCCACTGCTTAAACTAGCAAGCACCTCAGGCGACGTAGTGTTGATATTAATACCAACATTAGCAGCTGGCAACACACTCACATAGGGACTTAACTGTTTAATAATATCCTCAGTAAAACCGTCGACAAATCGTAATTCACCAAGCGAAGTCAGCTTCTGGTCCGCTGCGTAGTAAGGCGTGTTCTGACTGGCATAATGCCCACTTTCAACACCATTCGGCGAAATCGCATCATTCTCATCCATCCAGTCGATTAATGCACCAGCGAGTCGTTCACGCTCATCGAATTCACCAACCTCAAGTATTTCGAGCAAGTTAATAAAGACGCGCTTTTGTTGGGTTACTTGTGCTTTATCCTCAACACCAAGATTATTCAGATTATACCGCGCTTGAAGGTCATCGATACTGTATTCCAAGCCATCAATACCAAAGTCAATTGTGACCTTTTTCTCTTCTTTCTCTTCACGACTCGACCGCGTATCTAATGAAAACGCTTCGCTTTCTCCTTCAACCAGTTCGGGCTCGGGGCGACCAAACTTAGCCCATTGTTCACCGAGGTGATCAATTGTGCGATTCTGATCGTCTTGCAGTACGCGCTCGGCCCATGCAGTCAATCCCTCAGTGTACTGATACCCCTGCTCAGCGACTTTCTGATTGCCGAGACGGCGCATTAGAATGTGTTGATCTTCAATCATTAACGCCAGTAACGTGAGCATCAGCACCACCGCCGCGACCACTATCACTAACACAACACCAGATTGCGAGTTGATCGAAGCCGGGTAACGCTTTACCAACGAGCTACCCACTAGTCTATTTGCCCTCATCAGCATCCTGGCGCGCTTGTTCCGTACTATTGGCTGCGGCGGCTGTGGCAGCTAATTTGTCACCGCCTAACATAGTGAACAAGCGTTCGTATTCGAGCTTATTCTCCAACGTAATGGTGACTCGAATCATATCTGGCAATCGTGATTTTTCGTCCCAGCGCTTACTACTACTGCTCCTTCCATCTTCCACCTTACTCAGCTCAATCTCAACTTTACGCACGTTCTCTAAAAGCTTCTGCTTAAACACACGCGTATCTCCATCGGGATCCATTACCGGAGACTGCAACCTCAGCAACGTTTTATCGTCCAAAACCCAACGAACTCGGCGCGGCACATTTTGACCTCCCAGATTCAAATCGGGATACATCGCGGTTAAATCGATCAAACTGTCATCGTCTACCACCATCGTGGCATCAGCCGTATCACCGTATTCATCTTTACCCAGTCGATTCGATGCAAAGCGTAAATCTTGAGCTAAGAACAGAAAAGTCTTCTGCAGACTTTCCACTTGATGATGTTTTGCCATCACTCGATCACGGACGTCAATAAACTGAATCATGGCCGGAAACACAATGGCTCCGATCACCGCAAATATACCAACCGCGACCATGACTTCGATCAGCGTAAAGCCACCACCTACCGCGCCCTTGTTGGTAATTATCCGCATATCATGACCGGTCAGTCACAGCCGTGGTACTGGTCGCATAGAGCCCACGCTCGACGTCATTGTCATCACGCACCTCAACCACTAATAAAAATACTCGCTCCACATCCGTTTTCTCAATCTTAGCCTTGGTCCGCCAACGCATTCCACCTTGCTTGACACGGTCTGTATCGCTGCCAATTTTTAGCTTTTCCGTTTTTGCATCATGCCGTATTTCAGCGACTTTATTGCTTGCAACCCAACCCGCGATGACTCTTTTTTCGAGCTCACTCAAATTCTTAACGTGTTGAGTGGTCACTTCGATCACGGTGACAATTCCAAATGCGACGAACACCAACGCGATTAATACTTCGAGTAAGGTGAAGCCAGCCTGCTGTCGATTTCGATTTATCATTTAATAACCCACTGTTGCCTTTTCTTCCACTTTCAACATACCCTCATCATCGATCTGAACCACATAATCGTGATTGTCACCGCGGATTCGGAGCTCAAACGGCGTGATTTCGCCCAAGGATGAAACATACACTTTCGGTGCCAGCTCTGGCTCGTCTGCCAACGACTCTAGAACATCCCACTCTAGCTTGACGTCATCACGCATAGTTCTGAGTTTAAACAGGCTGTCGGCTACCGAGCCTTGGTTAGCTCCACGGAGTGATTCAAATGAATACGTCTTGGCTTTGGCATCCACTAAAAGTGCGTAATTATCTCCTGAAATAACCGCTTCATCACGCACTTCATTGACCACCGCCATGAAACGATTTGCCTCTAAGCGTGCACCACGATCATTATTGCCACCGATTCTGCCAACGACAGCAACAGAGATAACCGCAATCACAATCACCACCACCATGATTTCAATCAAGGTGAAGCCCTGTTGGCGCTGTTTTGAGTTTGGCAACTGGAGACTCATGCTATGTAAGACGAACACCGAATAGATAATTAAATAATCAAGCGAGGAATCTTAGCACCGTGATGGCTTAGCAAACACAGTTTTAACCCTTGTTAATTAAAGTATTCGCTTTTACACAAAAAAACACTCTATTGACACGCACTTAGCTCAACAACAACGGCACAACCCAAGTGGCTACGAGAGCGGAGCTCTTCTGGAACTCGAGGTTCGAATATCAATTCGCACTTCCGTCGATTACTTGGCGTCAGGAAATTAGCAGCCTCAGATTTAAAATCTATTCGGCTCTGTCTGGGGCTGGCGCGCTCTAGAAGCTTATTATTTATCACAAGTGCTTAGTACCAAAATGCACAGATAAGCGACACAACATAAAGATAAAACTTACCTTAACATCAGTAAATAGACATCCACCCTATCTAATGGTGTCACGCTGTTGTTATTTATCTTGAACCTTAAGCATTAAATCCTTGAATCCAAGATCATACAACCTGAGCCCGAAGAACTTCGCACCTTCCAACGTATAGTGTCCATAGTCGTAAAGCGTTTTATAGCCATCGCTGGTAAAAGCATGACAAACTTCATCTTCCATATCACAGACTATCGGCAGCTTATCGTAATAAATGACACCCTCTTGTTTAGCAAGAGCTGCCACTTTACTATTGATGTCCGCCTTTATTTTCAAATTGTCATACATCAGCTTATTGGCGCCAGGCAATACTTCGTCAAAAAAAGCTTTGGCGCCTGAGTCCAGATTGTCTTTGTGCTGAGAGTAAACATAGTCAGCAACGATCATCTTTTCGAGTGGTTTAAACTCAGCACTAGTTCCCATCACAATAAATGATTTGCCATCCTTTATTCCTTGTCGAACTAGGTATTCCAGCCCAAGCAAATCGCTAGTCTTCGGCTCGATTTTGCTGTTCCGGTCACACCGGTTAGCAAGCATATATCTAGTACTAATGATTATTAAAGTCGATTCAGCATACCAGTTTGAACCATAGATTACGTCTCGCGTCCTCTTTGAGTGCTCTATGGTTTCATTGAAACAGACCAATTCAGCTATTGGGGCACCAATAAAATCAAAATCATCGTAATGTTCAATGTTTTGATAGAGTGCATTAAATAGATCCTTTGCATGGGAATTTCCAATAATTAAAACCTTGTGTTTAGCTGGTTCAAAATATCTTTTTTCGCGCCGCCTCCTTTGCCATACTGACCATGCCTGCTCTTTTAACTTCACATTATCAATTTGATAATTTTTAAAACCACCTTCAATGAGAATCCGCTTCTCTAAGCCGCTAGAAAGTATTACCAATGCGCTAAACCCAATTAAACCGATAACTACTCCAGAAACCACCCAGACGAACTGTTTAGTGGGAACTGAGCGCTTACTTCGAAAGGGAGTTTCAATCCAACGGTAGGTAAAAACCGACAAAACAAAGGATGCCGCAATCGCGGCATATATCGATGCTTGGGACTCGCCAGCTGTTCCAATCCGAGTAAAAGCAAAGATCGGAAAATGCCATAAATACACTGAATAGCTTAT
Organism: Arenicella xantha; assembly: GCF_003315245.1. Taxonomy (NCBI): domain Bacteria; kingdom Pseudomonadati; phylum Pseudomonadota; class Gammaproteobacteria; order Arenicellales; family Arenicellaceae; genus Arenicella; species Arenicella xantha. The sequence goes on along the minus strand of NZ_QNRT01000004.1, from coordinate 203,697 downwards.
AAGCCCAACCGAAACAAAGGGCTTACAGCCTAAAATTTTTCCCACTAGGTCCTTGGTTGACGAATACTCAATAATCAAGGCCACGCCAAGCACAGGAACTATGGTATGAAAGCTAGGATGAGGTGTCTCACCGTCGAAAAATAACACCGAATAAGCGATCAACCAAAGCCCCATAACTGGAGCCGTTCGACTAACAAACTCATTTCGCTCATCAGAGTAAAAGAGCTGCTTCAATGCAATGATTGAACCAACAGCCAATTCCCAAAACCTACTAAACGGTAGATAAAAATTTAATTCTGCATCACGAACTTCCATTGACTCGGAAAATTGCAAGCTCAAGAGCAACAAAGCAAACAAGATTGGCAGAAAATAAGCTTTGCAAAACCTATGACACAGAATAGCAATGATAGGAAAAACAATATAAAACTGCTCTTCGACCGACAAGCTCCATGTATGTAAAAACGGCTTTAGCAACGAGCTTTCCGCCCCATACTCTGTTGTTGCTGACCAAAAATAGAAATTCGAAAAAAAAGCCAACGAAGACAGTATACTTTCGGAAAACTCCACAAACGCCGAAGGCAAAAGATATACCCAACCAAACGGCAAACTAACCACCATAACGACTAACAGTATTGGCAGTATTCTCCGCGCTCTTCTTTCATAAAAATTCAAAAAGCTGAATGAACCTTGCCGCTCAAGCTCAGAAAGGATGATTCGAGTAATCAAATAACCGCTGATCACGAAAAAGATATCAACACCAACAAACCCGCCTTCGAACCAGTCTTTGCCGAAAAGCACCAATTCAGCATGGTAGAGAATTACGCAAACAACAGCGATCGCCCTCAATCCGTCAATTTCCGGACGATATGAGAGATTAGAAGGGTTTTGGTTCATTTTAAAAGCCAGATATCTATGTTAGTCAAAGTACTTAGGGATCTAAAGAGCAGCCATTTAATAAATTTTCTCGGCCGTGTATTCTTCCTGGGGTAGTAAGATGTGACTGAGTCGATCGTGCAACAATCAATAGCGCGCACTTAGAGAGCCCCTTTTAGCCCCCTTAACATACTTTTATTGGTAGGCCCAGCCATCTAAAATGCATCAAACACTTCAAACAACCAGCAACATTAAGCGCCTATTCCCACTCAATTGTCGCTGGTGGTTTTCCTGAAATATCGTAAGTTACTCGGCTAATTCCGCGCACTTCATTAATTATTCGATTCGAAATTCGCGCCAGAATATCGTATGGAATATGCGCCCAAGTTGCGGTCATAAAATCGATCGTTTCAACCGCTCGCAGAGCAACAACGTAATCGTAAGAGCGGTTATCACCAACTACACCAACCGACTTCACCGGCAAGAACACGGCGAAAGCTTGGCTAGTTTTCTCATACCAACCACTGGCATAGAGCTCATCCATAAAAATAGCATCGGCTTCTCGCAGTACATCCGCGTACTGTTTTTTAACTTCACCTAGAATACGGACACCTAAACCCGGCCCCGGAAACGGATGACGATGAATCATCTTAGCTGGCAAACCCAACTCCAATCCAATACGGCGAACTTCGTCTTTAAATAGTTCACGCAACGGCTCAAGCAACTTTAGCTCCATACCTTCAGGCAAGCCGCCAACATTGTGATGCGACTTGATAACCTGAGCTTTACCGGTTTTAGAAGCGGCCGACTCAATGACGTCAGGATAAATGGTTCCCTGTGCCAACCATTTTGCATCATCGATCTTCTTCGACTCTTCTTCAAATATCTCGACAAATACCCGGCCGATGATTTTCCGCTTTGCTTCAGGATCGCTTTCACCAGCCAATTCATCAAGGAATCGCTGCTCGGCATCCACACGAATGACTTTAACACCCATGTTTTCAGCGAAGGTTTCCATCACCTGATCGCCTTCGTTTTTACGCAGCAAACCATTGTCGACAAAAATACAGGTTAGCTGTTCACCAATCGCTTCATGCAACAGCGCCGCAACAACCGATGAGTCGACACCACCTGACAAGCCGAGAATAACGTGATCCGTGCCCACTTGTGCTCGAGCGGACTCGATACAATCTTGAATAATATTGCTCGCCGACCAATTCTTGCCACAACCACAAATTTTATGCGCAAAACGACTTAATATTTGCTCGCCAAACTCACTATGCGTAACCTCAGGGTGAAATTGAACACCATAGAAATTACGACTTTCATCAGCAATCGCGCACAACGGAGCATTAGCGGACTCAGCAATAACCGCAAAACCTGGTGGCAACGCAGTAACTTTATCACCATGACTCATCCACACATTCTGACTGGTTTCAACAATCAATGGGTTGCTGCCACAGACATTAACCTCGGCATGCCCGTATTCACGCTTATCGGATGACGAAACGTCACCACCAAGCATTGCAGCAATACACTGCAAGCCGTAGCAAATGCCTAGAATCGGAATACCCATGTCAAATATTTCGGCCGCAGGTCGAGGCGTGTGCTGCTCAGTTACCGTCGACGGACCACCGGACAATATAATGCCTTTAGGCTTGAACGAGCGAATCGTTTCAATGTCATTATCGTAAGCCCAGATCTCACAATAGACGCCAAGTTCTCGAACTCGGCGGCCGATCAACTGAGTGTACTGCGACCCAAAATCTAGGATCAGAATTTTATCACTGTGAATATCGGTCATAGCTCAGTAGCAGCAAGTTAGCTGCGATAGTTAGGTGCTTCTTTAGTAATGGTGACATCGTGCACATGCGACTCAGCAACGCCGGCGTTGGTGATTTGCATAAATTGACAGTTGGTTCGCATCTCCGCCAATGTGCTATTGCCGGTGTAGCCCATACTCGAACGTAAGCCACCCATTAATTGATGAATGATGTGTGTTGCTGGCCCTTTATAAGGAACTCGTCCTTCGATGCCTTCGGGAACCAGTTTTTGCACCTCAGACTCGTCGGCTTGAAAATAACGGTCCTTGGAACCTTGCTCCATGGCGCCTAAAGACCCCATGCCGCGATAAGATTTATACGAACGCCCTTGAAATAACTCAATTTCGCCTGGCGCTTCATCCGTTCCGGCCAACAGTCCACCGACCATCACACAGCTTGCGCCAGCCGCTATGGCTTTAGCGATATCGCCCGAGAATCGTAATCCGCCATCAGCAATCAACGGTACACCGCTACCCTTAAGCGCTTGCGCAACGTCATACACCGCGGTAATTTGCGGCACACCGACTCCGGCAACCATACGTGTGGTACAAATTGAGCCAGGACCAATACCAACCTTTACCGCATCAGCACCGGCTGCAACCAAATCTAGAGCAGCTTGACCAGTGGCAATATTGCCGCCAACAACCTGAATCTCAGGGTAGGCTTGCTTGATGCGTCGCACGGTTTCCAGCACACCTTGTGAATGGCCGTGCGCGGTATCAACCACTATCACGTCTACCCCGGCAGCTGCCAACAATTCAACGCGCGTGTCTGTGTCAGCACCGGTTCCCACCGCTGCGCCGACGCGCAAATTACCATTTTTATCTTTCGAAGCATTCGGGTGATCGGTCGATTTCTGAATATCTTTAACAGTAACCAAACCCTTTAAGTGAAAGCCTTCGTCGACGACTAACACTTTTTCAATGCGGTGCAGATGCAATAACCCTTGAATTTCAGACTTACTCGCGCCCTCTCTTACGGTAACCAACTTATCTCGCGGGGTCATCGCTGATGACACTGGCTCATCAAAGCGCGTCTCAAAACGAAGATCGCGACTGGTCACAATACCCACAAGATTGTCACCATCGACCACGGGCACACCGGAAATTCGATGCTTACGCGTCAACGCGAGCACGTCGCCAATGCTGGTGCTAGGTGAAACTTTAATGGGGTCATTAATGACGCCGCTTTCGAACTTCTTGACCTTGGCGACGTTGCGAGCCTGCAGCTCTGGAGTCATGTTTTTGTGCACGATACTCAGCCCGCCCTCTTGAGCGAGACAAATAGCCATGCGCGCTTCGGTCACTGTATCCATGGCCGCAGACAGCAGCGGAATACCGAGGCGAATTTGTTTGGTAAGTTGTGTTGAGAGATCGACGTCACGGGGCAAAACGTTAGATTTTGCGGGCGTTAATAGGACGTCATCAAAGGTGAGTGCTTGTTTGATATTTTCCATCGCGGGATTATACGCAACTCCAATATTTATTCAATATCGCGAACGCGAGGAAGCACTAATTTTTTTAATTCTAATGAAGTTTAGTGACTAGACCTCGACTAGTGCCCAGCAAATAGGATTGAAGCGGCAAGCTTTGCGCTCCACACTTCAATCCTAAAGCGGTTAATTCTAAGCAGATGAGCCAGCGTTTAGCCGAGCCAACCCAATCACTCAAATTACGTTACTTGCAACAATTTTAGCGTGTTTGTATGACCATCGACCCCGACCACATCACCATAGGTGATCGCTACATAATCGCCTTTTTCAAGATCTACAGCCTTGCGCACGTACTGAATAACGTCTTCCAGTCGCGTGTTGCTTTCTGACTCTCGCGGTAAATGCGCAGGACGCACGCCTTTATACAAAGCCACACGATTCAAAGTGTCTTGTCGCGGCGACATGGCCACCAACGGCAAATGCGTTTTAATTCGAGACATCCACAACGCAGTACTACCCGACTCAGTCAAACATACAATCGCCTTAACTGCCTTAAAGTGATTGGCTAGATACATAGAAGCCATAGCGATCGACTCATCAACATACTGGAATTCTATTTCTACACGATGCTTCGAGACTTGAGTCAACGTGTGCTTTTCCGTAGCAGTAATAACGTCATACATGGTTTTAATGACTTCAATCGGATAATCACCGACAGCGGTCTCAGCCGACAGCATCACCGCGTCCGCATAATCAAACACCGCATTCGCCACATCCGATACTTCTGCCCGAGTTGGCACTGGGCTGTCGATCATACTTTCCATCATCTGCGTCGCAACAATCACCGGCTTATTCAGCGTACGAGAGCGTGCAATAATCTGTTTTTGATACGAGGTTACCGCCTCAAAACCGACTTCAACGGCCAAGTCACCACGGGCAACCATCACACCATCACAGCTGTTGATCATGTCATCAATAATGGCTTCAGACGCAACCACCTCAGCGCGCTCTAGCTTCGCAATAAGTTTAGATGGACAATCTAGTTCGTCTAACTTAGTCCGAGCATCCAACATATCCTGCGCACTGGCCGGAAATGAAACACAGATGTACTCTAAATTCTGCTTGGCAGCGAATGCCATGTCACGCATATCTTTCGGTGTTAGAGCATCTTCGGCGAGCCCCCCTCCTTTCAAATTCAATCCCTTACGCGACGACAACTTAGTGCCAGCAATAACCTTAGTATGTATCGCCTGCCCCGCTACTGACTGCACTTCGAGCTGCACACGACCGTCATCGAGCATTAACACGCGACCGGGCCCACAACTCTCAGCGAGGGTCGCACATACATAGCTCACACCGTCGGGGCTTCCCGCCTCATCATCTATGCTTGAATCAAGCAATAGCTCTTGACCTTGAGTTAGCTTAAATGAGCCTCCTTGAATCGCACCAATACGGATCTTCGGACCTTGTAGGTCGCCTAAAATCGCTACATTCTGGTTCAGTTTTTCCGCTACTTTGCGAATATTTGCGATCGACTCGCCATGCGATTCGTGTGAACCGTGTGAAAAGTTAATACGAAACACGCTACAGCCATTCTTAATCAGCTCCTCAAGAACATCAGCACTACTTGATGATGGACCAATGGTGGCGATGATTTTAGTTCGATTAAGATTTTTTATTTTGTAATTTTCTTTCATTTATTAATGGGCAATCAGCCAGTAAATCCTAGTTAGTGGGCGCATCATGCGCCTATAAGGTCAATATTAACGCATCCGGCACAATAAGTATTGTAACAAGTTTACACAAATTGATTTCAAAACCATGACAAGCCGCTATTTATTGACAACTTTAGCTCAACTGGCATTCAATTTGCGACCTTGACCTCTTTCTGATTTCGGTGTGTTAGAATCGCGCCGAAACGTTAATATATTGTAGATTAACAACATCAACCAACACCTTTAGACATCTGTTTCAGGAGTAATTAATGTCATTTGAATTACCTGCCCTTCCTTACGACCGTGATGCTCTTGCACCACGCATTTCAGCCGAGACAATCGACTATCATTACGGCAAACACCACCAAGCCTATGTCAACAACTTGAACGGCATGATCGAAGGTACCGACCATGCGGGCAAGTCACTAGAAGACATCATCCGAAGCAGTGATGGCGGCTTGTTTAATAACGCGGCCCAAGTATGGAACCATACTTTTTATTGGCACAGCCTAAGCCCAAATGGCGGCGGTGAACCGAGTGGTGATCTGGCGGCTGCCATTACCTCTACCTTTGGCTCATTCGCTGAGTTCAAAGACAAATTCACAGCTAGCGCTGGCGGCAACTTCGGTTCAGGCTGGACTTGGTTAGTAAAAAATGCGTCTGGTGAGCTTGAGATTGTTAACACCAGCAATGCCGACACACCAATCACCGACCCGAGCGTGACCCCGCTATTAACGGTTGATGTTTGGGAGCACGCTTACTATGTGGACTACCGCAATGCACGACCAGAATACTTGAAAAACTTCTGGGAACTAGCAAACTGGGAGTTTGCAGCGCAAAATTACGCAGCATAGTCTCTAATAAGCTATTCAGTAAAAAAGCCGACGTCATGTCGGCTTTTTTTTAAAATAATTTGCACATTACTGCCTGCATATCGAAACTAAAAGCCACCACCGGTGGTAAACCCACCGTCACCGCTACCACCGCTACTAGGAAATTTAAACCCACCACCACCACGGCGCGGGGAAGGTAAATGCCAAGTCGACCCACGACGACGACCGCGCGACCCAGCTTGACGCAAAATCTCGTCGGCTAACATATCGCCGATCTGCCCAAAGCCACCACTACCAAAATCTGGGCTCGATGCGACGTCCCGATAACGCTGATGGCGTTTAATAACACGCCAAACATCAGCCCCAGAGACCAAACCATCAATAAATTGCCGCAATGCAGTGGTCACCAACTTCTCATTGCCGAAACCTGATCGAACATCGTCAAATCGGGAACTTTTAAAGTCGCGTCGTACTTTTTCAAGCTCACCTAGCTTACTTAGCTTTCGATCATGTAGCAGCCTCGCGTCCGCGAGGTCACCACTCATATCACTCAAACTGCGATCCACACGCTTGATTTCATCCAACAGTTTATCATCAGCCGATGAGACTGTTTCACGCACATAGCGATTGATCAACAATAAGTCCTCATGCGCTAGCGCCTGTCCGAGGCGAGTCAAACATTGCTGACTGTATTGATCTTGACCTACATCAAAACTCGTCCGCAGCTGCAACAACTCATTGAGCGCGCGTTCGAGCGATTCTATTTTATCGTCATGCGCATCCATAGCTTCTCGCGCCTGCAACAGATCCGCTTCAATTTGCGGCGCATTAGCCGCTGACAACGCAGCGACTTCCAGCTCCTGCAACGCGTCGTATTCACTCTGCGCGGCTGCGCGCACCAAATCTGCGTGTTGACCTAACCGCTTGGGAATTTCAGTTAAGTTCCAATAATCGATACGTGCGGGCTCATAAGAAATAACTCGCGCTACCCAAGCATCCATAAATCGAGCCAGTAGCCCAGCTGAATACTCTGTCGTACCAAAACTTCGCTGCCACAGATACATAAATAGCGGATCAGCTTGATAAGGCTTGGCTTTCTCGGCCATATCCGCTTTCGCCTGCGTCACCTTTTGCTCAGCTTCATGCGCAACTGAATCAGCGTGCTGAGCCCGCTTGAGCTGGTCTTGATACTCCTCACTCTTATTCAATGCAGCTTGCACCTGGGCTTCAACATCGACTAAGGATTGCGATATCCGGTTAACCTCATCCAACTGCACGCCACGCGCAAGCTCGGCTTGTTCAATCTGTTGATTAGTCAGATCAATAGAACGATTCAATTCTTCAAGCGCCACTTCACGGGCTCGCATAATCTCTTTTGCTTGTTGATCTGCGGCGGTCAAATTATGCTGCAGCTCGCCCTGCTCTAGGGCAACGAGTCGAATCGCGGCAATGTCACCAAGCAACTGTGCTCGACGACGCTGCTGAGAGGCCTGCCGATTAGTCAATTGTTGTAATTCGCTGTCCAGCCTAACCACATCGTTACGTATGGTTTGCAAGCTTTGGTCAATAGTACTGAGTGCCGATGGTCCGCTCAACATGTTACCACTCCGTTATGGTTGCGCCACTAGTCGCAACCACGTACTCCATCTGCAAGACACCTACCGGCTTGTGCCCAACAATATTGTTTTGAATGATGCCATCATCTTTCTTGTCCGCCGCGACTCGATTAAAGGTTTTCTCGTCAACCCTTAGTCCCCAACTAGTCACTTTGGTTGCCTTATTGTTCTCTTCATTCATGATGGCAAGCTCGACCGGTTGATTTTTCGCATCAACAGCTTCAACAATTAGGTAGTAATTTCGACCGTTGGGATTACCTGGCGGGCGCCGCCAGACACCGGACTGTTTATTGGGCCGCGCCACTATCCGTACCGTGAAGCTCTGGTTTAGCTGTCGATTTAGAGCGGTTAGGTTACCAAGCACTGATTCGGCCACCTCAAGATTACCAGCCGCCAAAGCAGCCTGCGCATTTGCTGCGATACGCTCTGCTTCAACCACAATTTCGGGCTTTTTAGCGACCGCTTTAATCTGTGATAGCGAGGTCCGCACTTGCGTCGGCAGACTGCTCAGCAATTGTCTTTGCGGCAAAACATCCACAGTAAAATAAACCGCATACAACGCACTTGCTAACACACTAAGAAAACCCACTGGTTTTGCCCAACGCGCTCGACTTACCCAAATCTTAGCGATTCGAGTACGCCAACTCGAGGCGACAGCTTTATATTGAAAGCGCTCTTCCTCAAGTGCCGCAATACCTTGCTCCAAAACATGATCGGGCACTTCGATACCCTGCGCTGCATACATATTGCGGAGCCGAGTTAACAAGCGCTCCCGACGACCTTCGCCGTCTAACTCACGGGCGACCAGCTTTTCTTGGTGACGCAGTGTATCCACCACATCCATGGCAACCATGATGTCTTCAAGCGCAGCGGATTGTGGAGCAGATTCTGGCATAAAACTAGCTTATGAAATGTCGGTTTCTAACGAACTTAGTCGTGCTAGGACTAAAACTTATTCGATAAGGGCAACGAGCCACCACGCTGAATAATTCGCGCCATACGCTGCTTTCCATCTTCGACTGAGTCTCTGATTTCCGCCGCATTTTTGGTAGATAAAACACGCATTTCATCAATAATTTCACGTGACCGCTCTTGGAAACTCACCACTGAATCGACCAACTTCTTAACTGCATCAGCTCTAATGGTTGGGCCATATCCGGCCCGTACAGCCGCTTCTTGCACTTTGCCGCCAATATCAGCGAGGTCTTCAAGACTCTTCGACACGCCCTCTTTCATCGCTTCTAGCGTTTGAGTACTTTCGTGCAAACCAAACATCCCAGTAAACGACGCCGTTAACGCGGTAAGCACTGATTCGTTGGTGCCAAAGAACGTAATCGCTTGCTTATACACACGCTCCTTGGCACTATTGGTTTGCATTAATCGTGCCATGATAACTTCTGAGGTGTTATAGCTAACCGTGAGGTTATCCGAAATGTCTTTAGCAACTTGGTAACGGTCTTCGGTAAATTGGAAATCTCGCATGCGCTCATCGCGCGCTAACTCGAGCTTGGCACGCTCGGTCATATCCTCACCAGCATAGTTTTCCACCGTACTATTGGCTTGCTCTAATGCACCTTTGGCTGAGTTCCAAAGGGCTTCGGCCTGCTTAAGCACATCCAGTGCATAAATCTCAGACTGCTTGATCGCTCCGCGGAAATCTTGATACGCCTCAAGAATCACACGCTCTCGCTCAATTTGATCACGCGAGTCCTCGGCCACTTCTAAATAAACCTCTTTTATCTCATCGAACCGTGATGCGATATCACCACGACTGACCTTCATCCATACGTTATTGATGCGCTCAAAGGTGTCAACCTTGCCATCTTCCAACTGGTCCACCATGCGCTTTGCATCGCTGCGAATCGAATTAAACGATTCGGTAATTTGCTCATATCGCTCGCCCACTCGCATTTCGGAAACCTGTTCACGAACAATGTCATTGAACACTGAGGCCTGGGTTAAGGTGCGTGCGATAGCGACTACTTTACTCTCGTCAATATCGGTGAGTTTTTGGAGCAGTGATACAACTGGCGCCTCATCAACCTTTTCCGGCATTAACCCGAGGTCTCTGACTTGAGAAAGCGCTTTGTCGAGGTAGTGAAATGTTGAATCGGCCATGGTGTTTCTCCTTGTGAAGCGTGAGCGAGGTCTGAATAGTCAGAACCAACTTGATTGGTATTTTCTAGATGCTATTTAGTATAAGCCATATTTACGCTAATAATGTCGAGGGATTTTTACAAAGTAACCGTCCTTAGTCAGACGTCTAACAACTCGCCGGCTTTCCTCTAGTTGCAGTTAAATCGACTTATTATCTGCACCAACAATCTATCTAATACGAGAGCAGGTTTCAATGATCAATCTGGCTAAATAGGTCTTGAGCTGGTGAAATATCACGTAGCTTAGGCGCGCCTAATCTAGACTAAATATGTATGATTCGCGGCGCATACGGTATAGTCAGAAAACCGTTGCTCAGCGCATTTTACTTATCCACAAAAATTGTGGATAACTTTGTGAACAAAGTACGTAAACACGATACGGCATCACCATTAGAGAAAATTGCTTAATTTTTAATCAATTATTTTTAGTGTTATATATCAATAACTTACATAAACAAAGAAACCTGATCTGGTAACAATATTCACTAATCTGCAATATTTGACCCGAAACTACAGGATTGTGTACAACTCACTTACGTTCAGCACTTATCACCAAATCACCTTATTCAGCGAGAACCCTTAACAATGCAATCTGTCGGCCTATTTAAACGCTTCCTTGTCATGATTTATGACGGCCTGTTACTCTTTAGTCTAGTGTTTCTGTCTTCGGCATTATTAATGGCGTTGTATAAGTTTGTAATCGCTCCTGACGCGCTATTTGAGCTAGCAAGCACACAAGCAAGTAACCGGTCATTGACGGATTTAGGCAAGCTAATTGGCTTGATCATTGTCATCATCAACGCCATCACGCTTGGCTTATTTTACTATGGATGGTTCTGGACCCACGGCGGTCAAACGCCAGGAATGAAGGCTTGGAATTTATACTTAATCAAACCAAACGGTAAATTTGTTGATTGGCCGCTTGCTATTAAGCGCGGTTTATTCGCGATGGTTTCTTGGGGCGCTATCGGACTTGGCTTTACTTGGATTCTATTAAATCGAGAGAACCTAGCTTGGCACGACATACTCACCGACACCAAAATTATCCGGCACAAACCAAAGTCGAAATAGACCAAGGGCACTGACCGCAAAAGCATCGATAAATTGGTCGAGCGGCTAAGCTTTAGATTACCAACAAAGCCTGAAACTTAGCGGCTGCTCGACCGAGATTAGTGATGCGATACTATCCACTTGGCGATACTACGCGATCGATCCAGAACCTCGTCAGACAATTCGCCGTATCATATGAATACTCAACGCGCAGACCAGCATGGTCGGAAGAGCCGCCCCCAACATCGGTGGAATACTAAATAGCGTAACAAAGTAGCTGAAGGCTTGGTTCAGGATAAAAAACGCCAAACCAATCATAATTCCAGAAAACAAGCTACGGCCAAGGTTACCACTACGAGATTCTTTAAATACAAAAGGCACGGCTAAAATCAACATTACCAAGGTGGCAAATGGCGTCACAATTTTGGACCAAAATGTCAGCTCGTAACTAGATGTATCTTGCTTATTCGACTTTAGGTGAGCAATGTAGTTTTTGAGTTGCCAAATAGAAAGCTGGTCAGCTTTGGTTTGGAACACACGTAAAATTTCAGGCTCGACCACAGTACTCCAGTACGCCGCGGTAACTTCGTCCGCCGCCGAACTCTCGTCATTAATCATCGTGCGCCGTAAACCTTTCAGAACCCAACGCTGGTTGTCTTCACTGTATTCGCCTTGTTTAGCAGTCGAGAGAAAGCGCAAATAATTCTGATTATCGAACTCAAATATTTTGATGTTCAATAACGTTAAATCAGGCAATACCTCGCCAATATTGACGTAGGTATTGTCATCTCGCATCCAAACCCCAAAATTACCTTTGCGCCCGCCTTTATTTTGAATCGACTCCGCTTTGACTTCGAGCGCCCGCGTCTCTGTATAAGGCGACACAACCTCGCCCATGATCATGGCGACGACAGCCAATAAAATACCGACTTTGACTACTGAAAAGACGATGCGCTGAATTGAAATGCCCGCCGCTCGCATTACGACTAACTCTGAGTCTCGCGCGAGCGTCGACAAACCCAAAATAGAGCCAATCAAGGCGGCCATCGGAAAGACTTCATATAAGGTCTTCGGAATGCTCAGGATAACGTGTTGCAGAACTTGCATAATCCCGTAGCTACCTCGATCCAAATCACCTAGCTCATCAATAAAGCTCACGAAGGTAAATAGACCAAGCAGCACCACAATCGTAACCATGATGTAGCGCAACAAAATCTTGCCGATGTAAAGATCAAGAATCCTCATACTAGGCCACCTTCGCTTGACGCGGTCGAAAACGTATCTGAGGAATCAGCGGCAAATTGTAGTTACGCCTATATAAGCAGTAACATGCCAACAAAAAGTAGGCTGCGTGAACTGACCAAATCGGCAGCCCTGTGGTGGCCTCACCTTTCTTCACCAGCGCGACCGTGTAACCCAGCAGGTTGGTATACGTGAGATACACCAAGAAAGCCAATATCAATCCGGTCGACTTTCCTCTACGCGAGTCAACATGACTCAAAGCCAGTGCGAAAATAGCCAGCACTGGCAGAGTAAATATTTTAGCGACTCGCCAATACCACTCACTACGCAACTTCGGATCGTCGGCATCCATCAACTCACTATTGGGTCGAGAGCGCACAGGAAGATACAACTTGGTTTGATTCTTCGGCTCAATGCGTAAGGCATATTTCTCGAAATCAACCACGCGATAATCGGGCGAGCCCGGCACACCTTCATAACGAGAGCCGTTAATAAGCACTAAAAACTGGTCTTGCGTCTTTTCATCTTCCGTGCGATATGCGGTTTTTGCAACCACCACGCCTTCTCGCTCAAACGATGCGCGATAAGCGAATACGTTCTCATAGTTACCAGTCTTGCGGTTGTAGTCTTCAATAAAATAAACCCCATTCCCGTCTTTAGCTTCAACGAAGCGGCCCGTAACAACACCAGAGACTTCACTACTCTGACGAAACTCTTGCTCGAGCTTGTAACCTTGCGCTAACGACAACGGCGTTAGATAGAAGGAAAAAAACGCAACTAGCCCGCCCAGCATAATAATCAACACACCGAGCGGCTTCAAAAAATGAAATAATCCCAATCCTGCGCTAGCCAGTACCGCCATCTCTTGATCTGAGTACCAACGGTTTAATACCATAATCAGTGCTATGTAAAACATCAGCGGCAGCATGACATCCAAATAGGACACCATTTTCAACACCACTAGACTCAATACTCCGCCAACAGGAATGATTCCTTCCGCCGCTTGACTAAGGAATCCCATAACCCGCATTACGAGAAAAATACTGATAATTACAAACGTAACGGCCAGCGCTGTACGCAATACCTCGGTGATAAAGGATTTGTCGATAATCATAATTTAGTGATAATCATTAGTAGGTATTAGGCGGACTACTCGGCTACGACTCATTTCAGGCTATAATCGGGAAAAGCGCCACATTGTAACAAGCAATCCATACAAAATGGCGAAAGACTAAACATTAAGATAGGGAATACTCGTGAAAATTTTATTCAAGTCCGCAAAAAATCTTCAACAGAAAACTGACTGCTTAGTAGTGGCACTAAAACCTCTCAAGAAAATTGCATCGCAAAACAGCGAATTAAATGCTGCTACCGACGGCGCTTTAGACCGTTTACAGTCAAGCAAACAGTTTGCTGCCGCTCAAGGAGAGATAGTCAGCCTAATGGTGCCATCTGGCCTAGCCGCGAACCATGTATTAATGCTGGGTACCGGCACCGAAAAGAACCTATCGACCGAAACAGTTCGCGAGATACTCGAGTCGGTTGCCAGCAAATTAAAAGCACTCAAAGTGAATAGCGCGACATTTGACCTAGACGCATTGGTCGCCAAAAGCGATATCGAAACAGTTAGTCGCCATTTAATCGAAGCGCTTGGCGATATCGAGTACCAATATGTGATGCAGCCTAAATCTGCGCGTGGCCCAAAACCCAACGCCGAATTTAAAGCGACCCTGTGGTGTGAAGACAAAAAACTACTCGGCTTAGCAAAGAAGTCTGCGGCCATCGGCTTGGCGATCCATAACGGTAAAACGCTCGCCAAGGATCTCGGTAATATGCCAGGGAACGTCTGTACCCCGACCTACCTGGCCAGCCAAGCTCGACAACTCGGTCGATCGCATGGTCTGAAAGTCAAAATCTTGTCGGAAAAACAGATGGAAGAGCTGGGTATGGGCTCATTGCTGTCGGTAAGCAAAGGCAGCCGTGAACCGGCTAAGTTAATCATCATGGAATACAAAGGCGCTAAAAGCAGCAAAGCCGCGCCGCACGTGTTAGTAGGCAAAGGTCTAACCTTTGATGCCGGCGGTATATCACTCAAACCGTCGCCCAAAATGGACGAGATGAAATATGATATGTGCGGTGCAGCCAGCGTGTTTGGCGCTATTCAAGCGGCCGCCGAAATGGAACTGCCCATCAACGTTGTTGGCATTATCCCAAGCTCTGAAAACCTGCCAGACGGTATAGCTAATAAGCCAGGCGACGTGGTCACCAGTATGTCAGGCCAAACTATTGAAATTTTAAACACCGATGCCGAAGGTCGATTAATATTATGCGACGCACTAACCTATGCCGAACGCTATAAACCAGCATCTGTGATCGACATCGCCACACTGACCGGCGCCGTCATCGTCGCGCTAGGGCATCAAACAGCCGGAGTCCTCGGCAATAATCAAGAGATGATCGACGAAGTGCTTCAAGCTGGCGAAACCAGCCTTGATTTCGCCTGGCAACTACCGATTAAAGAGACCTATAAAAAGCAGCTCAAAAGTGATTTTGCCGATCTTGCCAACATTGGTGGGCCATCTGCAGGAACCATTACAGCTGCGTGTTTTCTGTCTTATTTCACTGAGAATTTTCGCTGGACTCATCTCGACATCGCAGGCACAGCATGGGGCGGTTCAGCAGGTAAGCGAGCAACGGGTCGCGCGGTGCCCATTTTAACTCAATACCTTATCGACCGCTGCTAGAGCATTGGATACGAGCATGAAGCAGGTTGATTTTTATCTGATTTCGAATCACGTTAATCAAGCCAAGTTTAAACTGGCTGGTCGTTTAGCCAACAAGCTGCAACGCTTGGATAAACGCGCGCTGATTGTGACTGAGTCCAGTGCCGATACCGCCGCACTGGATTCAATTCTATGGTCGTTTTCAGATACCAGCTTCGTTGCTCACGACAAACTTGAAGAAGCAAAGCCGTTGTCGGCAGTCCATATCGGAGGTCAAAATGACGTGACTCCGACAGTGCTCGAACGGCAGTACGATGTATTAATCAACGTCGGCACCACAATCCCGCTATTTAGCCATCACTTTGCTCGAATAGCCGAGATTGTGGATGCTGACGACGATGCAAAACAAGCCGCCAGAGCACGATATAAACGCTACCAGTCGGAAGGATTCGAGCTAAAAACGCATACAATCGAACTATAATTTCTGACACGACAAGCTCGATCACCACACAATCAAGCTAAACCCACCGGCAATGACCAATTGCAGCTGAATCTAACTCTGCAAGAACGTATAATTGGTCGTTTGAACGAATAATTTAACCCACATAATCAACACCATGACCAACGCGCTCGACAATCAGTATCAGCCAGCCAATATAGAACAGGCAATTTATAAACGCTGGGAAGCAAATAATAATTTTGCAGCGCGTGACTCAGACTCGGCCTACTGCATTATGATTCCCCCGCCGAATGTCACCGGTAGCTTACATATGGGGCACGCGTTTCAAGACACGATCATGGACCTGCTAACGCGCTACCATCGCATGAAAGGCGATCAAACGCTGTGGCAAGTCGGTACCGATCACGCTGGTATCGCGACGCAAATGGTGGTGGAACGCCAACTAGCGGCCGACAATATTTCGCGCCACGACCTTGGCCGTGAAAAATTTATCGAGAAAATTTGGGAATGGAAGGCTGAGTCGGGCGGCACAATTACCGGTCAACTGCGACGCATGGGCGCGGCTATCGATTGGACTCGTGAACGCTTCACGATGGACGATGGACTCTCCGACGCGGTCCAAGAAGTCTTCGTTAAATTGTATGAAGAAGACCTTATTTACCGAGGCAAACGCTTAGTCAATTGGGACCCAGTATTGCACACAGCGGTTTCTGATCTCGAGGTCGAATCAGCGGAAGAAAATGGCCACCTTTGGCATCTTCGCTATCCGCTAAGTGACGACCCAAGTAGTTACTTAATTGTCGCAACAACTCGGCCTGAGACCATGCTTGGTGATAGCGCCGTCGCGGTGCATCCTGATGACGAACGTTACCAACACTTAGTCGGCAAGACCATTGACTTGCCCTTAACTGATCGGAAAATTCCGATCATCGCGGATGATTACGTCGACCCTGAGTTCGGCTCGGGTTGCGTAAAGATTACCCCAGCTCATGACTTCAACGATTATGAAGTCGGCAAGCGACACGACTTAGCAAAGATAAACATATTAGATGATAATGCCGCAATTTCTCTGCCCGACTCACCGTACCACGGGCTCGATCGCTACGTCGCGCGCAAACAAATAATCGCTGATTTCGAGAGCGCTGGCCTGCTAGAAAAGATTGACGATCACAAACTAATGGTGCCTCGAGGAGACCGCTCGAATGCGGTTATTGAACCGTATTTGACAGACCAATGGTATGTCAAAGTTGAACCTTTGGCTAAACAAGCCATTAAAGTCGTGGAAGACGGCGATATTAAGTTCGTGCCGGAAAACTGGCAAAACACCTACTTTGAATGGATGCGCAACATTGAAGACTGGTGTATTTCTCGTCAAATCTGGTGGGGCCACCGAATTCCAGCGTGGTATGACCAAGATGGCAATATATTTGTAGCACGATCACTTGAAGAGGCTCAACAAAAAGCCGGAGCCGACGCCGTATTACGTCAAGAAGAAGACGTTCTCGACACTTGGTTCTCATCCGCCTTGTGGCCATTTTCAACTCTAGGTTGGCCACAACAAACACCAGAACTTGCCAAATACTATCCAACCAACGTGTTGGTCACCGGCTTCGATATCATTTTCTTCTGGGTTGCTCGAATGATCATGTTCGGCCTTAAATTCACTGGCCAAGTGCCTTTTAAAGAGGTCTACATTCACGGCTTAGTGCGTGACCAAGAAGGTCAAAAAATGTCTAAGTCTAAAGGCAATGTATTAGACCCTATTGATTTGATCGACGGCATCAGTTT
Source organism: Arenicella xantha (assembly GCF_003315245.1). NCBI lineage: Bacteria > Pseudomonadati > Pseudomonadota > Gammaproteobacteria > Arenicellales > Arenicellaceae > Arenicella > Arenicella xantha. Next base: position 185,986 of record NZ_QNRT01000004.1, on the reverse strand, counting down.
AGAAGCGCTGATAGAAAAACGTACGCGTGGTTTAATGCAACCCAAGATGGCCGCCAAGATTGAAAAGTCGACGCGCAAACAATTCCCAGACGGCATTGAGTCCTACGGCACCGATGCACTGCGTTTTACCTTTGCAAGTCAGGCCACACTAGGAAGAGATATCCGCTTTGACTTAGCTCGAGTAGAAGGCTACCGGAATTTTTGTAATAAACTTTGGAACGCCTCACGTTATGTGTTGATGAACACACAAGAGCATGATTGCGGGCAAACCAATGATACGGTGGAACTTAGCTTAGCTGATCGCTGGATAGTTTCTCGCTTACAACAAGTTGAGCAAGAGGTAATCGATAAACTTGAAAGTTATCGCTTCGACCAAGTTGCTCAAGTGCTTTATCGCTTTGTATGGGACGAGTACTGCAGCTGGTACGTCGAACTCACCAAGATCGTATTAAACGATGAGAATGCCACACCAAAACAGTTACGCGGCACACGACGCACCTTGGTGCGCGTACTCGAAACCACATTGCGCTTGATTCATCCAATCATGCCGTTTATTAGCGAGGAAATTTGGCAGCACGTTAAACCACTAGCAGCGGTAGACGGTGATACCATAATGGACTGCAAGTTTCCGGTACCTAACCCAGAGAAAATTGAACAAAGTGCAGTTGACGAAATGCATTGGGTTCAGTCCATCATTACCGGGGTACGCAATATCCGCGGTGAAATGAATATTAGCCCAAGCAAATTGCTGCCAATTTTGTTAGAAGGTGCAGATCAACAAACGCAGCACTACCTTCAAGCAAATCTAGCGTACTTAACCAAGTTTGGTCGCTTCGAATCAATCACCATTCTCTCGGAAGGCGAAAGCGCACCAGAGTCAGCAACCGCGCTAGTCGGTGACACTCGAGTATTGATTCCGCTTGGTTCTTTTATTGATGCCAGTGCTGAAATCGCGCGCTTAAGTAAAGACCTCGAAAAAGCGGAGCGTGATATCGCTGGCGTTAGTGGTCGCCTAAGCAATGCAGCGTTTGTCGACAAAGCGCCGGAAGATGTCATTAGTAAAGCGAAGAAACAATTGTCTGATGCTGAATCGGCAAAACGATTGTTATTGGAGCAGATTGAACGAATGAAGCAGTTTTTGGAGGCCGACGCTTAAGCCAGCTACACACTGTTGTATCCTCGTCATTATTAATTGACAAGTGCACGACTAAACACGACACTCGAACTATGAACTTCAAAACAGACATGATCGGCTTGCGTATCGGCTTTGCGCCGTGCCTCTACGTAAAGAACTTCGTTGGAATCAACTTGGTTACCGCGTGTATTCGTGTCCGCTCACACCCGAGTGCGTTTTGAAGTAGTTCGAATCTCGACTAAATCAAAACCGCACATCCTTTGGATCTGCGGTTTTTTTTTGCCTATTAGCGATAACCAAAGCCCGATACAACACACCATGAACGTTGAAAAACTCGCCGTCCCGTTAGCTGTTATTACCGTAATCGTAGTTTGGAGTACAACACCGCTCGCTATCCAATGGAGCTCAGGCGGAGCGCCGATGACTAGCGCCCTATTACGCGTAATAATTGGCGTGACCGTGTGTGCCGCTGCGATTATGGCGTTGCGCCAAGGCCTACCAATGAATAAGGCCGCACTAAGAATTTATGCAGTCGGCAGTATTTCCGCTTTTTTGGCAATGAGCCTATTTTACGCAGCGGCGCAACTCATTCCATCTGGTTGGATTGCGGTGCTGTTCGGCGTTTCGCCCCTAATGACTGGTGCGCTTTCAGCATTAGTCGAGCCAGAAACCCGCTTAACCCCGAGTCGGATTGCTGGGCTGCTACTTGGCATTGGCGGACTCTATTTGGTTTTTTCAGCAGGATTAAAGCTCGAGGAAGCGTCTTTTTCGGGCGTAGTTCTAAGCTTGCTCGCTACCTTAGTCAGCTCGGTAACATCGGTTGTCAGCCGGCAACTTGTGAAAGACCAACCGTTGTCCGGCATGCAAATCACCACAGGCAATTTACTATTTGCAATGCCGTTATTTTTGATCGCCGCGCTAATTGTAGAGCCCAGCCCTAATATTGACACATCAACTCGAGCCATTAGTAGCCTTATCTATCTAGGCCTCATCGGCACTGGGTTGGGCTATACACTGTATTACTTTCTATTAAAGCGCGTCACGGCAAACCGAATATCACTGATAGCCTTAATTACGCCGATCACCGGCCTATGCCTGAGTAGCTGGCTCAACCAAGAGCCGCTGGTCACTGAGGTATGGATAGGCGCCGCCTTGGTCTGTGTCGGACTCTCGCTGTATGAGTTCAAACCTCGGCTCGGATTGCGTACACTGTAGCCCATGACTAGTCCGCGCCCAAGCTTACTTATCATCGCTCACACGCCATCGCCGAATACCATTTTGTTGGCGGAATCAATGCTGGACGGCGCGCGGCGAGCCACCGCAGTCGATACGCAACTTTTGTCACCGTTCGATTGTGATGCTGAGCACGTGCTAAAAACTGATGCACTGGTGCTTTTTACCACTGAAAATTTTGGCTATATGAGCGGTGCACTCAAAGATTTTTTCGAGCGCGTATACTATCCATGTTTAGAAAACCCAACACGTAACGAAGCCAAGCCATACGCCCTAGTGATTCGCGCCGGACTTGACGGTAGCGGTACCAACCGCTCCGTGCATTCGATAATTAAGGGATTAAAGTGGCGGGAGGTTCAACCCACGCTAATTTGTAAAGGCGAGCATCAACGCCAGTTCATTGAGCAATGCCAAACTATTGGCGAGACGATGGCGGTTAGTTTAGACGCTGGCTTACTGTAACTCTTGCAACACCAAATCATTAAAATTTCAGACTCGTACTATGACCGACCAAACAAATAACAACATCGAAGCAGCGGTATTTCGTCGCTTATTGGATCATTTAGATAACCATAAAGAAGTGCAAAATATTGAGCTCATGAACCTTGCTGATTTTTGCCGCAATTGCTTAGCTAAATGGTATGTGGCTAGCGCAGCAGAGCAAGGCCAGACAATCGACTATGAGCAAGCGCGCGAAATTATTTACCGCATGCCCTATTCCGAATGGAAAGAAAAATATCAAACCGCCGCCACAGCAGAACAACTAGCGGCTATGCAAGCCAAGCAGACAGCTAAAAAGCACGCTGACACATAATCAACGGCAACGAATTACCAGCGATTTCAGGCCCACATAGCAAGAAACTGACACCTCGCATAAAAAAGGCCCACAACAATTACACCGTTGTGGGCCTTTGATCTCGCGGCGATTACACAAGCTAATCGCTTAAGCTGTTCCCTGACTAACTAAGCAAGTGCTCAATTGCCGCTCGCTCTTGGCGCAACTCATCTTCAGTAGCGTCCATTCTGGAACGACTAAACTCACTGATTTCTAAGCCTTGAACAATTGTATATTTGCCATCCTTACAGGTAACCGGATACGAATACATAATGCCAGGCTCGATATCGTAGCTGCCGTCACTCGGGATCGCCATGCTAACCCAGTCGCCGTCGGCTGTGCCTAATGCCCAAGTTCGCATATGATCGGTCGCTGCCGCTGCCGCTGACGCTGCGCTAGAAGCACCACGAGCCTTAATAATGGCCGCACCGCGTTCTTGCACCGTTGGAATAAAGTTTTCTTCCAACCACGCCTGGTCAACCATGGCCGCTGCGGCTTCACCTTTGACGGTTGCATTGGAGATATCAGGGTACTGAGTATTCGAGTGGTTACCCCAAATCGTCATACGCTTAATGTCTGTAGTGTGTGAACCGGTTTTTTCCGCTAACTGACTAAGTGCACGATTGTGGTCTAAGCGTGTCATTGCCGTAAATTGTCCCGCATCAAGATCCGGTGCATTTGACGCAGCAATAAGCGCATTAGTGTTCGCCGGATTGCCAACTACTAGCACTTTAATGTCACGACTCGCCACCTTGTTGATAGCCTTGCCTTGAGTCGAGAAGATGGCCGCATTCGCTTCCAACAAATCTTTACGCTCCATACCTGGGCCACGTGGACGTGCTCCAACCAATAAGGCGTAATCGGTATCTTTAAACGCTACTTCTGGGTCATCAGAGATCACCACATCGTGGAGTAACGGAAATGCGCAGTCATTCAATTCCATGACAACGCCTTCGAGTGCTCCCATCGCTGGTGTAATTTCAAGCAGTTGAAGAATAACGGGTTGATCCGGGCCAAGCATTGAACCGGAGGCAATACGAAAAAGTAATGCGTAGCTGATCTGGCCAGCGGCACCAGTAACGGTAACGCGAACTGGTTGTTTCATGATGTTTCCTCTCATCTTGTAGAAGGGTTTTGCAATCGCGTGCAGTTTACTAAAAATGCAGCTTACTGGCTATGTTCGTGACCATTTGAATACAAATACTGAGTATAAATAGCCCGCTCGACATAAAACTAATCATCAACACTTTAGCCTTTGGTGCAATTGCTATGCGGCTTTAAAGTGATTAATATGGTGTAACAATAATAAACAGCAGTACTCGATACTACTTCGTGAGCACTTGGACGCGCTCGAATCCGCGCCCTCAGACACTCCTACTGTCTCGCTCAATCGACGTAGCGCTGCTAATAACCCTACAAAAAAACTCGGTATGGATAACTCTCGGTTTAGCACCTTGGTGTACCGTATTATCGGTAAACCAGAACGGTGGCATGAAGACTATATAGACATCATGCATCAAGTCCTCGATGAAACGGAATCGTTTGACGACCCAGCCAACTTCTCTGAGTTAGAGATAGGCGATCAAATACTAAGGCGACTCAGTGACACCAATGAAGCGTTAGTCGCGTTTGGCACCTTGCTAGATAAAAGCCGCTTTAAAATGATCATTTTAGATAACGACTTTGTTCCGATCTATTTCAATCAAAATGCCGAAGACCTCCACACCCAAGTATTGAGCAGTGTGCAGCCCGGAAAACTCGACCTTCATGTATTGAACCTCGCCCAAAATGCCGCAGAGCAGAACATTCGAAATTACAAAGTGGGCAACCGTAGCAATTTGACTTCACTGGAAAATTTGCACTGCAATGGTGACCAAGTCTACTTGCGTTCGATCCACAACCAGACTTCGCCAGACGCCGAACCGATTCGCTTCTATCTACTGCTGGTACTTGACCAGTCACGCAATGACAAACAGTTGAACCCCGACTTTATCAAACAGCATGAACTGACCGACAAAGAGCAAATGGTGTTGGTCAAGCTGATGCACGGTAAGACAATTAAAGAAATAGCCTGTGAATCCTTTATTTCAGAAAATACCGTAAAAACGCATCTAAAGTCTTTGTACCGTAAAACCTACACTAAATCACAAGCCGATATCGTGCGACTGGTACTAACCCATGAGTCACAAATCCTAGACTCCTATTTTGGCACCGGTGGCGGTCTATTTATGCCCGATAGCGAGAAAACCAAAGATAGGTTTCTGAACTTAGCCAGCGGTTACCAAGTAGCTTATCGTGATTACGGCCCGGCCGATGGCGATGTTGTCATCATGCTTCACAACGGTTACGGCTGCAGAGTCACCATCCCGCTAGGCTATGAGGAGATTCTAGTCAAACTCAACAAACGAGTAATCATTCCCGATCGACCTGGCTATGGACGCAGCGAATACATCAAAAATCATCCCAAAGGCTGGGAAGCTCTAATCAACGAGTTTATCGACGCCCTAGATATTAAACAATATGACCTACTAGGTTCCGTATTTGGCTCGGTGATGGCTCTGTGTTTCGCAACTCAAGCTGATCACCGCCTTAAACAGATCAGGCTATGTTCACCGGTGTTCGTCAATCAGCAATCGGATACACAGTTTTTAACCGGCATTTTGTCCCCAACCTCGCGACTAGTACGCGCATCAAAACGCTTTGCCAAAGAGATCTACCAACTTTGGCTCAAAAGCATCGCAATGAATTTAGATGTCCATTATCGGAGCATGTTGGAATCCAGTATTGGCTCAGCCGAACGCGAGCTATTTCAAAAGAATCAAACATTAGATTTGATGATAGAAGGATTTCGAGAAGGCAGCAGCCAAAGTCTGGAGGGCATTTCAAGCGAGATGGTATATTGCCTGTCGCCGAGAAAGATAGATTTATCGAGCATTACCGTGCCAGTAACCATGTGGTGGGGAACCGAAGACATTCGAGTGTCTCAAGACGGCGTTGAACACTTAGCCAAACAACTGCCCAATGTCGAGCTAAGGATTCTTGAAGGCTACAGCGAGCATCTCTACTACGCGCTATTTGAAGAAATCCTAACAGATTGACCTAATAATCTAGGTTTGTGATCTTGCAAGCCTAGACTTCAAACTTTGAAGTAAGCTGCCATTAAATATCTGCTACTTACGCTGAGCGAACCACTCGGTAACGCCTTTAAAAGGGGCGCGCGTCTTTACGCAACCGAATAAACGGAGTGAATGTAAGTGTTCAAGCTTGTTAAAGCTCAATTTTACTGACTTTGTCATAGAACACTTTTTTCTTAATCTGATAGATCTCTTTGGTGAATTGACTGGAGAGCGCCTTTTTCAATTCATTCAGTTCTTTTACTAACTCAGGCTTTTTACTCATTATATTTTTGAAATGCAAATGAGTATCAATCTGCTCATGCCCTAAAGGCAATACATGCAAATGTGTTTTGGGGTTTTCTCTTCCCGAGAAATAATGCCTTCCAGCAATTCCGTACTCGCCTTTATAAGTTAGACCTAGGCTCTTAAAGGGTTCTATAAAAGTATGGCCTAAACTAAAGTCACTAATAACACCAAGTATATCAATACAATTTTTTGCATATAACCCTTGAATAGAGGTGCTTCCAATATGGTGAAGTTCAATTTCAATATCAGCCACTTCTAAAAGTTTTTTAGATGTTATTTCAAACTCATTTTTCCATAAAGGGTCATGTGGGAATATGTACATAGCTCGAAGTAGCTCTAACAGTTTTATGATCCGACATTATGCTGGGATATTTAAATATTCGCACACCCTGTATGAATCTGTTTAGAGGATGCCGAATGGCTGAAACGAGTATGTCAGAGCTCCTTATTTGGCGCAAACAAGCCCTTAGCGCCGACTACTCCTAAACAAATACGTTGGGATACCGTTCGGTTTCATCAGATTGCGGCTTTGCGGCAAGCTGTACCGCGCCTTGAGAAGCACTTACCCCTCACAGATCTCGGTTCTCTCTATCTGCGCCCTTTAAAATCGCCGATCAAAGCAACACAGCCTTAATAGCCTGACTATTTCTTACGTTTTACTGACAGCACATTAGGCAGTTGGTCAAGTTTAGCTAATAGCTTGCTCATCGCTTCAAGACTCGTTACCTCGACATCTACCTCCATATTCACCGACGCATCCTTGGGTTCGGTACGCGTACTCATCTGCAATACGTTCACTCGCTCATCCGCAAACACGGTCGATACATCTTTGAGTAAGCCTTTGCGATCAAACGCATTAATCAACACGGTCATTGGGTAAGTCCGTTCGCTTGACTGCCCCCAATTCACTTCAACAACTCGCTCACCGGCCGTATGTTGTTGATAAAGAATGTTTGGACATGTTTCACGATGAATAGTAATACCCGTGCCACGAGTGACAAAGCCAAGCACCTTGTCTCCAGGTACTGGCTGGCAACATTGTGCCAGATGCGTCATCAAGCCGCTCACGCCTTCAATGGTTAGATTGTCCGGTCGGACATCATCATTAGCCGCGCGTGAGGCACCTTTAAAACTAATTTCTAACTGGTCGTCAGCTTCATCCGCCTCAGGCTTTAGAATACGTTGCGCCACCACTGCCGCGCGACCGGGCTTGATCGAGCCGTCGACCAATTTGAAAAACATTTCATCCGTGTCCTCTACGCCGAGTTGCTTTGCCAACAAATCAAATTTAACGTCGCTCAGATTCATGCGATCCAACTCGCGCTCTAGCAACGACCGTCCATGCGCAATCGTGGCATCACGGTTTTCGTGTCGAAACCAGTGCTGAATACGAGCTCGGGCACGGCGACTGCGCACATAGCCTTTGTGATTGTCTAACCAATCGAGGCTAGGTCCGCCCGTTTTAGCGGTAATAATACTGACCTGCTGGCCAGTGAGGAGCTTATGCGTGAGAGGCACCATTTTTCCATTAACTTTTGCGCCACGGCAACGATGCCCTACTTCAGTGTGAATGGCGTAGGCAAAATCGATAGGTGTGCTGCCATAGGCCAAGTCAACGACTTTGCCCTTTGGGCTAAACACGTAGACTCGGTCTTCAAATACTTCGTCTTTAACGCGGTCAACAAATTCGCTGGCATCCGCTACTTCATCTTTCCATTCGAGTAATTGACGGAGCCACAATATCTTGTTGTTAACCGCTTGGTCGTTATCGCGGCGACCCTCTTTGTAACGCCAGTGCGCGGCAATGCCAAGCTCATTGTACTCATGCATCTCGTGAGTACGTATCTGAACCTCGACCACTTTACCGGTTGGGCCAATTACCGCGGTGTGGATGGAACGATAATTATTCTCTTTAGGGGTTGCGATGTAGTCATCGAACTCACCCGAAATATACTTCCAATTAGTGTGAATACAGCCAAGTGCCGCATAGCAATCTTGTACCGAGTTTACTAGTACACGTACAGCCCGCACATCAAACAACTGTTCAAACTCAAGCCCCTTCTTTTGCATCTTGCTCCAGATGCTGTAGATATGTTTGGCGCGGCCACGAATTTCGGCCTCCACACCATCAATCTCTAGGGCGGATTCAAGATCACTGATGAAGCGGTTAATAAACCCTTCGCGGTCAACCCGTCGTTCAGCCAGTTTGTGCGCAATGCTCTTATATATTTCTGGCTCAATATATCGAAACGATAGGTCTTCGAGTTCCCATTTTATCTGCCACACACCTAGTCGGTTGGCTAATGGGGAAAAGATCTCCAAGGTTTCAGTTGCAATACGCTTCTGTTTTTCAGCACGCATTGACTCCAAGGTGCGCATATTGTGTAAACGGTCGCACAACTTAATTAACACAACACGAACATCATCCACCATCGCCAGCATCATTTTACGAAGGCTCTCGGCTTTAGCGTCTTGATTATTGCGGCCAAGATTAGCTTGATCTGACAGCTCTTGAATTACTTCCATTTTAGTAACGCCGTCAACCAAGTTAGCGACATCAACACCAAACAGCTTACTAAGATCGTCAAGTTCGACAGCGGTGTCTTCAACCGTATCATGCAATAACGCGGCGATCACTACATCCGAATCCAACCCCAGTTCGTGGACAATCGCTGCCACCGCAAAAGTATGATTGACGTAGTCCTCGCCTGAAGCACGTTTTTGCCCGGTATGCGCCTTAATTGCAAAATGCGCCGCCTCCTCAATTCGAGATACACACTCTGGCGTACGACCATCCGCAATACCTTTCAGCCATTCGGGGACGTGGCTGGCGGGTAATTCCATTTCGGAAAGCGATCTTAAAGCGGCTTGAACCATGAACTAAACGGGCTACCGAACCCAAAACTAAGCAAACATTGCTATTCAGTAATACTAGCGAGTGTGCGCATTGGTGGCACTAATTTCAAGTAAAACTCCTTGGAATTTTAAAGGTTTACCTCACTATTGGCCCAAATTATCACCAAATAGCGCATCTCGCATCATATTTGCCTTGTCTTCGAGCTCTTGGCGCTCTGCATCAAGCTCAGAATCTATTACTAAGCCACCGCCCGCGGCAAACCGAGCAACCCCATCTTTAACCACGATCGTGCGGATTGCGATGTTAGTTTCTAAGCTGCCGTCACCGCCGATAAAACCAATGGACCCGCAGTACAAACCTCGCCGTACCGGTTCGAGCTCTTCGATAATCTGCATTGCTCTAATTTTTGGTGCACCGGTAATAGATCCGCCCGGAAAACAATGACGAAGTAGATCTAACGAATGCAATCCATGTTTAAGCCGACCGGTTACCCGACTGATTAAATGATGCACATTAGCAAAGCTGTGCAAAGCAAATAATTCAGGCACAGCCACGCTACCAAGTTCGCAACAACGACTTAGATCATTGCGCATTAAATCCACAATCATCACGTTTTCAGCACGATCCTTGGCACTACTTAATAATTCCGCCGCAACATCAGCATCACGCTTTGGGTCACTCACAACTCGCGGGCGAGTACCCTTTATCGGGCTGGTGGTGACCTGTTGCTTATGACACTGAATAAAACTCTCCGGCGAGTTAGACAGTATCTGCGCAAACGGAAGGTTTAAATACGCACCATAGGGCGCAGGACTCTTCGCCCGAAGGTAGCGATAGGTCAACCAAGCACGACCCGACACCTTGGCAGAAAACTGATTGGTTAAATTGACTTGGTAGCAATCTCCATCAATTGTGTACTGGCGAACTTTATCGAACGCTGCTTGGTACTCGCTTGAAGCCAGGCTCTCGGCCGGATCGGTACACTGCAAGCCCCCACAGACACTCGGATGCAATTCGCTACCTGAACGCGCAGGCAACCCGCTGCTTGACACCATGGAGTGTGCCTCAATCAGCTCGCCCCATGTTTCAACTAGTTCAGCATTGGCTTGCTCGTCGCCCCATTCGACCAACACGCTGCGCCGCTTAGCGTGATCAACTACCAACAACACGTCGTATACACCAACCGCCATGGGAGGGAGTTGCTCATCATTACTTGCACTTGATGGAAGTGGTTCAAAGTGACGCGCCAAATCGTAAGAAAAATAACCCATTCCACCGGGCACATATGGCACCAACGGGCATTCAGGTGGCGTAATATCGGGCAAGTATTGCTGCAAAACACGCAACGGGTCACCGGCTAAAGTTTGTTCTTGATCACCTTTTACGTGCTGGGTTACCCCACCATTAAACACGAAGGTTTGACTAGGCCGGATTGCCAACACATCATAACCCCACGACAAACTGGAGCTAGACTTGCCGTCAATAAAACCAGAATCCAGCAGCATCGCCCAAGGCTCATCTGCCACGCCGTCAAACAGCGTGGCTGAATCGATATAAGGATACTCGGTATAGCGCAACGTCACTGTTTTAGGTCGACTCGAGCAGTAACTCGCGCAGCACTGAGGTGGCAAACTGACCACGCTGTAACACAAACTCCAAACGCAAACAGTCATCGTCAAATGACCACGTTAAGTCATGCACTCTCGAGCGAAGCGCACGCCGTTGGTAATCCAAACCCAGCCGACACAAACCATCGATATACGCGTTGTATGGTGCTAGCCATTCGGCCTCCATGGCCTGCAAGCTCGGGCATTCAGCCATTGCCTTGTCAGCATCGCGCCCCACCAACGGGGCGGTTGGATGGATGTCCAGCTGCGTCAATCGCCCCAATTCATCAGGCTCACCACTGGCTAAAAAAGTACTATTAGTACCATCTAAGTTGGCTGGCTCGCCAAGATAAAGCTCATTCCAAGTACCTAGCCGAATACGCTGTGACACAACCTGATTAAACAACCATGAACGAGCGGATGACAAAACAATACTTTTGAGATTGCGATTTTTAATTGGTCGCCGCTCAACTAACAATGAATTGGCGAGCCTAAGATTGTTAAAGTCGCGCCCAAAGCGCTGCACACCAAAGTAATTCGGAACTCCGGTTTCTTTGATATTGCTCAACGTGGATATCAGTTGCTCACGATCAGCGACGAGATCCCGCACGGTAATAATAAAACGGTTAGCTTGATGGGTTCCACGCTTCAATTTACGCGAATGACGACTGACCTCGAGTAATTCGACGCCAAACATATCAAAACCACTCCAATCTGGCCCGGCACTCTTGGGCAGCCAAACACTAAACCATTGGGTTGTGACGGCCTGAAAATCTTTAAGACCAGAATATCCGACATCTCTTAAAGCCACGCTCGCAAAGCGCGCAAGGCCTTTTGCTACTTGCTCAGTATTTTGTCGTTCTTTTCGCACCTTCAACCAAATGTGCTCACCTTCACCAGTTGGTGTATGTGCCATTTGTTCGTCGACTTGAAAGTCGGTCGGGCAAGATTTAATTACGCCGACAGCCTGTGGCGGCTCACTGGCGTACGCCAGCTGCGAAAATGCCGCGGACCAATCAGTCAACTCGGTTGCTTGACTCAGGACTGATTTAGTCGTCATACAGATAAACGTCATATAGAAAGTGAATCGCCGCTTGTAATTTGGGCCTAGGGGCTCATATTATAAACAATAACCCACCTCAGGAGACAAAAATGGAATCTTGGTTCTATATAGCCGGCGCGGTATTCTTATTACTGTTTTTAAAATCCATGGCAGTCGTGGTGCCACAAGGCTTTGAGTACACGGTTGAGCGTTTTGGAAGATATACCCAAACCCTCAGACCAGGACTCCGCATCATTATTCCACTGGTCGATAAGATTGGTAGAAAGCAAAACATGATGGAGCAAGTGCTGGATGTCATGTCACAAGAAGTTATCACCAAAGACAACGCCGTGGTGCGTGTCGACGGTGTCGTGTTTTTTCAAGTCATAGACGCAGCCAAAGCCTCCTATGAGGTAAATAAGCTTGAGCTAGCGATTCTCAACTTAACCATGACCAACATACGAACCGTGCTGGGCTCTATGGACCTCGATGAGTCGCTGTCTAAGCGCGACAATATTAACTCGGCATTGCTGCACGTTGTTGACGAAGCAACCACGCCTTGGGGCGTTAAGGTCACGCGCATCGAGATCAAAGATATTGCGCCACCGCAGGATTTAGTCGATGCGATGGCTCGACAAATGAAGGCTGAACGCGAAAAACGAGCCGCGATTCTAGAGTCCGAAGGCTTCAAACAATCTGAAATTTTACGGGCAGAAGGTCAAAAAACAGCGGCAGTCCTCGAAGCCGAAGGCCGCAAGGAAGCCGCTTTTCGCGATGCCGAAGCGCGCGAACGTGAAGCGCAAGCCGAGGCGCAAGCAACTAAAATGGTGTCGACTGCTATCAGTGAAGGTAGCATTCAAGCGGTAAACTACTTCGTTGCGCAAGAATATATTCAAGCGCTAACCAAAATGGCCAGCGCAGATAATCAGAAAGTAATCTTCATGCCACTCGAAGCCTCGAGTGTTATTGGTTCGATTGGCGGCATATCTGAACTTGCCAAAGAAGCATTCGACAAGAAATCTTAAGGCCGAATAATGGACGAACAATTTTACAACCCCTCATTTTGGCACTGGTTAGCCCTAGCCTGCGTGTTTTTTGGATTAGAATTATTCGCTCCTGGCGCGTTCTTTTTATGGCTTGGAATTGCCGCAACGGCCTCCGCTGCCCTGAAGTTTTTCGTACCTGAGCTAGCGTGGGGAATACAGTATTTGCTGTTTGGTATATTTAGTGTCTTATCGCTGGTCGCTTGGAAGAAATTCGTACGCAATGACGAAGATTCAACTACCGATCAACCTCAGCTAAATCGCCGCAATCATGGCTATAAGGGCCGAGTTTTAGTGCTATCGGAACCGATCGTCAACGGTTTTGGTAAAGTCCGCGTTGACGATAGCCAATGGAAAGTAGCCGGTGACGATGCCGCTGTTGGCACCAAGGTCAAAGTCGTCGACGTCAACGGTAGCATTCTGCACGTAGAAGCGGTTTAAGCCATACCGAGTTCGCTACGCCACATGCTTTGACAGTGTAGGACTCGTCACTCAAGTTGAGCTATACTCTGCACGCTTTTTGGAGCGCAACCGACCCCACATAAACCCGATTCCAACCACAATCCAGAACCATGAAATATCAGCTTGGTAAAGTAAACCCCGTCTTTATTCTCGTCGCATTACTCGCAATTGGCATCGGCGTCTATATCCAACTAGGTAGCCAATCGGCACCACCACAACCTGAATTTAAAAAATTAATTCTATTACCAACGCCTAGAGACTTAGCCCCAGTTACATTTACTGATCACCGCGGTGACACGGTTAACGTAGACCAATTCCAAGGCCACTGGAGCATCATTTTTTTCGGTTTCACGCACTGCCCCGATGTCTGCCCAACCACCATGCAAACGCTTAAGCAAGTGAAGCAGCGTGTATCTGAGGCCGGTTTTTGGTCAAACAATAAAGTGATCATGGTAACGGTCGATCCTGAGCGCGATAGTGTCGAACGACTTGCCAATTATGTGCCATTTTTCGATAACGAATTTGTCGGACTGCGAGCCAATGTCAGTGATACCACCGAGTTCGCGAAGCAAGTCGGCGTCTTGTTTTTTAAAGACAAAGCGGCCGACAATGGTGCCTATGATGTCGACCATAGCGCGGCGCTAATACTGATTAACCCGCAAGGCCAGTACGCCGGCGTGATTACCGCGCCACACAAAGCTGATGAAATCACCGCCGACTTAATTGATCTTGCTAAGTATCAAGGCATCAACCAAGCAACATCAAACACCAGCACGACTCAAGCGACTAGCGCCCTAACCGAAAATACAACACCTTCAAATACAAGCGCCCTGCTATTTTCCGACGCGTGGATTCGACCTGCGCCGCCAACCGCGACTAGCATGGCGGCCTATTTTATCGTGCAAAACACATCGACGAAAACCATTAGTTTAACCGCTGTCAGCAGTCCAGACTTTGCCATGAGCATGATGCATGAATCAATTATGCAAAACGATGTAATGAGCATGGAACATCTAGCCACACTTGAGTTAGCGCCCGGCGAATCAGCTAGTTTTGAACCAATGGGTAAGCACGTCATGCTAATGAAACCGAAAAAAAGCTTGCTCGAAGGCCAATCTACCAAGATCGTTTTTAGCACTGCAGATGGACAGCAAATCACCGTCGACGTGCCGATCAAACAACCAAAGCAGTAGTCCGGCATGACATTGAAATTTGAAATTATTCCAGTCACACCATTTGCACAAAACTGCAGCGTCGTCTGGTGCAGTGATACCCGCTTAGCGGCAGTGATTGATCCCGGCGGCGAAATCGAAAGAATTCGAGGTGTGTTAGGCAAATTGGAGCTGGAGCTCGATAAAATTCTGATTACGCATGCCCATTTAGATCACGCGGGCGGTACTGCTGAATTAGCGCGCGCCACTGGAGTCCCAATTATTGGCCCACATAAGGCCGATCAGTTCTGGATTGATTTACTACCCGAACAGTGCCAACGCTTTGGCTTTGACGGCGAGACGTTTACTCCCGACCAATGGCTGGAACATGGCGATCAAGTAGCATTGGGCAACTTGACGTTTAACGTCGCCCATTGCCCCGGACACACACCGGGGCACGTGGTTTTTGTGGAGCAATCGCAGCATTTTGCGGCAGTTGGCGATGTATTATTCCAAGGTTCGATCGGGCGCTCTGATTTTCCCCAAGGTAATCAACAACAACTGATCGATTCAATTCGAAATCGTTTATTTCCGCTCGGCGATGATATTCAATTTATCCCAGGGCATGGTCCGATGTCCAACTTTGGACACGAGCGCCGAACCAACCCTTTTGTTGCCGATCAACGATTTGGCTAACAGCCCGGCCTAGATATCCCAATACATCGCATCTTCAAGCTGTTGGTCGGCTTGTTGCAATGCACTGTTGGTACGACTCAGAATAATCAAGTTACCTCCGCGCACTGGTTTTACGCGAGTAATCATGCCCTCATATCCAGTGTCGAGTAATTGACCGACTGAATCACCTTTAATGTAGGCAAACGTCACCTGGCCATCCGGCGTATCCAAAGTAGCATGCAGTCCACGATATTGCCCCATCGGACATATCCGAGTGAATTGCAGGTTACTCAAATACTTCAATTTCATATCGCTATCGTAGCTCGCCAATAGCGTTTTGGCATCGCGGTTAGCGATGGCTGCATCTACCACTGGAGTCATTGGCTGCTCACGCATATGCTCTACCACGCCAGCCAATAGAGACTGATAGTCACTGTCAATCTGTTGATTCAGTCCAAATTGATTGCTCGCTATAAAACCTGCCACAAAGACCGCTATGGCTAAACTAGCGGCAATCGAATAGCCGCGAAACTTACCTGCAAATCGGAACGACGATGAATTTTCATCCTCCTCTGCTTCGTTCGCTAGCTCTTGATTGAGCTTCAGACGGGCCATCAAATCGCTTGGCACTTTTACTTCTAAGCTGTCCGCCAAGTCAGCGTCCATCTGCTTGACTCCGCCAACGTATTTTAGGCAGTCAGGACACGCATGACTATGCGACACAAATTCGTGCGCTTGGTTGTGCGGGTCGGATAACGCTAACCTCTTAAATTCTAAACAATTCATGCTCTATAAATCTTCTGTTAATTTGTTCACTAGGACGGTAATAATCATGTAACTAACTTAGTCGCCCACTACTCCCAATTGAGGCACCGACTCGTGCCCTAAAACTTGGCGCATTTTTTTACGCGCTCGGAACAATCTTGTCATCACGGCACTCGAGCTTATTTCGAGAATGGTGGCTATTTCATCACATGAAAATCCACCTAACACCTGCATCTCTAGCGGTTCACGATAATCATCGGGCAGGCGCTTTAACGCATTACGTAGCGCAAATGCTTCGGGGCGATCGTCGTAACCCTTTTGAGCATCAGCGATGGTATCCATTTCTTCCACGTCGTTATACTTAAATTGTTTGCGTTCAAATTGACGCGCATGCTCACGACGAAATATCGTAAACAGCCAGCCCTTAGCGGCTTTGGCTTCACGCAAATTATCGAGTGACTTCCAAGCGCGTAAAAACGCTTCTTGCATCACATCTTCAGCCATATTCTTATCTTTACAGAGCCACAGTGCGTACTTGTACAAATCCTGCGAATGGGCTTCGATCAGTAAGGCGTATTTTCGGTTTTTATCCATCATGTCGTAATTGACCTGATCATCAGCCGATTCATTACTAATTTCAGTCATTTGTTTCACTTATCCCTAAAAAATCTAAAACCGCGCGCAATACCAATTTAGGCTGCTCCGCGTGCAGCCAATGTCCGGCGTTGGGAATCCCCACAAACTGCGCCGTTGAGAAATGCGCACGAATAAGTTCATGATGCTGAACTTGCACATAATCCGACGACTCACCATAAATAAACACTGTCTCTAGCTGACCAACGTCGCCAGTTAAAGAAGCCTCCGGAAAACCGACTATTTGCGGCATATATTCTAATAATGCTGATAAATTTAAGCGCCATCGATACTCCGTAGGAGACCCAACTAAACTTTGCAACAGAAACAACCTCGTTGCGGTATCCGGTATTGCTGGCTTCAATATTTTATCGGCTTCTGCGCGCGAAGCTAAAGTACTCAAGTCGATCGCCAACATCGCCTCTAGATACGCCGCGTGGCTATGCGGGTAAGTGATCGGTGCAATATCCAACACGGCTAGCTTAGCAACGCGTTTTGGGTATTGATGGCTAAACAGCATAGCGACTTTGCCGCCCATACTGTGCCCGCACAGAATTACCTTGTCGAATGAGTGTTGATCGATAAATTCAAGCAAGTCGTCAACCATATCTTGATAGGTGTGCGACGGAGCATGCGGCGAGCGACCATGGTTACGCTGGTCTATGACCACCACAGGGTAATAAGCTCCGAGTGCTTGCGCGAAGCCACGCCAATTGCTGGTGGAGCCAAATAAACCGGGAATAATGATGACCGGTGGGGTCTGAGCTGCGAATTGCCCGATGTCGGACGGATAGGATTGAGAATACAGATGCATAGCCACAGTGTAACAAGTTATTTTGTGCGATGCGCCCCCTGCTAGCCTCGGTTTTTCGATACAATCCGTGCATGTTAGAGCTATTACTTCTTACCGTTACCGGAATTGCCACCGGCTTCCTAAATGTCATGGCTGGCGGCGGCTCTATGCTGTCCGTGCCAGTGATGATTTTCTTGGGAGTTCCTGGCACCGTTGCCAACGGCACTAATCGCATTGCTATTCTGCCGCAGAACATCTCAGCTGTGTGGGCATTTTACCGCAAGGGAATTTCGAACTTTCGACTTAGCCTGACTTTGGGCTTATGCACGATTCCAGGTACCTTAATCGGTGCGTCACTGGCATCTCGAATTCCCAACGACCAATTCAATACACTGTTAGCCATCGTCATGGTTATTGTGTTGATCGTCATGTCGCTACCGCAACCCAAAACCATCAGCGTTAACGACTCGCCGTCGCGCAATCGACTCATAGCTGGACACGCCTTAATGGTTTTAATTGGATTTTGGGGCGGCTTAATCCATATCGGCGTCGGCTTTTTGCTCATGCCTATACTCAACCGAGTTATGCAACTGGATTTAGTTACCACCAATGCGCATAAAGTATTTATTGTGTTGTGCTACACGGTGGTCGCCTTGAGCGTATTTGCGGCACAACTTGAGCTGGCGTGGATGTACGGTATTGCACTCGGCATCGGCACTTGGATCGGTGCGTGGTTAGCCGCTAACATGCAAATTAAACAGGGTATCGGTCCGATCAAGATAACCCTGAACATCGTGATCGTCGCATTCATCATTAAGCTGCTATTTTTCTAATGACTTCAGACCTACTGGCCTTCGATCAAGCGCACATTTGGCACCCTTACACATCCGCCACCGCGCCACTGCCAACACAACTGGTTACCAGTGCCGAAGGAGTTCGCTTAAAATTGGCCGATGGGCGAGAGCTTATCGATGGCATGGCATCTTGGTGGTGTGCAATTCATGGCTACAACCATCCAGATATCAATGCAGCGCTCCACACTCAGCTAAGCGCAATGTCCCACGTCATGTTCGGCGGCATTACCCATGAACCAGCAATTACGCTATGCAAAACGCTGATCGACATCACGCCGGAAGCGCTCCAGCACGTGTTCCTAGCAGACTCAGGATCGATTAGCGTCGAAGTCGCGATCAAAATGGCACTGCAATACTGGCAAGCCACTGGCCAAACCAAGAAGCGTAAATTATTATCGCTACGCGGTGGTTATCACGGCGATACATTTGCCGCCATGTCCGTCTGCGATCCAGATACCGGCATGCACCACTTATTCAACCAAGCCGTTACCCCCCAGTTTTTCACTGAGCGCCCCAGTAGTCGATTTGAGACTCCCTTTTCAGCCGCAAGCTTGGCCGATCTAGAAGCCGTTTTTGCTCAACATCATGCCGATATCGCCGCCATTATTTTGGAGCCAATCGTGCAAGGCGCCGGCGGAATGTGGCTGTACCATCCTGACTACCTTAAGCGTGTCAGGCAACTGTGTGATCACTACCATGTATTGTTAATAGCCGATGAAATTGCTACCGGATTTGGCCGTACTGGAAAATTATTTGCGTGCGAATGGGCCGAAATAACGCCCGACATACTGTGCGTTGGCAAAGCCTTAACCGGAGGATATATGACGCTCGCGGCAACGCTAACGTCGTCGAAAATAGCGCAAGGCATTTCGCAAAATGGCGGTGTTTTTATGCACGGTCCAACCTTTATGGGTAATCCACTAGCCTGCGCTGCCGCCAACGCCAGTCTAAAGCTGTTATTGAACCAAGACTGGGCTGCCCAAGTAAAACGCCTAGAACGTACTTTAAAGGACCAATTGATGCCAGCACAGCAGCTGAGTACAGTCGCCGATGTGCGTGTGTTAGGCGGTATTGGCATAATCGAAATGGTTGAGCCTATTGACCCGGTTACCGCCCAAGCATTTTTTGTAGCACGGGGCGTATGGGTACGCCCGTTTGGAAAACTACTTTACGTGATGCCGCCGTTTATTATGTCCGACGCTGACCTGACTACCGTTTGCCAAGCCATGCTCGACTTCGCACAACACGGCGCGGCCTAACAACAAGCCTAACCGTGCGTTTTGACAAGATTCGCTAGCGCTTTTTTTTCAACTCGCTAAAGTAATCTACGTCAGTCGGTAAGCCCAATACATGACGCCGAACCAAGTCCATCGCAATAGCGGATGCAGTGCGCTGAAAGGCTAGACGCTGCGTAGGAAAATAGAACTTACGAGCTTGAATTTGACCCACCTCTCCCCACGCCATCCAAACCGTTCCAACTGGCTTGTCGGGCGAACCACCATCTGGGCCGGCAATCCCCGATATCGCTAAGGCAATATCGGCTCCGGAACGGCTCAGTGCACCAGCAACCATCTCAGTTACCACTTGCTCACTAACCGCGCCGAACTCGTCTAACGCTTCCAGTGACACACCGAGGTCTCGGTGTTTCGCTGCATTAGAATACGTCACATAGCCGGCCTGGAACACACTTGAAGCACCGGCTTCACTGGTAATCCCAGCAGCAATCAAGCCACCAGTACACGATTCAGCCGTGCTCAACACTAAGCGTTTTTCCATCAATGCGGCATTCAACGCTTGGCTTAAGCGCACGTCATCATAACCAATCACATAGTCAGAAAAGTGATCAATAAATTTTTTTGTCCAGGTTTCGTTTAGCACTCGAGCATCCTCACTCAAGGTTGCTAACTTCACCTCGATCACGGGCATTTGCACACGAAATCCTAAATCTACTTCGGGCGGCCAATCTGGAAAGACTTCATTAACCGTATCCTGCAAACCCGATTCCGTGATACCAAACACCCGAATGCGTGTAATATCGCTTACTGTTGTGATTGCGCCATGTGCGCGGATTAGTGGCAACAAATGATTCTCAACCATCGGTTTGAGCTCACTTGGTACGCCGGGCGTACACATAATCAAACACCCATTGTATTCGCACCGAAACCCAACAGCCGAGCCCTTGGGATTATCAATGATGTCACAAACCGCAGGCAATTCAGCTTGTTTTAGGTTGGATTCGGTTATCACAAAACCACGTCGCTGCGCCCATTCGTCCAGCTTCTCAAAAGCTTGCGCATTGCGCGCTAAAGGCGAACCGACCGCCATCGATAGCGCTTGCGCCGTCAGATCATCTACCGTTGGCCCAAGACCACCGTTTACAATAAGCACGTCGGTGACAGCTGATAACTCCTGAATCGACTTCACGAGCAGTGTCAAATCGTCACCTACCACGGTTTTGATAAAAGGAACTAAATTGATATCCTTCAACGACTGCGCAATATAGGCCGAGTTAGAGTCGACCGTGTCACCAGTCATCAACTCATTACCAGTAAGTAAAAGTGAAACCTTCATAAAGTTATGCTCACGCGTGGGGAGTGTTAGGTTAATAGTCTAGAGTTTGACTGCTGTGTGATCGTACTGCAAGCATCAATCGAGACTCACCCTTGTGATGCCTAATTCGAAGGCGTTACACTACGGCCTTATATTAACAAGCTGTCGACTCGGACCTACCGAAAGATGAAAAAAGCCCTATTCACTCTAATTTTACTGTCATTTACCTACGGGCTAATCGAGTTAACGGCGTATGCTGCTTACCGCATCAAATTTGGTGATTACAATATAGCGTCACTGCAATCGGCGAAACTTGAAGCCGCCCAAGCTAAAGATAAGAGCGCCGTATTCGTACCCGCGAATGCCGAGCAAAATAACGTTATTCAGACACCGATATTACATCCCTATGTCGGCTTCTCGATCGACGGCAAAAGGATTGACCCCAATTGCAAGTCATCTGACAAAACTCAATGCGCCTCACGAATCAAGGTCGATACTGATCGGCCACTAGCAAAACGTTCAGATAAAACAGCCGTAGTCGGGGTACTGGGCGGCTCTTTTGCAGATGGCACAGTACGTGGAGGTAGTAAGCGCTATTTTGACAAAGTTATGCGCTCAATCCCCGAATTTGAAGGTAAAGAAGTGGTCGTCTATAACATGGCTATGGGCGCATACAAGCAGCCACAGCAATTAATGCAACTGGCTTACTACTTATCGTTAGGCGCCGAATTTGACGTCATCATCAATCTCGATGGATTTAATGAAATGGCCGCAAGCTATTATGGTTGGCGCGACGCAGGGCTGCATCCGGCCTTCCCGAAATCATGGAACCACCGCGTCAGCTCATCACTGACAAAAGCAGGTTTGCGGGCCTATAGCCATAAGTTTCAACTTCTTGAGAGTCGTTCTGGTCTAGCCGAGTGGACTAGCACCTTCCCCGTTCGCTGGAGCCCGATGATAAATTTTTTATGGCGAATCATGGACCCAGGCTACATAGATAGAATAGCTAAAGCCGATGCCGAAATTGATCAATTGTTTAATCCTTCAGACAAGAACCGCGACTTCGCCTATGAGGCACTTGGTCCAGACTTTGATCTCGAATCAGCGGAAGCGGTAGCAGAGTACGCTGCTAAGATTTGGGTAGACAGCTCGTTGGCCATGCGCGACTTAGCTGAAGGGAATGGCGCGCGCTACTATCATTTCTTGCAACCCAATCAGTATATTGATGGCGCCAAGCTATTCAATCCGGCCGAAAAGGCCATCGCTATTCTCCCCAAGGGCGGATACGGAAATGTGTACCGACAAACTTTCCCGATCCTAATCAAAGAGAGCCAAAGGCTTATTCAGCAAAATATACACTTCTATGACTTAACGTATATGTTTAAAGACATCCCGGACACCTTATACGTCGACAACTGCTGTCACCTCAACCCTAAGGGCTACGACATTGTGGTCAGAGAAATCGCCAAAACAGTCAAGGCCGATTACTATCCTTTAAAACCTTGATTTGATGTGTTCAAAGGGGCTTCGCGATAACCGAAAAACGGTCGCTCTACATACGAATAGCTTATGAGCGACATGAGGTAGGTCATAGCGAACGCCAGCACCACTAATGTCCATGATCGAGGATCAGTTTCGCTAATACCTAATACGGCGGTCAACAGATGATTTGCCATCTGCATGCCTAGCCCATGTAGCAGGTAAAAGCTAAAACCCACCACACCAACTGAACGGAACAGCGGGTTTGCTATAAGTAACCGCAACCATGTGTGTGACAGACGCAGAATGAGAATAATAAGTAGCAAGCTCACCACACACTTGCCATAGAACGATGCAATAAATGGACGAATAAAAGCTGGCGGCGCAACCGGTGCCGACCACGCTATAGCAAGCACTAACGCTGCCAACACCACACATGCCAGCAAGTTCGGCCAACGATCAGTCCACATCAATTTACCAAAACCAAAATGTAAGTAGGCGCCAGCCACACCGAGGAGAAACGCGTATAGATAAAACTCCTTAAAATAGCGCCCATTGTAGAACGGTTGCCAATCCGACATAGTTTGCAGCCACAAATAGGAAGCGGCGCACAACACCACGACAGGCAGTAATTTGTTGACTCGAAACAATCCTGTGGTCAGCAACAACACCAGTGGTAGCAGCATATAAAAGGCAAAGATCTGAGTCATTGGCCACAAGTGACCACTAGCCTCAACAAAAAGAAAATTCCTAGCCGCTGTATCAAACTCCATTGTCAGCACGTAGCTAATAAAGATAAATGTGTAATACATCGGCAAAATACGCTTAATTCGTTTTACCAAGTAGCTTTCAACTTTTTGCCAATCAAATATTTGACTAGGATTTAGCACAAACGGTTTAGACAGCAAGAACCCGCTAATCACAAATAGAATTGCGATCCCCATATTAACGGCTTCAAAGCCCGGCGCGGCGTGACTAAATAACACTAATAAGGCGGCAAGACCACGTATACCATTGATGCTGTCAAACTCGGCTTGAGTCGAAATCTTGCGACCTAGCGACATATCCCTGAACGCTGGAATATCGCTCCAACGGTGATTACGTGCAACCAACCAAACAATAAAAGACAAGAACAAGGCGGGAAAAACTGACCAATACCATTCTGCCCGAGGCAACGCTTGAATACTCTCCAACTCAGCCGTTAACTGCGATCGATCCGAGTTTTCTTTTAGTTGAATATATGAATTTCGACCACCGAAAAAGCTGTCGCTAGCGAAGAACGAGGGTAATTGAGCTTTCGAAATCACTGTGAAATCTGAAAATGGTTGCTCAATTTGAATATTATAGAGATTCACCACAGACTTTCCTGGCGGTGTGTTTACCTTGTCCAATGAGAATGCCAAAGTGAATCGTTTTACTGGCGCATTTATGCGTTCGGTGCTGACGCGCTGCTTATCCCTTAATGGTCGATCCGCAAGGGCGATTTCCTGACGCACCACGCCGCCAAAATAATTCTCAAACTCAAGAGTTACCACGGCACCTACTGGGAACTTTCCTTCTAGGACAACGCGGCCTACCGTTGCGGAAAAGTACCACGTAAGAATCGAATAGGTAGCGACAAACGTTCCCACAATTAAGATGTAAGCGGTTTTCGACAATTTTTGGTTAAGCTCGTTCATAGGTTGCGAGTCTAATTCTTAAAGGCGAGATTATAAACAAGCAAAACGCCGAACACCTATATAGACAACGAATAAGCTTAAGCTTCTACACATTTATTACCGCTATACGAATCTCGATGGCACAAAGTTGATCATTCAGGTAAACTCAGCTGAGTACTAGTAATAGCAACTATCTGACTCTCGACTCGAACAATAATTACAACGTAACCCACCTAAATTAAAGTACTTATGAAGCTAACTATCTCATTGGCACTCGTATTGACTGCCTGCCTACTTTTTACGAATTCTACAAAAGCCGCATTCCCACAAGATTTTAGCGATGTGGTTTTCATTGAAGCTCCCTATGTCAAAGACTGGCCAATTGGCTCTCGACTTAACGTCGATATCAGCGGCGGCAACATCAACCTTCGATACGACCGCGCTAACAGTTGGCCTGCAGTACGTCCAAACTCTCTAGGCGGCGCCGCAGTCAATGCAAACGCGTGGGGTTTCGTCAAACTAGGTGGAGTCTGGCACGCGGGAACATGGGAGTACTTACGTCCTGGGCAAATCACTAAAAAGACCACGGCATTTGGCGGTTGTTGTCATTTCCGTTCACCAATTAATAACTTTAACAAAGTGAATGGTGAAATCTATGGCTTTATGGTTGCCGGTGTAACACGTGACACATCGGGTGGTATCAATGTAGCGCAACGCACTAATGTCGAGCTATACCGTTGGGGCTCTGGCGTTGTTCCATACGATCCAGGCAACCCTGGCGGCGTAACAGAACAAGAACCTGTTGTCCCATCAGCCGCAATTAATCTACTGCTCGCACCTGAAGAAGTTACTGGAGCCGAGTAGATATACACAGTTGTAACAAAGTAAAAAAAGCACAGCCTAATGGCTGTGCTTTTTTTTGCCAAATCAACTCTCAGCCATAAAAACTAAAGACTCTCAGTCTGAAAGCAACAAACTTATTACCGGAACAACATTAAAACTCGCTTCCGGATCAATAATGTTTTTCAAATATTGATCAAACCAAGTCTCAGCAATAACCAGATACCCATGATCATTTGGGTGTACGCGTATCAATTCACCGGTTAAGGAGCTGATTTCTTGCGGAATAAGAGTACGCCAACCGCCAGATTGAGCGACAAAGCGGGCGTAATGATTAATCAATGGCACGCCTTCATCACTCGCAGCACCGCTAACCGCTGAATTATACGGCTCTATCGCTCGGTCATCTCGTGGCGTTAACGTTCCGAGCGCAGGCGTATAACCTACTTGCCTGGCTCGCTGTATCATCTGCCGCAGATTAAAGCGCGTTGTAGATGTACTAATACTAGAATTAAAATCATTAGTGCCATACATAATCAGCACATGGTAGGCCTTTGCGGCATAACTGCCTTTGGTGCTGCTCAAATTCGACTGAATTCGTGACACACCATTATCCGTATCACTTCCACCCCAACCCCAGTTGGCAACAATTACATCGCGATCTTCATTATTTGCATCAAAAACCGGCGAATTATAAATAGTTGTCGGGCAGCTTTGCGGTGGTTCAATTGGATCCAGGTTTTGAAGTAGGTTCGTCAAATAAATGGTTGGACAACCACGCGTGATAGTTCCGTTTCCCTGCCTATCAGTCTCGCTATTATAGTTCGCATTAATTCCCGTGGTTGTGCTATCACCGAACAAAACAATCACAGTGGGGTCGTCAGCTGCGGCAAGCGCAGCTGTAGACTGAACGCCGACCAAGGCAGCGACTATGCCCGCGATTACTGAGCGAGGTTTGCGTCGTTTTTTCAGGACTGGTAAATAATTAGGAAAAGCTATCTTCGACATAAATAGAGAGTAAGTAAATACTGTATAAGCTAATTTGTCATGCCCAACCGCACAACCTGCACTAAACGATTGCGAGGTATATGCAACATGCTGGACGCGTTAACCGGTAAAAAATTTGCTACGGGTAGCTCCGACACATTGACTTCGGCATCTTTGCTAAGCGGGAGTTTATAGCTACTTTTGCTAGAACTATCAAGTTCAAATACCGACTTTGCGACAACGTAATCACCGATATCTAAGTTGAACGTCTTCCAGGTAAGCTCGATATCACCATCTTGATTTAGTTCCGCAGACGGGTAGTAATCAGGTACTTCGTTTTCAGTATGAACGCGACGCGGAGCAGAACTCGCACCAGCAGAGTCAATTTCGGCTAAGTAAATATCATCCATACCACTAACATTGGAAGCCCAAAACACCCAAAATTTCCCAGTCAAATCAACCACTGCCGTCGCGCCAGTATTCTCTTTACCCAAATCACTCAAGACTTGGGGAGACTGCCAGTACTTGGCGCCCACCGGCTTGAGACTTGCAAGCAACTTCAACTCAGTCTTGCTCTGCTCACTCCACACCAACAGCGAGTCGCCGTCAAAGTTACTGATCAGTACAGCACCTGCCAGCGGATTTTTGTTTTGATATACGGAAATTGGATCAGCCCATTCGTCGCCCACTAGGTTAGACACCATAATCTGGTAGTGGCCAGGAGATGGCTCTACCCATACCACCTGAGCATTAACTGGCTGCGGCAGCGTATCCTCGGCCGCCAACAACGTGCTTGGCATGATTAATAACAATAGAAGTGAGAAGCGCAACATCATTAGTGAGTCCGTGTTTGAGATAGCCATTCTCTAGCCGAATTTTGCATTCTTGTACGTTCCCATAACAAGCGGAATCGGCTGCCCCGTTTCTGCTGCCACAAGACCGACGCGCGCACCGCCGCCAACAGTAACGCTCTGATTTGCGGAGGAATGACTGAGTTCTGTAAGTGTCCAGCCTCACCTTGAATAATGACCTGCGGTTGCATGGTACTAACATGCTTTTGATAAACGGCCGAACAGGCTTCGACTAAATCGTCACCGCTGTAGCTAGAAAGTCGTTCCACATCACTCCCAAAATCAGCAAATTTTTGCGTATTTCGATACAGTTGTGCTTGTAATTGCATTATCGAAACGACGTAACGCAACAGCTCAACATCTGGCACCTGTGCTGAATTAAAAATGCCCCCGGCCATCAACGCCAGCCCGGTTCGAACGCCCTCAACCCCGCCGAATACAGACTGAGTATTCACCGCGTCTAATACCAACACAGACTGCAAGCTGGCCTGCATATCCTGCTCATCACAGTGCCCGGTTCGGGCTAACTGCTGAACAAGCTTGCACGCCTGTAAAACACCGGACAAGGCAATCGTTCGTTCATCTAAAAGGGTCATTGAATCTCTCTTCTTGCTCCGCTTTCACGCAGCACATTCTGGTAAAACATTAATTCACGACCAAGCGCATCTATATTGTTAGCAACTTGTCGAAAACCATGCGCTTCATCGGCGTATTCTACATATTCATGCCATAAACCAACACGATCTAACACATTAATAATTTCTTGCGCTACGGTTGGCGGCACAATTTTATCGAGGCTACCTTGGAACACGATCATGGCGCTTTCTAAACTAGGCAGCTGATGAATTGGTGAACGTTGATAATATCGACTCTCCGATACGGTTTTGGGACGTGTGGCATACGCCTCTCCAACCAAACGGTCAGTGTAGTATTTTTCAAACTTATGGGTTTGAGCTGCCAACGTCTCTAAATTTCCGATTCCGTAATAACACGCACCGGCTTTAAAGAAGCCTGGGTATTCGGTTAGCGCCCGCAACACGGCATAGCCGCCAGCACTCTTTCCACGAATACATAAACGCTTACCATCAACCTTATTTTGCGCAACCAACATGTTAACACCGTCAATGATATCGCTTATATCGAGATCGCCCCAGTGACCATAAAGTGCATCGCGAAAATTGCGACCATAGCCGGAACTACCTCGGTGATTCACGTCGAAGACCGCAAACCCACGTGACGTCCAAAATTGCTTTTGAATGTCAAAATGTCCGTAGGCACGTGCGGTTGGACCTCCATGCACCATAACAATCAGGGGCGGCTTCGCAATGGAGTTGGTCTTGGCAGCATATTCGGAGTTACAAGGAGCATAGTAAAACCCATACGCCACACCGCCATCACGAGTCTTAAAGCTCAAGTGCTCTGGAATACTGCATTCGATCTCAGGCTCTGAGTTCGACACATACGATTGTCGAATCACTTCACGATTTTGAATTTCAAACGTCACGACTTGTGGACTACTTGCTTGCCCAAGCTGAAGTGCCGTCATTTTTCCCTGCCCGTCACTCGCAAGGTACTGAATCGTCGCGGCTTCCCACGCCACCGGCTTAACGCTCAGGTCACGCAAACCAATCGAAAACAACACATCGCTTTCTGGCGTGCTACCAACCGCGATCAAGGTATCTGCGTCAAATTGAACGATTCGTTGATCACCATATTGCCAATGCGGATAACCAAACTCAAACGCCTCCTGACTGACACGACTCACTTGATTGCTACGAGGCTCAAGCGCATAGATATTCCAAAAATTATTGCGCCAAGTGTCAAGTGCGAAATCGGCTGAAAAAAACAGCCTACCATCCGATGCAAACAGCAACTGGCATACACAGGCCGTGGGCGCCAATTCAACGCGCTGCGCATCGACCAAGCGAACACCACCGGCGTCATGCGCTAAATTCGCTACCCATAATTCAGTTTCATCCCATGGCATATTGGGATGATTCCATTGAACCCACGCGATTCGCTGTTGGTCATGACTGACCACCAAATTACTGTAAAAATCGGCACCTACTTGAAGCGGCACCGGTGCTTTGTCACTACCGTCAATACAAGCCAAAAACATGGTGTTCTGACTAAGCTCCTCATCGGCTTCATCCGACTCGGCTTCTTGCTCAACAATGGCTAGATACACAGCGCCAACACGATTCACATCAGTGTACATATAGCGAGGTCGCGTGGATGACTTAATAGTCACGCGTTGCGGCGGAGTCGCGCCCTTATCGCTCACCGAAACCTTATATAGGCATTGGTCACTATCATTACAAAACAACACATCCGCACCAAACACCCAGAACGGTTTACCACCGTATTCATTGACTCGGGTACGTAGGCTAAACGGCTGTGGAGTAAGGCAGTGATGTTCATCGCCCGCCAACAGCATTAAAGCCAATCGGCTTTTTTGCTGTTTAATAGAACTTAAGTAAAGTAAATCACCTGAGCCATCTTGAACGATGTGTGGGTAGCTAAAAGAATCGCCGCTTGAAAATACTTTTTCTAGGGAAATAGGCGATTCCCAATCAAGAAAATCCAGCACAATAACTACTCGTCGACAATTTTGTCGCGCCAGACAATTCGGCTCTGCAAATCGATATTATTGTCTTCATAAAAACCTTTATGAACCTCAAATGCAGCAACCACGGGTCCAGTTGGCCCATATAACGGCCGCTTTTTCGATGCCAGCACATATGGCGTCATTGCATGCAGCGAATCAATAGCACCCGTACCGTCAATAAAAGCGATATCAATCGGCGCAACCACATTGTGCATATGAAATTGCGGCGTCACAGCATGATTGAATACAAACAGTATTGGCATTGCTTTGATGGTTGATTCGCACACTCGCTGAAAACCCGCTGCTCGTGTAGCGTTATTATTGGCGAGTTTGGCAGTAACAATTTTACGGGTATCGTCAGATCGAATCAGCTCGACTTCGATCACAGGCATCGCCCTAAGTTTAGCGTTATCTAACTCACATTTCGAGACTTCTGCGATAGCAGTGCCGCTAACAATGAACCACGAAAACAGCAACGCTACCGATAAAATATTCTTACACATTAGACACTGAATCCCGCATTATCGATTGAATTTGTTCGGCTAACTGCAACGCTCTTAAACCTTGCAGACCAGTCACCATCGGCATGGCTAACCCTTGAGCTACTTCAATGAAGTGCGCCAACTCCACTTGTAAGGGTTGCTCGGTTTCGAACTTTATATGGTCCACTTCTAGGCCAGCAAAACGGCCATCAGCAGGTGTTTCGCCTTTGGTCACGATGTCCAGCTCTTGATCCATCAAATTAATGCCATAGTAGCCTTCCGGCCCAAACACGCGAAAACGCCGAAAGCGCTTGTTCGACACACGGCTTGCGGTGATATTAGCAACCGCACCACCCGGAAACGATAAGCGCACATTCGCTAAATCAACGTGGTCAGTTATTACCGATGCACCAATAGCTTGAACATCATTTGGTTCTTCGTCGACCAACGACAACACCAAATCCAGGTCGTGAATCATTAAGTCCGTGATTACGTCAACGTCGGTTGCCCGCTCGACAAACGTTCCTAAGCGGTGAACTTCAATATACTTGGGTTCTGCAACTTGATTAACCACCTCGCGCAATGCCGGATTGTAGCGTTCCAAATGACCAATTAAAAATGGCGCTTCATTCTGTGCCGCTAAATCTACCAGCTTGCGTGCTTCGTCAACGGTGGCAGCAATCGGCTTCTCCATGAGCGTGGCAATACCGGCTTCTAAAAATGGTTGCGCAACGTCATAGTGCAACGATGTCGGCACCACGATACTCACGGCATCCACTCGGTCAATCAGATCCAGATAATTGGTCGTAACGTCACACTGGTATTGCTTGCCCAGTGCGGTCACCGCCTCTAGGTTAGTATCGGCCAGCATGACCAACTCGACATTGTCCATTTGGTGGTAAATCTTTGCGTGTATCTGTCCGAGATAACCAACTCCGACCACGCCAACCTTGGTTTTTTGTGTCATAACCTTTTTGGGTAGATTGATAACGTTCTAAGTCCGAAGACGATTATACGTCAAATTTGCACAGATTAACCTCTACCACTCAGTTAACTTATGCTTTTCCGTTTCCGTCGCCTCAGATCAAAAATACTTTTTGGTGTAAACTCTGCATCACTGAGCAACCGACCTTTCCTAATCGCCGTATAGGCTCACACAATTTTGGCAAACATTATTTTATTAAACTTATCTGGAGATGACCGAATTGGCCTGTCTTCTGACTTCTATGCGGTAATCAGCGAAGTCGACGTGAGAATCTTAGATATCGGTCAATCGGTAATTCATGACCAGGTGTCGCAAGGCATGATGCTGCAGCTACCCGACACTCAGGATCCAGAGGCCATTAAAAGTGCATTAAAACATCATGCCAAACGGCTAAAACTGAAAGTTAAGATTCGAGATGTAAGCGAAGCAGCTTACAGCCGCTGGGTCGAACAGCAAGGCGCCGATCGCTATACCCTAACGTTGCTAGCACGAGAAGTATCAGCCGAAGAAATTGCTCGAGTCACGCAAGTAACCGCCGAACAAGGACTGAATATCCACGATATTGTGCGCTTAAGCGGTCGCGTGCCGCTCGACCGCCCAATTAGTAACGAGGTCAAATCCTGCATTGAATTTTCTGTGCAAGGAGAACCGAAAAACCCAGCTCAAATGCGCGCCAGCTTTCTTAAAATAGCCGCGGAGCTTGATGTGGATATCGCGATTCAACGGGATGACGCGTTTAGAAGAAATCGCCGACTAGTCTGTTTTGACATGGACTCAACATTAATCAGCACCGAAGTCATTGATGAGCTGGCCAAACACGCTGGCGTGGGCGAGCAAGTTGCCGCAATCACTGAGCGAGCGATGCGTGGCGAACTTGATTTCACAGAGAGTTTCACTCAACGCATGGCATTACTTGAAGGCCTAAGTGAAAACGTTTTAGCGGAAATTGCAACAAACCTCCCGCTCATGGAAGGCGCTAAAACGCTAATCAGCAATTTGCGCGCTTATGGCTATAAAACCGCGATCCTGTCGGGCGGCTTTAGCTACTTCGGCAATCACTTAAAACAAATGCTGGGTATCGACCATGTCTATGCGAACACGCTCGAAATCGTCGATGGAAAGCTCACCGGGCGAGTCATTCACCCAGTTGTCGATGCCAAACGTAAGGCGCTACTACTGAAAAAAATCGCCCATGAAGAAGGCTTGGACCCCCAGCAAACCATTGCAGTTGGTGATGGCGCCAATGATTTACTCATGCTTAGTGAAGCTGGATTAGGCATTGCATTTCGCGCCAAACCCCTGGTTCGTGAATCCGCTAAACAGTCATTATCAACTCACGGCTTAGATGGAATCTTGTACCTACTAGGATTCAAAGAGCAGGACATCAAGCGCGCCGATTAGCGCATAACAACGATCGCCGGTGTTAGTGTCTGAGCATCATTCTCACGCTTAGACACTGACAACTTAGGCTCGACAACTTAGGGCTCGGCAAATTAGGATTCGGTCAACTCGACCTCTAGATTGTCTATCAGGCGCGCTTTACCAAGCTGCGCCGCCGCTAACACTACTAGTTTAGTGTCGCCTCGCTTAGCTGGCTGCAAATCGGATTGGCGACAGACCGTGATGTACTGAGGAGAAAAACCCTTGCTAAGCAACTCAGCCTTGGCCTCCGACTCGATTTCACGCAACCACTTCTTCGACGGAATCGCCCCTTTATCCTGCATGCGAACAGCCATTTCATTTAGTATTTTCGCCAGCAAAGGTGCCGCGCGCAGCTCGGCAGCAGTTAAATAACCATTGCGCGACGACAAGGCTAAACCGTCATCAGCGCGAATCGTATCAACACCTACAACTTGTATTGGATAAGCCAGATCTTCCACCATACGGCGAATAATCGTGAGCTGCTGATAGTCCTTCTTGCCAAACACCGCGATGTCCGGCTGCACCATATTGAACAAGCGACTCACTACGGTGGTGACACCATAAAAATGCTCAGGTCGATCCTTGCCACAATACAAATCACCGATCTTTGGCACATACACCACGGTTTGCTCTTCCAAAGCACTCGGGTACATGGTCGTGAGCTCAGGCAGAAACAATAAATCCGCGCCTAATTCCGCTAAGCTTCTGGCGTCTTCTTCGGGCGTCGCAGGATAATTGTCTAAATCCTCGTTAGCTCCAAACTGCGTTGGATTCACAAAAATACTCACAACCACAAACTCAGCACGTTGTTTGGCTTGGCGAACTAACTCCAGATGCCCCTCGTGCAAATTGCCCATGGTTGGTACGAATCCAATGGTTTTTCGTTCTTTACGCGCGGCAGAAACCGCGGCGCGCAACGATGACACTCTCTCTACTTTGTTCACGCCTAACTCCTCAGCAACAATAATCCTGTTGCAGCATTTAACTACATAGTCGCCAAAAACCTAACTAAAACTGTGTTCAAGCGCAGGAAAGTCACGGTCTTTTACTTCCTTGATATAACGCTCAATAGCAGCCTCAATTGATGCGCTACCGTACATGAAATTTTTACAGAACTTGGGGCTTTTTTTCGGGTAGATACCAATCATGTCTTGCAACACCAGTACCTGCCCATCGCAATCAACGCCCGCGCCAATTCCGATCGTCGGAATGCTCAAACGCTCACTAATTTGTTTAGCCAATGCCGCTGGAACCGCCTCAAGTACCACCGCAAAGGCACCAGCCTGCTCTACTTTAACAGCATCGTCGATCAACTGTTGAGCCGCGTCGCCTCGCCCCTGCACTTTAAAGCCACCAAGTTGGTGAACTGATTGCGGAGTTAGTCCTATGTGCGCACACACCGCAATACCTCGCTCAACCAAGAACCTTATTGTTTCTACCTGCAGTTCACCACCTTCTAACTTAATGGTATGCGCGCCGGCTTGCATCAAGGTTACGGCACTCTGATATGCCTGCTCTTTGCTGACTTGATAACTGCCAAACGGAAGGTCGCCAACAATCATACAATTACTCGCACCTCGCGCGACACACGCAGTGTGATAAGCGGCATCCTCAAGCGTTACCGGCACTGGCGTAGCATGCCCTTGCATGACCATGCCTAACGAATCACCTACTAATATGGCATCAATCCCAGCATTATCAATGAGCGATGCAAAGCTGTAGTCGTAGGCTGTTAACCACGTTATTTTATCACCAGCTTGCTTCATCTTTTGCATGGTGGTTACCGTTACTGCCATAACATTCTCCAATAATTACTGATTAAAACCATCAATTAAACAACAGGTTAAACGACAAGCGGATTAAAAAAATGTTTGCCCGCATCAATTCGATCAATATGCCTGAGTAACGCATTATAGTGCGACTCGTTATCAATTGGATTAATCTCAGCCGCATTAACGATCAATAGTGGAGTTTCCGAGTACCGATGGAAATACGTTGTATATGCATCACTCAAACGCTGCAAATAGCTTACTTCGATATCTTGCTCATACTTTATGCGACGCTTTTTAATGCGTTGTTGCAGTACATTTACTGGCGCTTGTAGATAGACCATTAAATCCGGCACTGGCGCGTCAATGGCTAGATTTCGATAGACCTGCTGATACAGTCGAAACTCATCATCATCTAATGTGAGCTGCGCAAAAATAGGATCCTTTTCCAACATAAAGTCGGCCACACGTCCAGGCGCGAACATGTCTTCTTGCTTCACCTCAGACAACTGCCGAACGCGTTGAAACAGAAAAAACAGCTGCGTTGGCAGTGCAAATCGCTTTGGAGACTTGTAAAACCGTTGTAGAAACGGATTTTCGTTAGGCTTTTCAAGTAACAGCGATGAGCCCAAGGTCTCGGACAACTTTCGCGTTAAACTTGATTTACCAACACCGATAGGTCCCTCCACGACTATATATTTACTCGAAGTGGTTTCGGCTACTTGCGGAGCCTCTATAGACTCATCAATTTCATTCAGATTCACAATTACGGCTTGTCAGACAGGTACAATGGGGCAAGTATAAATAACTTTAATTCTGACCGCGCCGCTTTTTCGCGTATCATTAACTAACCCGAACAACATCAATACCTTACCATGAAAAATATTCTTTTGTTGATCACTACGATCACGGCACTCAGCCTGAATGTGGCAGCACACGCTGACACGCCGAGCTTCACCTATGTAGGACTTGAATATGTCGCTTCCGGTAATCTTGACGTCACCGATGGCAACACCACGGTCAATCTCGACCTTGACGGATTCGCGCTAACGGGCAGCCTTGAGCTAGGCATCTTCTTCTTGCAACTTAGTCGCTTTGAACTTGAAAGCGATGAAATACTGGGTGGCAATATCGATGACAACATCTCATCTGCGGCATTTGGTATGACATTCGAGCTACCTCAGACGCAAGTTTATGGCCTGATTCGTGCCCGTCGTGATGAACTATCACTTCGAGCCGGCGGATTTGAAGAAGACGAAGACCTTGGTTATGTCGGGGCCGAAGCGGGCGTACGCATTAACTTAACCGACCGTTTTGAAATCAATGCACATATTGGCAAACCCGTAGAGGAAGGTAACGCATACGGCGTCGGAGCACAGTTTTTTGTTACTGACAACGTCGGCATTACGCTTGATTTTCGAAAACTTGAAGCCGAAGACGATGAAATCAAGGGCTCCTTCGATACTACGTCGCTAGGGGTAAGAGTCAGCTTCTAAAGCTGATTGGTAATGACTATGACGGATCTTGAAAAAGCGGCGACTGTGGATACACAAAACGAACCAGCCCCCAAACCAGCCGGCGCGCGCAGTGTATTTGTTGACTTAATTGTCTGCGTCATCGTGCCCACATTGATCCTCAAGCAGCTAAGCGGTGCCGAGATGCTTGGCCCAACTTATGCTTTAATTGCCGCACTCAGCTTGCCTGCCGCGGTCGGTTTGTGGGGCTTTATATCTGAAAAAAAAATTGGCTTTGTGCCGGCCTTAGGATTCATCAGCATTTTACTCACGGGTAGCATCGGTATTCTGAAACTACCCAAAGAGTACATAGCATATAAAGAAGCGCTTATTCCTGGTGTCATCGCAATCGCAACAATTTTGTCGACTTATACAAAGAAACCATTGGTGCGCTTATTCTTGTTCAACGACGCGTTTTTAGACACAGACAAGGTAGACCAACGTTTACTCGAAAATGGACGTAAGCCAGAGTTCGACCGAATGCTGAGAAATGCCACTTGGTTGCTGGCAAGTAGCTTCGTTCTATCAGCGGTCCTGAACTTTGTATTAGCCAAATCGATCGTGGTCAGCGAATCGGGAACTGATGCATTCAACAGCGAACTGGGAACTATGAACCTTTACAGTTATCCAGTGATCGTGGTTCCCTGCATGATCATCACGATTTGCGCATTGTTCTACGTTTTCAAGAACGTTTCTAAACTTACCGGTTACCAGCTTGACGACCTGGTCCGTCAGTAGCGCCTGTTGTGCATAATAAGTTGTGTGAATAGCGCCACTTATTGTGAACATAAGTAGTGCTGTTGCTAAGGCTATAGCATTGTGATCATTGCTTAAAACGGTTACATTAGCGGGCTATTCAGCTTCTGCAATTGCACCCAATGTCTGACTCGCACGCGCCTCGAAAAATTCTTATTACAAATGCCCTCCCCTATGCCAACGGGCCACTACACCTTGGTCACATGGTGGGCTTTATGCAGGCCGATTTTTGGGCCAGATTCCAAAAATTACGTGGCCACCAGGTTACCTTTGTTGGCGGCGACGACCAGCATGGCACGCCAATTATGCTCGGCGCAGAAAAACAAGGCTTGTCTGCCCAGCAACTGATCGATCAGATAGAAGCACAACACAAAGAGTCGCTCGCTGGGTTTCATATACACCTAGATAACTATACCGGCACGCACCATCCTGAAAATAAACGGCTCAGTCAAGAAATTTATCGCCGCATCAGAGATGCCGGGCACATTGATGTACGCGTTATCAAACAAGCCTACGACGAAGAAAAAAGCATGTTTTTGCCAGATCGTTATGTCAAAGGAACTTGCCCCAAATGCAAAAGCCCGGACCAGTACGGTGACAATTGTGAAGTGTGCGGTACTACCTACGACACCACTGACTTAATTGACCCCTATTCAGTGCTGTCGGGCAAACCACCAGTCGAACGCGAAAGCGAACATTACTTTTTCAAGGTAAGTGATTTTCAACAAATGCTTAACGCTTGGAAAAGCTCAGATGCGCTCCAACCAGAAATCGCCAATAAGCTCGGCGAATGGTTTGAAAACGGCCTGATCGACTGGGATATTAGTCGCGATGCACCTTATTGGGGCTTTGAGATACCCGACGCACCGGGTAAATATTTTTACGTATGGCTGGACGCTCCTATTGGATATATGGCCAGCCATAAACTCGCCTGTGATGCCAATGGTGATAATTGGGACAGCTATTGGCTGCCCGACAGTGAAGCAGAGCTCTATCACTTTATCGGCAAAGATATCGTGCGCTTTCATACTTTATTCTGGCCCGCATTGCTTCAAGCCGCGGACTTCAGGATTCCAAATGGCGTTTTCGTACACGGTTTTTTGACCGTCGACGGTGCCAAAATGTCGAAGACTCGTGGCACCTTTGTGATGGCTGAAACATACCTCAATCATCTCAACCCGGAATACCTGCGCTACTACTTCGCTGCCAAGCTAGGTAATAATGTTGTCGATATGGACCTCAACCTCGATGACTTTAGCGCGCGAGTCAACTCCGACGTGGTGGGGAAAATGGTTAACATTGCATCACGTTGCGCGGGTTTTATAAGCAAACGGTTTGATGGTCAACTAGCCGCACAAACTGCCGCCCCCGAACTTCAGCAAGCGTTTGCCGATGCCTCAGAAGCGATTGCGGCTCGCTATGAAAAGCGCGAATTCTCACAAGCGATGCGCGACATCATGGCTCTAGCGGATACCGCTAATCAGTTCATCGATGAACACAAACCTTGGGTTTTAATTAAAGACGAATCCAAGCTAGATGAAGTCCAGCAGGTATGCACGGCTGGAATCAATGCGTTTCGCTCGCTATGCATTTACCTAAAGCCAATTTTGCCGAGCTTAGTTGAACGCGCAGAAGATTTTTTAAATATCGAACCCTTAATGTGGAGCGATCTGCAGTCACCGCTGCTGAACCACCGCATCAACAAATTTACTCCGCTCATGACCCGAGTAGAAAAAGACTCCGTTGACAAAATGATTGAAGAAAGCAAAGAAAACCTAGCGCCAACCATCGATCCAAATTCACCATTAGCATTGGATCCGATTTCGGCAGAAGTTAATTACGACGAATTCGCCAAAGTCGACCTGCGCATTGCCAAGATTGTTGCGGCGCAACACGTTGAAGGGGCTGACAAGTTATTGCAACTAACCTTAGATCTAGGTGGTGAAACACGAAATGTGTTCGCTGGAATCAAGTCGGCATACCAACCGGAACAACTGGAAGGAAAGCTCACCGTCATGGTGGCAAACCTAGCGCCACGAAAGATGCGTTTTGGTATTTCAGAAGGCATGGTGCTAGCCGCCGGGCCCGGTGGCTCCGAATTGTTTGTGCTGAGCCCAGATGACGGCGCACAACCAGGAATGCGCGTTAAATAGGCTGTAGCCGATTTCCAATGCAACGCGACCAGAAAATCAAAGCTATCGACGAATGGCTACCGCAAACTCAATGCACGCAGTGTAGTTATCCGCGCTGCCACGACTATGCTGTGGCGATTGCCGATGGCGAGGCTGATATCAATCAATGCCCGCCCGGTGGTGACGTCACCATTCGCGGCTTAGCCAGCCTATTGGGCCGTATTGGTAAACCACTGAACCCAAAGTTTGGTATCCATAAGCCTAAACAGCTTGCGGTAATCGACGAAGCCATTTGCATCGGCTGCGTTATGTGCATCAAAGCCTGCCCAACCGACGCTATATTGGGTTCGGCTAAAGTAATGCACACAGTGATTGAACGCGACTGTACTGGCTGTGAATTATGTATTGAGCCCTGCCCTGTGGATTGTATTGACATGGTTGACCAGCCCCAACAACCCGACTTCACTTGGCGATGGGACGATTATTCTCCTGACGCAACAGCGCGTGCTCGCGCTCAAACCAATGCGAAACTTGCCAGAGAATCCGCCCGCACACAAGCCAAAAGCTCGCTAGCCAAGCTCAAAGAGTTGCGCAAAGAAAAAGGTAGCGAGCAAATAAAGCACGACATCGCAGCGGCACTGGCGCGAGTCAAACAACGCAGCGAATAAGCAGCAGTCAATGAATAAACAAAAGCGCCACGAAATATTTAGCCGATTTCGCGCCGAGAACCCTTCGCCAAAAACAGAGTTAGCCTATAGCTCTAACTTCGAACTGCTTATTTCGGTGATCTTGTCGGCTCAAGCTACCGACGTTGGTGTGAATAAAGCGACTGCAAAACTCTACCCCGTTGCGAATACACCTGAAGCCATTTACGCCCTAGGCGTAGACGGGTTGAGCCAGTACATCAAAACCATTGGGCTGTACAATAGTAAAGCTAAGAACGTAATTGCGGCATGTAAGCTATTAATCGATGAGCACAACAGCGAAGTTCCCGACGACCGCTCAGCACTCGAAGCACTACCCGGGGTTGGGCGTAAGACGGCAAATGTTGTACTCAACACCGCATTTGGGCATCCGACCATGGCGGTCGACACACATATATTCAGAGTATCGAACCGGACGCGGATCGCTCCCGGAAAAACCGTGTTAGCGGTGGAAAAAGCCCTGTTGAAATTTATTCCCGAGGAGTTCTTAGTCGATGCACACCACTGGTTAATCCTACACGGGCGATATACCTGCATCGCTCGTAAGCCGCGCTGCGGGTCCTGCATCATCAGTGACCTATGCGAATACAATAAGAAGATAATTGATGAGTAAGCCCTCCATAGTATCAACTGGTGTGAGCTATGGTGCCTTCGCGACAGACGATCACGCGCGCAAGGCGGTGCAACAAGCCATCGCCAAGATGCCTGCCTGTACCATCGGCAGCGTGCTATTATTTTTGAGTAATGGCTATGCGTTCGAGCCACAAGAAGCCATCAAACAAGCCGCTAAAGCAGCAGGAACTCCGCAAGTATTCGGATGCTGCGCAGTTGGCCTGCTAACCGAGGATGACTGGATTCTAGATGCGGAAGGCGCTGTGGCAATGGTATTCCCACAAGCAATGGGGCTCTCGCCACTACATTTACTACAACAACAAGGTGTGCCGCCTGAACTAGTGCTCACCTTAGCCACGCCCAATACGGCCACCATCGCAGTAAACTCAAGCGACATACCGCAATTCGGCGCAGTGACTACCGATGAATATGGACACGGCCCATACTCGGTCTGGCAAAGCGGTCGCATTGTTGAACGCGAGTTCATTCAGTGCGGATTTAATCAGCAATTTAATGCCGAGCTAATCGTCTGCCCAGGGGTCAAGCTCCTGTCGCCCGTCATGCAAATTAATCGCTCTGAAGAGCACAGCGTTTACGAAATTGACCTCCAAGCGGCAAGTGACAACCTGCTCAAATACATTAACGATGCAGAACCAAATGACTACTTTGGCTTACTATGCTTGGTGTCCGAAACCAGCTCTGCGAGCGATATTACTCAAGGCCAATACAGACTTCACCACGTAATTTCGGTAGATCGAGACGCACAGCTCGTGCGGTTATCTGGTTCGGCGCGAGCCGGTAGACACATGGCTTGGGCGACGCGTGACGCCAACGCCGCCCTACAATCTGTACAAACCCAACTGCATGCGTCCCAACAACGACAGAGTAAACAACCAGATTTTGGTTTGATCTTTCCTAACGTCGGTCGTGGCGCGGAGTTTTTTGCTGGAGTTGATGCCGATTTACTCGAGTTTAAAAACGCTTTTCCAAACACACCAGCTATTGGCTTCTACAGCAATGCCGAAATCGCTCCAGGACAACAATTTGCTGGGCTGATTCGACACTATTCAACGGTGATGGCGCTATTTAGAACACAGTGACACTAGCGAGCGACTTCAACTTTGCCGAATGATATAGTCATCCGAGTCGGTCCTAGATTAAGGCTCACAGTCACTCAGGCTTCATCAATGACACTAAATTACACGCTTTGTAAATGAACAATACCCTTCAAGAAATCAACATTCGAGTGGAAGACGGCAAGTTCGTGCCTGATGATATCGACTTAGATAGCCAGATCAATATTCCGACGACTGGACCACACTTCCACTCAGTATTAAATCAACATGCCTTAGGACTTACCCATGAGCGTCCTCAAGAGTTACAAATCAATCTCGGAAAATTGTGCAATCTAGCATGCCATCACTGCCACGTGGATGCGGGGCCGAAGCGCACTGAGATAATGACTTGGGAGGTCATGCAAAAAATTCTAGTGTGGGCCGCCGAAGCTAACATTAGCAAAGTAGACTTAACCGGCGGCGCACCTGAATTAAACCCTCATTTTCGTCAGTTTTGTACTGAATTGCTCAGCATGGGTATTCAAATCACGTCACGATGCAATATCACTGTGCTGTTTGAACCAGGACAAGAAGACTTGGCTCAATGGTATGCAGATAACCGTGTACGACTCGTTTGCTCGTTACCGTGTTACACCGAAGATAACGTCGATGCCCAACGCGGTAAGGGTGTGTTTGATAAAAGCATCGCCGGCCTGCAGCTATTAAACCGAATGGGTTACGGTCATGATCAAGACTTGAGCCTAGATTTAGTCTACAACCCTGGCGGCGCATTCTTACCACCACCACAAGCTAGTCTAGAGCAAGATTACCGTCAGATGTTATGGGACAATTTCGAAATCACCTTTTCTAAGCTACTTGCCATCACCAACATTCCTATTAATCGCTTTGCACACGCCTTAAAACGAGATGGCGAGCTAGAAGACTATCAACATCTACTAGTCAGTAACTTCAATGCCGCCACCGTTGATCAATTAATGTGTCGGTATCTGATTAATTTGGATTGGGAGGGCCGGGTCTATGACTGCGACTTCAATCAAATGCTGGAGATCCCAATGAATGGT
Source organism: Arenicella xantha (assembly GCF_003315245.1). Taxonomy (NCBI): domain Bacteria; kingdom Pseudomonadati; phylum Pseudomonadota; class Gammaproteobacteria; order Arenicellales; family Arenicellaceae; genus Arenicella; species Arenicella xantha. Next base: position 143,993 of record NZ_QNRT01000004.1, on the reverse strand, counting down.
GGAGCCAATCGTCACCTATGGGAACTCGACGTCAATGACGTGCCTGGCAGTCCGATTGCTACGAATCGCCATTGCTTTGGCTGTACCGCCGGCGCAGGCAGCAGTTGTGGCGGCGTATTGGCCGACTAAGCGTTGGTAAAACACCTAGCCACCACAGCCTTGACGACGACGAGCATTTCCAGCGCATTCGGCATAAGCGTGCTCATGCCAGTGCATAATGCTGGCGCATATCTAAGGCCCGCCGTACAAAGTATTCTGGCTCAACAGGATGTTTTACTCGAACTAATTCTAATCGACGATAACTCGACCGATACGGCCATCCAGTCACTGCCTAACGATGAGCGGCTCAAGATCATACAATCACCGGGCCGCGGCATCGTCACAGCATTGAATTTCGGTCTTGAGCAAGCTCGCCACCCATTCATTGCGCGAATGGATGGTGACGACATAGCCATGCCGCTACGACTATCTCGGCAGCTAACATATTTATTAGATCACCCGACGGTCGATATCGTCGGTGCCAAAATCGAACTATTCAAAGACTCGGGCGCCGTCGACCGCGGATACGCGCTGTATCAAGACTGGATTAACGCATTATGTGACCCCCTCTCCATTGCTAATAACCTATTCGTCGAAAGCCCGATCCCCCATCCAACCGCCTTTATGCGCCGCTCGGTGTTACAGAATTTAGGTGGCTATAACAACACCGACTGGCCGGAAGACTACGACCTTTGGTGTCGCGCCCATCTAGCAGGGCTGAGATTCGGTAAGCCTGATGGCGACGCGCTACTGCACTGGAGAGATTACGATCAACGGACATCGCGCACCGACCAACGTTACGCAAAGCAGCAATTCATTGACTGCAAGGCACACTATCTTTCAAGGTATTTGAAACTGCAAGGTCATCATCAATGCTCTGTGTGGGGCGCAGGTCCGACCGGCCTAAAGCTGCATGATGGCTTGCTGCAAAACAATGTACACGTGGTGCAATTCGTGGACATCAACCCTAAGCTCAAGAACCGGACTAAACGGCAAAAGCCAATCTACATAATTGGCACTACCCCGAGCGAAAGTGAACTCAGAGCAATTAGCACTCCTTGCTTAATTGCTGTCAGCGCGCGCGGCGCACGTCAACGCATCTACACAGCGCTTAATCAAGCGGGTTTAACCGAGATGCAAGATTTCATTTTAGCGGCTTAGAACAGCCAGCTATTAACACGCAGAGCTTGCGTACAATGTCGACGAGTTAAGCGAACCTAGAATTAAAGCACCAGTCGTGCTTATAGCTTAAGACGTTTTTCCAAGTCTGTGATTATCGACTCCATTTCATCGACCTTGGCACGGGTTTTGGCTAACACCGCTTTTTGTACATCTAACTCTTCACGGGTAACAACGTCGAGGTCACTAATAACATCTTGTATCGCGGCCTTAATGTTTTTTCGCAAATCATCGCTTAAGGAGTCAGGCACCGCGGCTTTAGCGGTTTGCATAATCCGTTGGATGATGTCGGCAGCAGCGTTGGGAATATCATTCATGCGATTGGTACCAGAAATTGGGCGTCTAAAAACAAACTGTTTCGCCGCGTATTGTCGCTCTGTGGCGCAGCGACGTCTAGCGATTTGGGCGAATTAAAATCTGCGTTTTTCGCCGCTGATAGATTGCGAGCAGAATACTCAAAGCACTATGATTGAATCATGAAGAATCGACGAGCTTTGTCTACCAGCAACACTAACCCTGTCCCAACCTGCCTATTATTGGTCTTATTATTTTGCGCACCAGTGTGCTACGGCAACGACTCCAGCGCCTCGAAACCGAAAATTACAGAAACCAACTTCCTCTACACGCCGGATCAGATGTTGCACTTCGACATCAATGACTACTTAATCACTAACCTTCCTCATCTGAGCCCCTACGCTGAGGCCATTTCACACTGGAGCGGACACTCTAGTGTCAGCCCAGCGGTCATTATCACTTTGCTCGAGAGATCAAATAAAACCAATAGCGCGAAACAAGCCGGGGCCACTAACGAGGCTAACCGCACCATCAAGCAGAGTGATCTTACCCCGCTAATTAAATCCATCACCACATCAACGGCTAACGCTTATTATCATTCACTCGCTGAGGGATTAGCCGACCCAGCCAACCAAGCGCTACGAAATGTGCTTAAAACACAGAACATAGCGACCACTCACGTGCCTGAAAATGAGGCCGCAAGTAGTAGTGAAGCATCTAAAGAGAGCTTGAAAGCACAGGTTGATAAACAACTGCTTGAGCTACAGGACTTATATTCAAAGCTATTCGCGGCGTCACCATCCATAGCCAGCATGGCAGCGAGCGATGAACGCCAACAGGCTAAAACCGTACCCAGTGAAACTCTATTACAATTGCCCTACCCGATTGGCGAGGCGTGGGAAACATGGGGCGGAACTCACAGTTTCACAGGCACTGACACCGGACCCCGTTCGTCGTTGGATTTTCGACGAGGGCGGCTAGCGTGGAGCGCAAACACTTCATCGATTTGGGTTTCGGCGGCCAACGCGGGCCAAGTCATTCGACATTCATCGTGCTTCGTTGAAATACTAAGTTCAACCGGCTGGTCTACCAGCTACTATCATCTAGATAATATTCGCTACACTTCAGGGCAATCCGTCGCACGTAACTCAGCATTAGCGAACTATGCGAATAATGTTAACCAATCGCTGTGTGACGGAGGCCATTCAGCAGGACCTCACCTACACTTTAGCCTGAAATATAACGGTGCCTACCAGTCGCTTGATGGTGTCTTACTATCTGGCAATGAAGTGCATGATGGTCGACATGATTACGATACTAATTGTGGCTATTACTGGATTGATAATGCTGGCAAGAAAGCATGTGCAGGCTCAGCGCTGCGAAACAATGGCGTTCCTAGTAGCCAACCCACGGCGGATCTAAAAATTGAGTCCGCCAAGGTAACACCAAACGAAGTACTGCGCGGGCAGCCATTCTCCGTATCGGCAACGGTCTACAATCAAGGGACTAAGACGGCCAATCAAGCTACGCTGCTATTTCTCGCCTCACGCGATGCAAAAATAGAACTATCCGATACGCTATTAAGCTCAATACCATTAGCTGATATTTCGGCCAACCGCAGGCTCGACATTTCAACTAACGAAATCAGCAGTTCTGAGCTGTCCGGTCTCGTCTGGCTTGGAGTGTGTGTAACCAACGTAGAAGGCGAACTTAATCTAGAAAATAATTGCTCGGCTGGCTCAGTGTTAACCATTAAGCCACCGGTCGTCATAAGTGGTGCAATCAAGTTGCTATTATTGAACCACGATTAGGCTAAAAGATTAATAATGCATAAAAAAAGGCCCGCAAATACGGGCCTTTTCTACAATGATGCAGCAGTGACTTAGTCGGTAAATTAGTCGCTAATTTAGCAATACTTAGTCCCGGCTGACATCATTTTCATGATGGTTATTGTTAACGCTTAACCGTTATCAACAGCCTTCATGGACAGACGTACTCGACCTTGACGATCTACTTCAAGGACTTTAACTGTCACTTCATCACCTTCTTTCAAATGATCAGCGACATTTTCAACGCGCTCATCTGAAATCTGCGAAATATGCACAAGACCATCTTTGCCTGGCAATACGTTAACGAACGCACCAAACTCCATAATCTTGACCACTTTACCAGTGTAAACGCGATCGACTTCGATATCCGCTGTGATCTCTTCAATACGACGACGAGCTTCAGCACCTGCTGCACCATCAACCGATGCCACATTCACTGTACCATCGTCTTCTAGATCAATAGTCGCACCGGTTTCTTCGCATAACGCGCGAATAACCGCTCCACCTTTACCAATAACGTCGCGAATCTTATCTGGATTAATCTTGAACGTGATAATACGCGGAGCGTGATCTGACATTTCAGAACGATGCTCAGATATGACTTTAGCCATTTCGCCTAAAATATGCACGCGGGCATCTTTAGCTTGTGACAACGCTTGAGTCATAATCTCTTCGGTAATTCCGTCGATCTTAATGTCCATTTGCAACGCGGTAATACCTTCAGGCGTACCAGCTACTTTGAAGTCCATATCGCCCAAGTGATCTTCATCACCTAAGATATCAGTCAGCACCGCAAAGTTATCGCCTTCTTTAATCAAGCCCATCGCAATACCAGCTACTGGAGCCTTAATTGGAATGCCAGCGTCCATCATCGCAAGCGATGATCCACATACTGAAGCCATTGAACTAGAGCCATTTGACTCAGTAATTTCCGATACAACACGAATAACGTAAGGGAACTCTTCAGCACTTGGCAACACAGCGGCAACACCGCGACGTGCCAAACGGCCATGACCGATTTCACGACGCTTAGGTGAGCCAACGCGCCCAGTTTCACCTACTGAATAAGGAGGGAAATTGTAGTGCAACATAAATCGATCAGTGATATCACCTTCTAAGGCGTCAATTCGCTGTGCGTCACGCTCAGTTCCCAACGTTGCGGATACTACCGCTTGGGTCTCACCACGCGTAAACAAAGCCGAACCGTGTGTACGTGGCCAAACGCCAGTACGAACGGCAATCGGTCGAACTGTTGTGGTATCACGACCATCGATACGTTTTTCGCCTGCAATAATGCGGCCACGAACAATGCTCTTCTCTAAGCCTTTGAACGCTGCGTTAACCGCATCGATTTCAGCAACCGTTGAGTCTTCGTTCACTAACGCTGATAAAACATCACCGTGTGCTGCCGAAATTTTAGCGACACGCTCAACCTTGCTAGCAGTAGAAAACGCTTCTTCAAGTGCAGATTTAGCGATCTCGGCTACTTTCGCAGTCACTGACGTATCTTCAGAAGGAGGCGTCCATTCTTTCATTGGTTTAGCCACTTCAGCGGCCAACTCTTTAATCGCTGCAATCGCTTTTTGCGACTCTTTATGACCGTACATCACCGCGCCTAACATGACTTCTTCGGCCAAAATATTAGCTTCAGACTCAACCATTAGCACTGCGTGCTCAGTACCAGCAACAACCAGATCAAGATCTGATCCTTCAAGCTGGTCCATGGTCGGATTAAGTACGTACTCACCGTTGATATAACCAACTCGAGCAGCGCCTACTGGGCCATTAAACGGAATCCCTGAGGTCGCCAACGCCGCTGAGGCACCGACCAAAGAAACGATTTCAGTATCGATATTAGGGTCGATCGATACGATTGTTATGACAACTTGCACATCATAACCAAAACCTTTTGGAAATAACGGACGCAATGGACGGTCAATTAGTCGACACGTCAAAATTGCTTTCTCGGAAGGACGCCCTTCTCGACGAAAAAAGCCACCTGGGATTTTGCCAGCCGCATATGTGCGTTCTTCGACATCAATCGTTAGGGGCATGAAATCTCTAGGCTCACCGGAAATCTTATTGACGACCGTGACCATAACTGTGGTATCGCCGCAACTGGCGATGATGGCCGAATCGGCCTGGCGAGCGATCTCGCCGGTTTCTAATTTGAACTCGTGTTCACCAAACTGAAAGGTTTTTGTTACCTTTGACATACATTATTACCTATTAAATTTATATCTTCCCCGCACGCCCTATTGCGATTGGGCTTCTCTACCATTTTTGAACTTCAATGCCGATGACCATTAAACGGAAATCGCAATACAAGCAGCTCAAAAAACAAGGGCCTTATCATTTGATAAGGCCCTCGCAAAACCAATTATTACTTACGCAAGCCTAAACGCTTGATAAGTGAACGATATCGTTCAACATCGTTCTTTTTCAAGTAGTCGAGCAATTTACGACGACTGTTTACCAAACGCAATAAGCCTTGGCGCGAGTGATGGTCGTGGATGTGCTCTTTGAAGTGTGGAGACAAGTCTTTAATGCGAGCTGTCTGTAATGCGATTTGAACCTCAGGAGATCCTGTATCGCCTTCTTTTACTTGATACTCTGCCACGATGGCAGCTTTGTCTGCGGCTGTTAATGCCATAATCTAATCCTCTTCAAATTATTTTGAACCTCAATTCCCTGAAGGGTGGAAACCGAAGCAAGAAGCTTATCGAGCGCAATACTCGACAAGGCGCGTATTCTAACCCGTTAAGAGCAAAAATCACCCTTAAATTACTGAAAAATGTCGGTTTTCACACCAAAACTAATCACTCTTAGGTGCACAAAGGTAATTTTGAATTACAGAACCGCCAATTTAGCTAGTTACAAACTTTTTATGGGATTTAAGAACACCACTTGGCAGAACCTCACCGACGCCAAATAGCTCGCCATTTTGTCGGTACAACCGAGCAATACCATCGGTTTTCAAGCCACCGGCATTGGTCATTCGACCTTCCAACAAGCTAGTCGCCTGTGAGTCAGATATTTCCAATTGCGGAAAGCCTTGGAGCAACGAATCTATCGGCAATAGAACGGACTCCAGCGTCGCCTCGTTAATATCATCTAACGATAGAGCGTCTTCCACTGAAATGCTTTTAATGTGAGTACGTCGTAACGTCTTAACATGCGCACCGCAACCTAGCACCTGTCCTAAGTCATGAGCTAGCGATCGAATATAAAACCCGCTGGAGCAATGAACGTCGAGTTTTAGGTGCGCTTCGTCGATACGCTCAGCCAACAAACTATGCACCGTCATGTCACGCGGTGCGCGCTCTACAATCTCGCCCTTACGCGCCAGTTTATACAGCGGCTGACCGTTTTTCTTTAGTGCGCTAAACATCGGTGGCACCTGCTGTATCGGGCCGCGAAATTGCTCTAGTGCATCATCAAGCTGCTGATCAGAGAAATCCACAGACCGAGTTTCAAGCAACTCTCCATCCGCATCTAGCGTGTCGGTAGTTTGCCCTAAGCGAATGACCGTAGAATACTTTTTATGAGAATTCAAAAAATACTCAGCCACTTTAGTGGCTTGCCCAAAACAAATCGGTAACAAACCAGTCGCGAGGGGATCAAGGCTTCCAGTATGCCCAGCTTTGCGGGCATGAAACTGACCTTTGACTTGCTGGAGAGCTTTATTTGAGCTCATTCCAGTGGGTTTATCCAACAGGATAACGCCATGCAAATCCAGTTTTATCGAACGGTACTGCGCCTTCTTCATTATTTTGTTCTGTCCTTAATAACTGTAGTTAGGTGCCAACTCAAAAGATTCAGCAATGGTTTTAGTTGACTCAATGCTCATAATAGTCATTTTTCGAGGCTCACCTATCTCCGAAAACTCTAAAACATCATGACTGATTTCAAGAATATTTGCGCTGACAATCCGGCCGTCCGACAACTCTAAATATGCCGCAGCCAAGCCTGGCACTTTATGCGCCAATTGAAACCGCATCTTGGTATTCCAGCCGTACTCATAGCCCAGCAGCTTCAACACACTAGCGGGCGCTTGACCTTGCGAAAAGATAATTGGTCGTTGTGATACCGCGGTCGGAATTTCATAGCGAAGCACACCTTTGATCGATTTTAAGCGCTCAATTCCATCAGGCAACTCCACTTGGAAACTGCCTAAATCATAATCACCAGCTTGCAGCCCCAAACTTGGTCGAACTTGACCATTAACCGTGAATTTCGAAAACGAAACAGGGTTGTTTGTAAGCTCGACACCATCAACCGTAAGGTCCAAAAACACCGAATCGGAATTGGCGGCGACCGATTGTACATGCGGCACAATCACCTTACCAGACAACTGCTTGTTCCACGTAGCTTTGGCATCATGCGAAAAGTAAATTAACGATGATGATGTGCTCGCCATGCCAACACCAAGTTCGCCTTGGCCTGAAATTGACAGCTTTGCCCATTTGAATTGATCTTCGATAGATGCTTGATCCTTGGCCGTGATGGCGTTGATATCTAGCCGCTTTTCTAACGACACAAGATCCGAAGGCGTGAATACTACAGTGCTTGGCGCAGCGCTCTGACTATAAGCAACGTTTTCAGTAGACACTTTGACTGGCGACTGAAAATCAAAATCGAAGTCCTGTAATTGCTCATCAGTCTTAACACTATAGAAAACTTGCAACGAGTCGACCGCACCAGCAAAACTCTGTGCGGTACTGTCTCCGAACGTCATCTTGCCCTGTGAGCGCAGCACGTTTCCATCCGCATTTAGGGCACGTAAGGCAACAATTTTAGACTCATCGCCATCGATCGAATACTGTACCGAACCGCCTTCAATATCAGACAAGCGGAATGCCGTGCCTTCGTACTCAAACATTCTCTCGCCCCGCATCGACAACACAGTTGACTGCACCTCGGTGGGCACCCGAAATGAAAGTTGGCCTTGAATTTGACCAATATCTGCGATCTGTGTACCTGACGTCAAACGCACGGATTTGCGCACCTCGAATACCCCGGCTTGGTATTGATGACTCTCTGCCAGTTCATGATTTCGCCCGCCAAACGCCGCCCCTCTTAGACAGTGTTCATCACGTAGTATCGACTGACCTTGCTTATTGAGCACGTCCTTAAGCTGCAAAGAATATTCCATCCCAGAGTCGCTAACGTCACCTTCAAACGTTTGACCAGCAGGCAAAACAGGCCCCATGCGCTTGGCTACTAACTCAAGTTGCAGCGCTAGATCTTCGGCCCATGCGTCGCTTGCAAATGAATTAATCGGTTTGAGTCCAACTCCGCCCACAAACACCGCTTGACCACCTTGCTTAGTGGCCGGCAGGTACTTATCGAAAGAACCCAACTGAAAGGGATTTTCTTCGACAAATTGCTGATTCTGTGAGAAATCCCAAACCGCTTCCATTAGTGATTCTTCCGAAGGCGAGCCCATGGTTAGCGCCCCTCCGCCAAACACCATCGAGCCTAGTTCACTAAACAGCGAGTTCGCCTCAGCAAGTAGCCCTGAATCCAATGTCAATCGCAAATGCATGCCAGTATCAGCCTCTACCTCGAAACGTGATAAAAGCGCCACTGCCGACGGATGAGACTGACTGTATTGAGTACGTTTTTCGGCGATGCTTTGTTGAATTGTTTGCACTGATTCATCTAGCATTGAATTATTCGGGCTAATCACATCTAACGAAACCGCTATACCACGAGATAGTGGAGCGGAATCAACTCGCACTCCGATTTGCTCTACGCTCTTCGGATCGCCTAATGCGCCGAGCAACATTCGCGAAGCTAAGTCATCACGAAGCGCAGCAAAATTACTCATTTGGGCTGCTATCAGCGCGGTTCCTCGATAAGCTTCCCAAGACGAGTAAGCCGCAGCGCTAGCAGAACCCGGACTATCCAGCGACGAATTAAGGCTGGCTAACGCCGATACATCGTCAGCAATTAATAAATGCTCACCAGAAAACCGAATAACGCGAGTCTCGGCCGTGCTCGACAAACTTGGATCAATTGGACATATATTGCCCTCAAATAACTCCTTAGTTCGACTAAGTTGATACGTTTTATCGCCGGCCTTCTCTACGCTGTAAAATTTTTCTAAGACAGATATAACATCGGATTCAATGAATTCACCACTGACAATTGCCATCACCTTGGACTTGGATGCAGCATCCGCTGCGGAGCGCGACTGATCAGCGCTAATTCGCACGGTAAGGTGATTGCTACTCTCAAATAATTGCTTGGAACCCGCTAGCGTACCGAGTAAGGTATTGTTACTCGACATGTATGTCGTGATCGGCACCGCGTCGGCATCAGCAAAATTAGCAAGTTTGCGTATTTGATCAAGATTTGCGGCGATCACCAAGCCCGGTTCGCCATTATCGAACATGGCTCGCTCCGCCTCACTGGCCAATCGAGAGAGAGGTGGATTAAACCACCAATACATCGCGCCAAACACACCAATAGCGGCAAGCGCAACAATACCAACAGTTAGGTAAAGCCCTTTGCGCGATGATTTTTTCGGCGCTGATGATTGCACCTCGTCACGATGCATTGGTAGCGAGTCTGAACTTGGCGGTGACGATGAGTCTGACAAGATCAGAGGCGAATCGGTATTCGGAATAATAAAAGAGGCGTGTTCACTGAGCTCTGATTCCACCAACAACTCTCGAATCACAGCGTCCAACCCAATCGATCGCAGGCGCTGGCACACGACTTCCGCTTTTTCGAGAGTTGGGAAACTTTTTACGCGTTGCGCGCGCCCACTAAGAAGGCGGGCTTGAATCGATGCGGGTGTTCGACTGGTATTGTGGGCGATGTGCCTCGCTACATCTGTAGCGGTAAACCCTGGCAGGCTTGCGCCCACGCTATATACTGCAAACCGCTTAGCCGAGTCAGACATTCATACCCCAATGGATTGTCATTATTAGTATCGTTATTTTCCACCGTCGAAAATAACACTAAGACACCGTTTGACTCAAGCAGACATAATCTGCGATCTATTGGTTCTGGTCAAATTAAAGGTGACCAATGCGGACTAGCACGAACTAATCGCGTTTATTTAATGCTTTATCAATTAAGGCGGACATTCGTGCACCTTCTGAAATCGAATTATCGTAGCTGAAAATCAGGCTCGGGCAATGTCGCATATCAATAACGGCGGCCAAGGCTCTCCGTAGAAAGCCATTGGCTTTATCAACAGCCTCCATGGTGTCAGCAATATCGACTTGGTCGTCTGAAAGCGTCGTCACGAATACCTTAGCCTGACGTAGATCCTTAGTGACCTCAACATCGGTCACGGTCAAGCTAGATACTCGTGGGTCTTTAACGTCATTGCGCAGAATCACCGCCAGATGACGAATAATCATCTGCGCTACACGTTCGCTTCTTGCATACTCTTTTGGCATAACCTATCCGATTTTTAGCGCTGAATTAATGGCTAACTCTGTTTACAGAGTAACCTTCACCTCAGTCTTCTCGAAGATTTCAAGCTGGTCACCTACTTTGATGTCGCTGTAATTAACTACACCGATACCACACTCTGTGCCCATCTTAACTTCCGAAACATCGTCTTTGAATCGACGCAGGGAGTCAATCGTACCTTCAAAAATCACCACACTGTCACGCACAATTCGCACGTGCGCATTTCGTTTCACCACGCCTTCTGTAACATAACAGCCTGCGATGGTGCCGATTTTCGGAGCTTTAAACACTTCACGAACTTCGACGTGACCCATAACATCTTCACGAATCTCTGGATCAAGCAAGCCTTCCATCGCCGCCTTAACATCATCAATGACTTCGTAAATAATACTGTAGTAGCGAATTTGTACATCTTCTTGTTCAGCCAACTTACGTGCTTGTGCATCGGCACGTACATTAAAACCAATAATGACGGCTGAGGATGCCATAGCTAAGTTCACGTCGGATTCATTAATAGCGCCAACCATTCCGTGCACCACACTTACCTTCACATCGTCCGTTGACAACTTATTCAAGGACTCAGAAAGTGCTTCAATCGAGCCCTGTACGTCGCCTTTAATGAGTACGTTAACGTTTTTGACTTCGCCTTCGCCCATTTGCGAGAACATATTCTCAAGCTTAGCCGCTTGCTGACGAGCAAGACGTGACTCACGATCTTTATGATGGCGAAACTCTGCCGCTTCGCGCGCTTTACGTTCATCATCTACCACGATCATTTCATCACCAGCCGCTGGCACACCACTCATACCTTGAATCTCAACAGGCTTAGATGGACCAGCCTCTTTGATGGTGTTACCTGCATCGTCAACCATGGCACGAATACGACCAGTTTCTTGTCCAACTAAGACAATGTCACCGTATTTCAAAATACCGTGTTGTACTAATACTGTACAAACCGCACCACGACCTTTGTCTAATCGAGCTTCGACCACTAAACCAGATGCATTGCCAGACGGACGTGCTTTTAACTCAAGCAGCTCCGATTGCACCGCTACTGACTCAAGCAATTCTTCAACGCCTAACCCGGTATGTGCAGACACAGGAATCATCATGACGTCGCCGCCCCAAGATTCCGGAATTACATCTTGATTAGCCAATTCCTGCTTAACTCGATCTGGGTCAGCGGAATCTTTATCCATTTTATTAATGGCCACAATAATCGGCACATTAGCACTTTTAGCATGCTTAATCGCTTCGATTGTCTGCGGTTTAACACCATCATCCGCCGCCACTACTAAGATAATTAAATCGGTGGCTTGCGCTCCACGGGCGCGCATAGCACCAAACGCCTCGTGACCTGGAGTATCTAAGAAGGTGATTTGACCATTACTGGTTTGCACTTGATAGGCGCCAATGTGTTGCGTAATACCACCGGCTTCGCCATCGGTTACACGCGCCTTACGAATATAATCGAGCAATGATGTTTTACCATGATCGACGTGTCCCATTACCGTAACAACAGGGCAACGCGGCTCATAGGTAGACTCGTCAACTTCAACTGCGAGATTAGCCGACAAAAAAGCCTCTGGATCACTCTGCCGAGATTCGACAGGGTTGTGGCCCATTTCTTCAACCACTAGCATCGCTGTGTCTTGATCAAGCGTATGATTGATGGTCACCATTGTGCCCATTTTAAACAATGCCTTAACCACTTCAGCGGCCTTAATTGACATCTGCGCAGCCAAATCTGAAACACTAATTGTTTCACCGATTTGTACATCACGCACTACCGGCGCAACTGGTCTCTCAAACGCGTGTTGATCTGACACGCTTGACTTAATGTTCGAAGGACGACGTTTACCGCCTTTTTGACGACGACGGCCACCAGCGACATGCAGCTCTTCACGACCAGCAAATGGCTTACGCTTACCTTTGCCTTTGCCCGCTTTATTCTCGGTGGCCACAGGTGCGACCACTGGTTTTGGCTCAGCTTGCTTAATAATCGGAGACACGCGTTTGCGCTCACTCGCCTTACGAATGATGGATGGCATAGCCACTTCACGTCTAGGCTTAGGCTGCTCTTTAGGCGCTTCTACTTTAGCTGGTGCAGGCTTTTCCGCCGCTACTTTCTTTGGCTCGGCCGCACTCGGCTTAGCCGGTTCAGTAGCAGCCTTTGGCTCATCAGCACTCGGTTCAGCTTTCGACACCGTTTGAGTTTTGGCCTCAACAACTTTTTCAACCTCAGCAACTTTCGCGACCTCAGTCTCTGCTTCAGCGGCTTTTTCTGATGCTAATTTTGCTGCGGCTTGCGCTGCTTCAGCCGCTGCTTGTTCAGCCGCAACACGCTCTGCTTCAGCCGCTTTTTCAGCCTCTTCGCGCTTAGCTTCCTCTGCAATGCGAGCCTGCTCAGCCTCAGCTTCTGCCGCTAATCGTTGCTGCTCAGCCTCAGCCTTTTCAGTCTGTTGGCGAAGACGATCAGCTTCTTGCCGCTCAGCTTCTTCTTGCTCCAACACTTCGCGCTTAACAAAGGTCCGGCGACGTTTAGTTTGAACTTGAACGGTTCGCGCCATGCCTGTTTTGGTAGTCTGCTGAATCTCAGAGTTGGTCTTTTTCTTCAGAGTAATCTTGCCGCGACCCGCTGGCGCAGCGGACGCTGCTGCAGTCCCACCACGCAAAAATTCTAGTAGTTGCCGCTTTTCTTCGTCGCGCAATGAGTCTTCGACAGACTTGCCGGCCACACCGGCATCACCGAGCTGCTTAACAAGGCGCTCAGGCTCTATACCAATTTGTTCAGCAAACGCTTTAATCGTAATTGTAGACATACTCTGTATTCTCTAATTTTTTATGATGTTGAGGTTTATGGCTTACTGGAGGCTTACTTAAGCGCTCTCCTCAACCTCTTCTTCCGCATCGGGGTCAATCCCCATTTCTTCGAACCAAGGACGACGCGCGATCATAATTAACTCTTGAGCGCGCTCTTCGGAGATTTTAAGGCCTTCAATTTCGAGCAACTCATCAGTCGCTGCTTCAGCCAAATCTTCCATTGTTTTAATATTGTTGATTGCTAAAAATTTAGCAGTCGTCTCGTCCATGCCGTCCATACCGAGTAAATCATCGGCTGGATCAGCGCCCTTGAGCATTTCTTCTTTCTGAATTGCTAAGGTAACCAAGGCATCATCAGCACGCTGACGTAACTCATCGACCAATGCCTCATCAAACTCTTCAACTTCAAGCATCTCTTCACGCGGCACATAAGCAACCTCTTCGAGACTTGAAAAACCTTCTTGAATCAAAATTGTGGCCACATCTGCGTCAATATCCAGCTTAGCCATGAACATTTCACGCACACCTGAAGACTCTTCTTCAAGCTTTTCATTAGCTTGCTCGTAAGTCATGATATTGATGTCCCAACCGGTCAACTCGCTCGCTAAACGCACGTTTTGGCCGCCTCGGCCAATTGACAAAGACAACTGAGACTCATCCACAATGACGTCCATCGCACCTTTGTCCTCGTCTACCATAATAGACTCGACTTCGGCTGGCGCTAACGCATTGATCACGAACTGCGCAGGATCTTCTGACCACTTAATGATGTCAACTCGCTCACCGTTGATCTCATTGGATACACTTTGAACGCGCGATCCGCGAATCCCCACACACGCACCAACTGGGTCAACTTTACTGTCGTTCGATTTAACCGCAATCTTGGCACGCAAACCTGGGTCGCGAGCAGCGCCAACTATCTCAATAATATTTTCGCTGGCCTCCGGCACCTCAGTGCGGAATAGCGCTAAAACTAATTGCGGGGTAACTCGATCAAGCACCAACTGCGGCCCACGATTATTTTGCTTAACTTCGCTTAAAATCGCTCTAACACGATCTCCTGGACGGAGGCCTTCGCGTTGAATCGTACGGTTACGCGGTAACAATGCTTCAACTCCGCCTAAATCAACAATGGTGTCACCACGTTCTTGGCGCTTTATAACACCTGACAGCATCTCACCAACACGAGGTTCAAATTCTTCACTAATTTTATTACGCTCAGCCTCACGCACCTTTTGCATGATCACTTGCTTAGCCGCTTGCGCAGCAATTCGCCCAAAGGGAACGGCTTCTAATTCTTCTTTAACAAACTCGCCGACAACCAAATCTTGGTCATGCTCTTTGGCGGCACTGATACATATCTGCTTTGATGGGAATTCCAACTCGGCATCATCTTCAATCACTTCCCACACGCGATAAGGTGTATAAGAACCGTCTTTGCGATCAATTACACACTGCACTTCAATGTCTTCGCGATGGCGTTTGCGAGTCGCGGTCGCCAAGGCAGCTTCAATTGCCTCAAAAATCACGTTTCTATCAACCGCTTTTTCTGTAGACAGCACTTCCGCCATCATTAAAATTTCGCTTGCCATTTCTCTAGCTCTCTATGTGTATAAAGTAAATAGTGTTAAATATCAGAACCATAGACGGGCACTAAGCGTGCACGGTCCATCTCTGAGTACAATAATTCTGTTTGTTCGCCGTCAACTTCAACAACAGCAAACTCATCGGTCGCTTCGACTAACTCACCGGTAAACCGGCGACGTCCATCAACCAAGGTGTTCATTCTAATTTTAACGTCTTGCCCTACCACAGCCTGAAAATGTTGTGGCTTGGCCAGCGGCCGATCCATACCGGGTGATGACACCTCAAGGGTGTAGCGACTTGAGATAGGGTCATCCACATCTAATATTGCACTGAACTGACGGCTTGCTTTAGCACAATCATCAATTGTGACCCCTTTGCCACTCGGCGAATCAATATAGATTCGTAAAATAGATGTGTCGCCGCCACTAATTTCAACGGCCACCAATTCATAACCCAGGGCATCAGCACCAGGTTGCAACGAATCTTCGATATGTTGGACGGTTAACGCCATGTCAAAATAAATCTCATTTCAAAAATAAAAAAAGGCGAGCACTGCTCACCTTCGCATAAGGCCGACTTCATTAAAGTCACCTCAGATTATCGCAAGAATGGCCCAGCCGATTGAACATCGATTTGCCTTAAAAAGACCAATCAACTTAATCTATCTGAACCAGAGTCAAAAGTTTAATTCACAATAAACTCGCCAATATAAAATTGCACTCACCAATAAACGACAAACTGCGTAACACACGCACTCTCACTATTGGCTGCGATAAAAACACGAAACCCCGCATAAGCGGGGCTTCCAGTGAGCTTGATCACTGTCGACTTCAATGAAGCACAACTTTGTTCAAACCAGTTTGGTAACAGTGGAGCATCGAAAACGATACTCAAACACCGCTTGATTTAGCGCGTTAAACCTAAGCGAGCAGTTGCTCAGATTGTCACTAAATCACTTGGTAGCGGGGGCAGGATTTGAACCTACGACCTTCGGGTTATGAGCCCGACGAGCTGCCAGACTGCTCCACCCCGCAACATCAAGTGGAGGCGTATCTTATACAAAACGAACTTGTATTACAACACCCATTTCAACCAGAACAACGATTAAATATTAACGAACAAATTTCGTCTCAATGAAATAATTGAAATCAACCAATTGCAATAAAACGCAACTGCGATACAGCACAAAATTATGGCGGAGAGGGTGGGATTTGAACCCACGAAGGGCTATTAACCCTTGCCGGTTTTCAAGACCGGTGCATTCAGCCGCTCTGCCACCTCTCCAATACAAATGTGTTCAGTGCTGTCTGAATCGAGCGCGCATATTAACTGAGACTGATAATCATGACAATCCCTTTTTGAAACTAAATTTCGATCTTATGCAGTAAAACTGGGCTACCGCTACTTTTTTCGAGTGAGCCAAGCGAGCAGACAAAAATAGAATGCGAAAACTAGAAGGAAAGCCAACACTTGAATGCTCTCAGGTAGGCCAGTCCGCCACATTATAAGACCCACCAACATTGCCAGTAACTGTATGGCCAACACCAAAGCGAGAATTGCATTGACGGTTAAACCGCGCCCCGACATCAAATGGTGATAGTGAACGTTATCCGCAGTAAACGGAGACTGGCCACGCATCGGTCTTAGAAAGAGCACGGCCACCGCATCAATCAATGGCAAAGTTAATAACCACAATGCCGTGACTGGCGGGAAGCCGCCTGGCGACTGTGAATTAGAGATCAACAGGTATACAAGCAGCAAACCAAGCACTGTTGATCCAGCATCCCCCATAAATATTCGAGCCCTAGGTCTAAATAGCCGCAGATTCCAAACCAGAAAACCAGCAACACTGAACATGCTTACTACCACCAACTCGTTAGGGTAAGCACCCAAGTAAAACAGCGCACCTAAAATTAACAATACGAGTGAACCCGCCAGACCATCCATACCGTCTGACATATTAATCGCGTTAATAACGCCAATAGTGGCAAAAATAGTCAAAACCAACGAAGCGCCATCACCTAACAACATCTCATTCTCAGCGGACCATATATACCCGAGCGATATTAGTCTAACCCCTGTCAGCTCCACCATCAGGTACGCCGCCCCACCCTGTGCCAACAACCGTAACCATGAAGGCAAAGCAAAGCGATCATCTAGAACACCAACAACAAACAATAGAATGAAGCAGAGCCCAACACCCGACAATGGTATTGCGCTTATGTACCAACCCAGCAGCGCACCCACAAAGATACCCACACCGCCGACCACAGGCGTTGTATGCGTATGCGTTCGATGCTCGCCTGGGACAGCGACTAGGCCAACCCTATCCGCCACAAGCGACATCAAAAAAGTAGCACTTGCCGAAACGACAAATACCAAACTATATTCACCCCAACCCATTTTATCTCCTCAGCCTAACGGCGTTCGTGTAATTAACTGCGAACCTAATACCAGCACATCCATATTCGTCCGTAAAAAACAATCAAGCGCTTGTTGCGGCGTGCAGACCACCGGCTCATTTTCATTAAATGACGTGTTAAGCAGCATCGGCACCTCAGTTTTTTTAAAAAACGCCTGAATCAATTGATAGTAAAGTGGATTGCCCTCTGGAGTAACCGTTTGCAAACGGCCGGAACCGTCAACATGGGCAACAGCAGGAATCCTCTCACGTTGCGCTTCTTTGATCTGAAACACCTTCATCATGAATGGCACATTGGCATCAGACTCGAACCAGCCCTCAACATGCTCGCGCAAAACAGACGGCGCAAATGGCCTAAACGATTCACGACGTTTTATTTTGAGGTTCAAGATATCTTTCATATCTTCTCGACGCGGATCACCCAGTATCGACCGATTACCCAATGCTCTCGGCCCCCATTCCATCGCGCCCTGAAACCACCCAATGACTTGACCATCAATAATAAAGCTACTCACCTGATCAACTAACTCATCGTCAGACACATCCAAGTTAACGCAGCATCCCTGCTGCTCCAAAGCCGCCGCGTTGGCCGCTAACAATGACTTTATGGTAGACGCATCATATTCAGGCCCCCAGTAAGAATGTGACATGTCAAAATCGACCTGACGACCAGCCCGCTGGGTCGCAACCACAGCTGCGCCTATCGCCCCGCCCGCATCGCCCGCCGCACTCTGGACGTAGATATTCTTATATGGAGTATTTAAATGCACTTTTCCATTAGCAACCGAGTTCATACCACATCCACCGGCAATAGTTAGGTTGTCAGTCTGGTGCGCTTTATGCATGGTATTGAGCATATGAAAAAAAGCCCGTTCATAAGCATCCTGAATCGACCGCGCAATATCGCAATGAAATTGTGTTAACTCTTGCTCAGCGCTTCTAATCGGACCAAGTAATTCAGGAAGCGAATCTGAAAAAAGTTGACTGACCTTAGGGGATGCATTGTCCCACTCATAACCAATTGGAGAGCGATGGTGCTGAAAGTAGCGCAAATTCAACTCAAACAAGCCGTCTTCGGTATGGTGCAATATTTCGTCCATTTTATCGGCAAAGCGCGGCGTACCATATGGCGCGAGCCCCATGACTTTGTACTCATCCCCGTAGTGATAAAACCCCAGATACTGCGTCAACGCTTGATAAAAAATACCAAGGGAATGCGGAAAGTGAACCCGCCGTGCAATGGTTAGCTCCCCTGCTCGACCAAAGCCAGTCGCGGCGCTGGCAAAATCACCAAACCCATCTACCGATATAATACTGGCCTCAGAATAAGGCGACACTGAATACGCCGATGCAAAATGCGCCAAATGATGCTCGACGTACTCAACTTTCCCTTTAAAAACTTGATCTGGGAAAGCCTCAGACAAATGCTCGGCAATACCTTTACGCTTATTTCGAACCAGTATTTTTTCACGCACCAGCGCCATCGACGCTTTACCAGATAACGCAAATCCGATTTTTTTCCAGCGCGCGGCCTTAGGGTCTGTATTAATTGCGATTGCATCCACATCAGACAAAGTCAGCCCCTGCTTATCAAGACAGAACCTGATCGACTCACTCGGAAATCCCGCCCAGTGCTTGATCCGGCGAAATCTCTCCTCCTCCACAGCGGCGACCATCACACCATCAACGAACAGGCAAGCAGAAGAGTCACCATGAAAGGCATTAAGTCCCAGTATATTCATTCGCAATAATTTCAATTAATAGATTTATGTAATTGTGCACTTCGCTTCTCGAGCTCGAACTTAACAAGCTTAGGAATTGCAAACAAGAAACCCACCATCAAGCCGATAACGAGAAGGATAAACATGTCTCCAAAAACCTGCGACGCAACAATGAAAGTCGGCGCATTTGATGCCGCAAACACAGCGACACCGACCGAAAAAGGTAATTTATCAGGCAACACCTGAGAGATCAGCGATAAGCATTTATGCACATGCATAGCCATGGCGTACAGCAACCAAGCGATTAAAGCTAGTGACACCACACCCAATTCAGATACTATTTTGCCCAAGCCGCCTTCAGCGGCGCCATGAGCTAGCGCGCCACCGAAATGTTGCGCACCTTGGGCGGCCACACCCAGCCCCCCACCCAGCACGCCAAATTGATTAATCGCCCACCCTAAAGACCCCATACCTAACTCTTCGAATCGCCCAGTTGCATCACCGAACACACTGCTACCACGCATTAGATAAAGCTCAAATTGAGACCCACCAAGCAATGGCAGCAAGGTTAGAAACAATATAAACGCAAAAAAACCACCAACGACGACACTTATAAAATAGCCGGATGCGGCACGACGCTGATAGATTCGAAGGAATGGAAAATATAACGCAGCAAATACCACAAATTGAAGAATCATTTTGCGTCTGCCAGTTAGTACAATAGCGGTTAATAAAAGCAAAATAACGGCGGCCGTGACCGCCACCGTCTTAAAATTGCTCTTCTCTGTGAGGAGAATAAGTAAAAAACAAGCACTTGCGCCCAGATGCCAACCAGCCACTTCTGAGCTTCGCATCAAACCTGCATAAGCCTTTAGAATCGTGCCCTGATCATAGATGGTCAGGCCTTCGCCGACTTCACCAAAAAGGGCGCTTTCGACCCCCATAAATGACAACACCACCGTCAACCCAACAATAGCCCCAAAGGCACAGTACATTCTAAGCAAAACCCTTACGCGCTCGAAACGATCAAACTGCGAGTAAGCAATCGATATAGCAACCAATGGCGCCGTATAGAAAATCATTCCCAGAAGAGGAATTATCGGCTGACCATAACGTACCAAGGAATGCACAAACTGTATTGCAATCAATATCAAATAGACTTGAACCGGAGCGTACAATGACGCGTTCCAGCGGTCAAAAGGCTCAGTAATGATCGCCCGATTGGTAATCAGCAGCCTTGCTAAGGCGCACACCACTATGGCCCCTACCATTACCGTCATATAAACCGGCTCACCAGGTATAAGCTTACGAACAGGATCTTGCAGAAAGCCAATAATCAACAGATATTTCAGAACCCCATAGTCGCGCGTGAAGCTGAAATAGCAACTAACCACCAGTAAAATAAAGAAAATAACAACCATCGAAACACTGTGCCGTAGATTTTTGCCGATCTTAACGCTACGCACATAGCGCTAGCGCATTCAAACCCCTCGACACATGCAGTCATTTACCACGTGAGCAGGATAGTAACAGGGGAATAATATCACTTTTACTAGGTATAGAATTTCCCCGATACATTTATTCACACAAGCTTACGTTGCCAGTCTCGATCATTTGCGTACATTGGAAAGTCAAAGGCTCGCAGAACTTCACGAATTTTACGCTCATCTTCAGCGGAACACTCCTGATGCCATTTATACAGCATCCGCCGAGACTTTCTCGACGTGCCAAAAAAGAATTCAGACTTATCAACTTCGCTAGTTTCCTTTATATGCTGACGAATTGATTCTGAAAAATCCAACTTCAAGGCGGTGAACAATTTTTCAAACTCTAACTCTGGATTCAAACAAAAATCTTCGTAGTTAACTTGTACCCAATCCGAATTTTCGTGGCATTGCGAGAAAGCCATTAAGTAACGTACGCAATAGACAATAGCGAACTTAGTAACCACATCATCTTCACCCAAAGATTCAAAATCATAACGAGACAAAAAATCGGCATACAAATCCGGGTCAGCTCTCATCGCCGCCAGCCATTTATCCGCATTAGCCAAACCCATTTTCATATTAGACAGCACTACTGGGGCCGGATGCCTAGTAAGCAAAACCACCTGGCCGCCGTAACGTTGCTGAAACCATTCCCCCAATAACATGCCGCCAACTTCCTTGATAATCACCGTCGGGTTTGAAAAGAGCTTACGTGCTATTTTATTAAAGGGCACAGTATTAACTCCAAACCCAGAAGATGCCAGATCAAAAATATCTTCATGCTTCTGGGAGCGCTCCCCAGGTGCAAGACAGGTGTTGTATAAATTAAAGTCGCCGACAAAACTGGCGTCTTCATTTATTGGCTCATATACGTAGAGAGTGTTTGCGGCTTTACCAAGCATTCCGCTAATCCAACTCGACCCTGAGCGATCATGACCGACAAAGAAGACAATATTGCGGCCTTTGCTAAATCGCGGATATTTATACACCCAACTTAAAAAAATATTTAAACAACGCAAGGCAAGCGATCGCACCTTCCATATTATTGCTTTTATATATTTCATTTAGATTCGTTCGAGCGATTGATATAAATACAGTTTATCAATACAAGCACCTTTAAACTAGCTAAAGCCATCACACCGAAATAGCGATACCGTCACCATAGACTGCTGTTTGACTCTCTCCAGTGCGACATAGAAGTCCAGAACAAACAAGTGTCAAGCAACAGCCTGGCGCGCAACCACAATGCTCGCACTCGGTGAAACTTAATGTGAATTAACGGCTCGACTTTCCCAATGCGAATCACAATAGAGAAAATCTTTGATGTACAATCAAGCCTGAAAGCAATCATCTAAATTAACGCATCGTGCCAAGTTCAAACAGGTCGAATTCACGACCAATAACTATTATTGACGCTGAGCACCAAAATTCTACCGGACGTGCGCTCGAACTTTGGTCGTACCGTGAACTAATTTGGGTGATGATAGTTCGTGATATTAAAGTCAGATATAAACAAACCGTAATGGGCATCGCCTGGGCAGTGATTCAGCCATTAACGATGATGCTTATATTTACGCTTATATTTGGTAAATTAGCAAAGATCCCGTCGGATGGATTTCCATACCCGATTTTTGTTTTCTCTGGAATGCTAGCTTGGAATTTTTTCTCCACATCAGTGAGCTCGGCCGGAGTGTCCTTAGTTGGGTCCGCTAATTTAATCAGTAAAGTCTATTTTCCTAGGATAATTGTTCCCATCGCATCGATCGGTGTATCGCTAGTTGATTTCCTTATCGGGTCATTTATTCTTTTAGTCCTGATGTTGTTTTATTCTCAGCCGCTTTCTTGGAACCTGCTTTATTTACCATTTTTCCTGACTGGACTGATGGTCGCGTCAATTGGAGTAGGAAGCTGGCTCGCCGCTATCACAGTAACCTACCGAGATTTTCGCTTTGTAATTCCATTTATGCTGCAAGTGTGGATGTATGTCACACCGGTTATTTATCCAATATCGTCTATTCCAGAAATGTGGCGCTGGGTTCTATATCTTAATCCTATGTATGCCTGGATCAACGGTATACGGGCCTGTTTTCTCGGCCAACAGTTCGATGTCACTGGGATGATGGTTTCTAGCGTCCTATCAATTCTCATTTTCATGCTGGGCATTTTTTACTTTGATAAAGCCCAACGTCGCTTCGCAGATATCATATGAAGTACGCTGTTCAAGTTGAAGGTATATCCAAACAATATTTACTTGGCAGTGAGGTCGTCGTTGACCAAAGCTTCAGGGAAATGCTGCTGGGCGCGATTCGAAACCCGCTTAGAAGGATTAAACGCCTCAAAGGCACCGATGACTCACAAGAGAGATTCTGGGCATTGAAGGACATTTCGTTTTCAGTCAAACCCGGTGAAGTTGTTGGGATAATTGGCGGAAATGGTGCCGGCAAAAGCACGCTACTCAAGTTAATGAGTCGAATAACGGCACCAACCGAAGGCCAGATCCGTTACCAAGGACGACTAGCAAGCCTACTCGAGGTCGGCACTGGGTTTCACCCAGAACTAACTGGTCGAGAGAATATTTATTTGAACGGTGCAATACTTGGATTAACGAGGCGCGAAATTTCCGACCGCATGGAAGATATCATCGAGTTTGCGGAAGTTAAAAAATTTCTAGACACACCGGTAAAACGCTATTCGAGTGGAATGTATGTTCGACTGGCATTTTCGGTAGCGGCACACCTAGCCCCAGACATACTGATTATCGATGAAGTTTTAGCTGTAGGCGATCTCGCTTTTCAGCAGAAGTGCTTGGGCAAACTTAAAGACTCATCAACCGACGGTAGAACCGTGTTTTTTGTTAGCCATAATATGGCTTCCGTTAAAAGCCTGTGCTCGCGGATTATCTACATAGAAGATGGCAAGATAAAGTACGATGGTGCACCGGAAACCGCGATTGGCAAATACCTATCTGCCGAACGGCTCGGGTCTGCTCACTGGCTGGACAAAGACAATAACTGCAAATATGTAAAAGAAATCCTAATAAAAAATCAACACGGAGAACCGTCCGAGATACTCCAATTTGATGAACCTACGACCATCCAAATTTCATTAGAGAATATTGACCAACCTGGAATGACCACCGCAGTGCGTTTCACCGATGATTTTGGGAATATCCTTTTTACTTCTTGGGATCAAGATTCCCTAAAGGAAGTTCCCTCAGAGAAGAGCACATCTAAAACCTTATCCTGTGAAATCCAAGCAAATATACTAAAGCCGGGCAAGTACACAGCAACGATATTCGTGCGATATATTCACTCACTCAATAAAACACGCCAAGAAGAAGTAAACTTAGAAGTGACTATTTCTCCAGAACATTGCGTAATCAACAGTGCGCGTGCAGGAATAATCGCACCAGTGTTAAAATGGCGACTACTTTCGTAGCATATTTATTACATATGAATGCTTCCGAACTATCAACCTCATTATGTCACATAGAGCCCGCACTTAGACCTCGAGAACTCCTGCAAATAGATATCACACGCCCCAGTGAAACGTCGAAGTTCTTAAGCGAGTCGTTACCGGCATGACTCGTTCTGTTCTATTTATCGCACCCTCCGCTTACCCCTTGGGAGGCGTTCAGACTTGGTTAGACTACATAGTACCGGGACTACAGGAGCATGGCCTCGATGCCGGCATTGCGTTAACAAGTGGCGACCTGCATGACGTCGATGAATACCTAAAAATTCATCCATTTGAAAATAGCCACACAATTGACAACCCAACTGGATCGTCTATCGGGAGAACGTTTGCATTAGAACGACTAATAGTTCGATTGCAACCCGACGCAATTATCGTCGTTAATATAGCCGATGTTTATCGCGCGATTAACAATCTCAGACGCACTCATTCAGATATTAAAACTAAGGTGATTACGTCAATCCACGGCATTCACCCAGGGTTAATCGATGACATCCAACAGTATCATCATGTTATTGATGCGGTTATTACCACTAACAAGCTCACGCAGGAACTTGTCTGCCGAAACACCCAAATAGGCAAACAACGAGTACTCTATGCCCCATATGGAGTAGCGGCAGCCCCTCCGTCTTATACTAGACCAACTCACGCATCTAAATTTACCATAGCCTATGTAGGCCGGTTAGATGAAGACCAGAAGCGCATTGATGACTTAATCGATATTTTCACCAATGTTCGCAAAACGATCGACAACGTTGAGATTTTGATCGCTGGCGACGGGAGTAAAAGGCAAGATATTGAAAAATGGGTTGTTGAGCAAAACGACGATTCAAACATAACGTATTTCGGTACTTTAGACAGCGACGCATTGCGAGAACAGATCTATGCGAAATCCGATGTCTTACTTTTAACCTCATACTGGGAAACCGGCCCGATCGTCGCGTGGGAGGCTTTTCAGCATGGTCTCACTCTAGTCACCAGCCAATACATTGGTTGCGCCGAGGAGCGTAGTCTTATTGATGGTGAAAACTGCTTAATATTTGAAATTGGCGACACTGCCACAGCAGTCGCTAAGCTTCAACAAGCAAGCAGCGCAGTGCTCCGAGCGAAATTAGCGCAAAACTCACAAACTCTAGTCGATACAAAATATTCATTATATAGTTCAATTTCTGCTTGGGCTGAACAGATTAACTACGCTATGGAATTTGAGCCCAAACATTACCACCAGCTCCCTGCCTCCCACACCGACTCTGGCAGATTATCAACCACGATAGATAAACTATTCGGCCAGTCCGGCTTGCGTTTATTAGATGGCATCAAACGACGATTAGGAATTAGGTTCAAACACACAGATTCTGGCGGAGAGTGGCCACACAGTCATAGCAAGGTCGATAGCCAATCGACATCATTACATGCCTATATAGATCAGGGCAATAAATAATATGACCACCAGCGTTCGACAAAAATTAGGAGCCTTGTTTTGGGACGTACCGATATATATATGCAGCTTTGCTCGTCAACTTTTGTTTGGCACGCCTGCTTGGATCGAAATAAGAGACAGACACCAGAAACTAATACGACATGACCAGTCCTCCGGAGTTGCATGCGAGGGACAGTGGACATCAGACCTTTATCTCCCTTCGGTGTTTCCAAGGTTTGGCGCCCTGTTATACAAGTTTGCCATGCGCTCACATAGAATCGATCTAGCGCCAGCAACACAACCGCACTCAGGCCAGCCAGAAGTTAGCTTTATCATTGGTCATCGCGGGATGGAGCGATTACCCTTACTGCTCAAAACGCTCGATTCAGTCTCCGCCCAAACAGGCTGCGCTTGCGAGTGTATTGTAGTAGAACAAGATTCAGTGCCACGCATTAAAAACCACCTACCCAAATGGGTACGTTACGTACATATTATTCCGACCGACGACTCCACCCCGTATTCTCGGTCATGGGGCTTTAACGTTGGAGCGACTCATGCCAGAGCCGAGGCCCTTATTTTTCATGACAATGACATGTTGGTGCCACGTTGTTACGCCTATGAGATCCTGTCTCGACTACAGCAAGGCTATGACTTTATAAATTTAAAGCGATTTGTTTTCTACTTTGACCAGATCAGCACCAATGCTATTTTGGCGCAGGAAGATGTTTTGCCAACGCTGGGTTTTGACTCAATAATGCAAAACCTAGAAGGTGGAGGTTCAGTTGGCGCATCGAAACGTGGCTTCAATAACATTGGAGGCTTTGATGAACGCTTTCTCGGCTGGGGAGGAGAAGATAATGAGTTTTGGGAGCGAGCCCAAACGCAAAGGGTTTGGCCCTATACGTATCTACCAATCTTACATCTGTGGCATGCTCCACAACCGGAAAAACAAGACACTGATCCAACGCTCACAAAACACTTGCACCACGAACTTTCGAAACAACCGGCACTGGAACGAGTAAAGAAGCTTAAACAGGCAAACGCTAAATATGATGACCGTTAATGTGAACTCCGGAGTGGTGAGCACCATTATTCCTGTGTTTAATCGCCCAGAGATGCTTCGTCGAGCGGTCGAAAGTGTCTTAAGTCAAACCTATAAATCAATCGAAATCATCATTGTCGACGATGGATCCACTGACAACACGTTAAGCGTTGCTAATGCTCTACGGCACGAGCACAGTGCAATTCGAGTGCTCAGCATTGAAAATTCAGGCCCCGGGGCGGCACGCGAAGCCGGCCGTTTAAATGCTACCGGCGAATTCGTGCAATACCTTGATAGTGACGACATCTTGTTGCCGGAAAAATTTACTAAGCAAGTAGGCAAGTTAAACCAAAACCCAAAATGCGACGTCTGCTATTGCCAAACCAGCCTCCAACGTCTTGACGGTTCAGTAGTCACACCTTGGAAGCGAACTGGTGAGAAAATAGATCAAATCATTCCCGCCATGTTGGCCAGTCGGTGGTGGGATACATCGACGCCTCTATATACTCGCAGAGTAGTAGAATTAGCGGGGCCTTGGCATACCTGGATCAATGAAGAAGATTGGGAGTACGATTGCCGCATCGGATTTAATTCTACTGGCTTGGCGTACGTTCCAGATATTCTATCAGTACAAATGGAACACCAAGAGGCCAGATTAAGTCATGATGGCGCGCGGGACCAACAGAAGTTGAAATCCAGAGTTAATGCCAGAATGGCAATTATTGGACAATCACTTAACGCCCCTCCTGCCACTGAATCAAGCGAGTTCGTAACGCAACTCAAATACAGCTTTTTGCTGTCGCGCCAAGCTGGCGCAGCCGGCCTAGCAGATGAATCTAGAGACCTTTTCAATTTAGTCCAACCCCATTTAAAGAGTCGCAACATTAGCGTACTTGGAATGACCCTCTATAAACTAGGTGCGCAACTCATAGGCTGGCAAGCCATGGGAAAGCTGTCTGAACAAATTGATAAATTAAGAAAATGAATCGGCCAATCATCTCAGTCGTTATGCCTGTGTATAACGGCAGCAAAGTATTAGCTAGCTCAATCGAAAGCATTTTAAGTCAGAAAGGAGTCTTGTTCGAATTCATTATTATCAACGATGGTTCAACTGACGAGAGCGAGGAAATTATTAACCTCTATATGGCGAAAGACTCTCGAATAAAAGTAATTAATCAATCCAATCAAGGAATAACGAAAGCATTAATTAATGGATGCAGAGCCGCTAAGGGAGAGTATATCGCGCGACAAGACGTGGGGGATATTTCTCTGCCCGGTCGGTTAAAGGCACAACTTGAGGCAATGAGATCTAATAGTCGACTGGTGTTGATCTCAACGTCAACTCGATTCACGACCCCAAAAGGCGAACTTCTATATACCAACGATCAAAGCCCAGATCAATTGCAGGCTGGCTTGATGTTATCTGACGATCAATCACTAAACGGTCCTCCCCACCACGGCAGTACAATGTTTCTTCGCGCTGCGTACAACAACGTTGGTGGCTATCGTGCGCAATTTGAAGTAGCACAAGATCTCGATTTATGGACCCGGCTTATTGAGGTAGGCGATGTAACAACGCTAGAACACGTCTATTATGAGGCGACGCTCGAGGCAAATTCGATCTCCGCGCAAAAACGTGACCAGCAAGTAGCGACCACTGAAATTATAAAATCTTGTATCGTAGCAAGAGCCAGCGGGCTCAGTGACAGTGCGGCATTAGAGCAATTATCAAACCTAAAACGCACCCAGACCGATGATCAAAAAAGTAAACCAAGCGCACTGGCCGACTACTACTATTACTTAGGTTCCAACCTGTTTGACACAAACCCAGAGGCAAGCCTCTCATACTTAGTGAAATCGTTTAAACTAAAACCAGCGCGCTGGAAAACCATACTGAAAATATTATATCTTCAAGCAAAAAAGCTACTTTAGAATTTACTAGTCGCCCTATTTAATCGAAAACCTTGAAGAGTTTTGCCCAAGCAAAGAAAGAAGACATTCATATTAAGCACACTGATAGCGCGCTAACACTACTCGTAAACCGGTCAACGATCTGTCGAATATTTCGACTAATCTTATTGTAACCGGAGCAAAATCTCATCAGTCAAGATATCTCATGCCCACCGTTCAGATCATCGATAAAACCGTAATATCTAATGCTCGTACTCGGATAGCCGGCCTCGACACCCTGCGCGGCTTAGCGATCATGTTGGTATTACTCTACCACTGCACTCCCAATAGCAATCCAAACTTAGGACTATCATCATTAGTGTTTAAGGTCGCTAATATCGGATGGGCAGGAGTGGACTTATTCTTTGCTTTGTCAGGTTATCTGGTCTGCAGCATGCTATTGGATATCAAACAGCGCGGTCGTCCGGTCAGTGTATTTTTCTGGAATAGACTGCTGAGAATTATGCCAATCTACTATTTGACTTTGGCATTAGTACTAATCGCTTATCCCGCAATATCGGGGGCTGAAATGCCACGCCTGCACGAAACCTACCCATATTGGCTGTACATAAACAACAATATATTAGACCTAAATGCTTCGTTCTACGCAGCGGATATAAACCTAGGTCACTTTTGGAGCTTGGCTCTTGAAATGCAGTTCTATGTACTGATTCCCCTTTTAGTTATGTATTGCTCCCGCAAGAGCCTCGTAACCACTTTAGCGATAACATGGCTTGGCGTAATCACTTGGCGTTTTTACGCTGTATACACCGGCACGGAACCTGATATCACTTTTGGGTTTAGCCAATTCAGATGCGATGGTTTGCTCTTAGGTGCGTTAGTTGCCGCTCGCCGTGACCCGCTAAAAAGCCAACCCGCCTTCTTGTGTCTGGCGCTGTTGTCAGCATGCTATCTAATTTGGATGATTTGGTTAAGCCAAGGCTCCGCGATATTTAAACACGGTACTGACTTTTATCTCCACCGAGCATTATTACCAACGACCATTGGCATAGTCTCTGCCTATGCTTTAACTATGGCCCTTAAGAAAAAAGAATATACCGGTGTTTTTAGGTTTTCTATTCTGGCGTTCTTAGCAAAGTACAGCTACGGCATCTATATTTACCATTTCCTATTTAACGACTACCTTGAAGACAGTCTTGTACCCTGGCTCAGTGCTTTTTTACTTTCACAAAACCAGGTTGCTTTTGGTTTTTTCTCACTGCAACTTTGCTTATCCACTTCGGTCGCTTGGATCAGTTTTCATTTTTTCGAAAAACATTTCTTAGCCCTTAAAAAACACTAAAGTAACTCAAACACTAGGTCGAAAATTGAGAGGATTCCAGCGTCAACACAAGCCATTGTCATGCACCTCGCTCATGATTCGGTAGCAGGCTGAAACGAGTCGTTGGCCCAAATAACGAATTATTTTTTGGTATATACTTCAATCCTTTAGATCCGTATAAACATAATGCGAAGTATTATGAAATTAATCAGCAAGTGGTTATTTAGTAATCTACTACCATCGAACCTTCAAGACTATATTCGCGGATATCATCGTTCGGCAGTATTAAAATTTCATATAAAAAGACTGATTCAAACTCCAGAAAACTATATCAATTTGGAAAGCGATGCTTCGAGAGCGCTTATGGATCGCATAATCTATGGATGGGGGAACCCTGACTGGTCGGCTGACAGTCGATATTTGCAAGCTTGTGCTGCAGCGGCATTAAAGAGCAATTCAAATATCTTGGAATGTGGCTCCGGTATTACCACACTAGTGATGGCTGCGGTGACACAATCCTCCTCAATTCAACTACTGGCTTTAGAACACGTGTCTCAATGGGCGGAACGATTAGACTCAGTTCTCCGTGACTTTGGATTTACTAATTGTAAAGTTCTTCATGTTCCACTAACGAACTACCAAAAATTTGATTGGTATGACAAGAGAAAATTCGACAATGGGAGTTACTCTTTGGTTGTTTGTGATGGCCCCCCAGGCTCAACCAAAGGAGGTCGATATGGTTTGTTGCCGATAATGCACAAGCAGTTGCAAAAAGGCTCTACGATTTTATTGGATGACTGTCAGCGCGCTGATGAGACCAAAATTCTTGAGCAGTGGTCTTCGGAATACCAGCTCGATTACAAAATTTCAGGAACCGACAAAAAGTACGCAGACATCACCTTCCTAGGCCAATGAATTAATCAGTCCACACGCTATGGCAATTGAAAAAGAGACACATGTGATGGTGAGCGTTATTATTCCTGCTTACAATTGTGATGCAACCCTAACTCGCGCAGTAGAATCCGTTTTTGAAGACGCCTGCAAAGATATTGAAATCATCATCGTCAATGATGGATCTATAGATAACACCGCGCTGTTAATGACTGAGCTGCAAAATAGATATCAGCCTCTTATTAAAATAAGCCACCAGGCCAATTTCGGAGGCAATTCGGCTAGAAATCTGGGCCTTGATCTAGCGTCAGGTAAATATATTCAGTTTTTGGATGCCGATGATTTTTTAATGAACGACAAGCTAGCAATTAGCGTTGATGCGTTTCAAACCGATGAACGACTTAGCTGTGTTTACACTGATGGCTGCTTAAATGGCGATAGCAACCTAAAACTTGAGGCTGCTCATAGTAACTTGTCCGCGATTGTGAATAATCAGTTCGACGAATTTACATTTGGCCTGAATACCAATATGCCTATGTTTAAACGTACGTTCCTCTCTGAGAGCGGTGAAAGATGGGACGAAGACTTGGGTTGTTGGCAAGAGTCTGAATATTTCTTTCGACTGATGTTGTCAATGGAATCCAATGACAATGTCTTGCATCTTCCCCAAGTAGGTTTTTCAAGGATCCTAACCCCACATGGCATAGGCCAAACTCAAAACACCACTCGTTACGTCGAGCATAAGATCAAAGCGATATTTAAGATTTATCAGCTTTGCATTGATAAAGGCTTAGATAATTTAGCGCTAGAAAATCAAGTTAACGGCTTTTTGTGGGTTCTGTATAAACAATGCGTCTTGCAAAAGCTTGATATGTTGATACCTACAATTAGCGACAGACACCAGAAGAAATCGCTCCTCCAAATGAGTATCTACCGCACCCCGCCTAGAGTAATTCGAGTGGTTTATCGTTTATTGTCTCCAATAAAAAGACTTTTTGCATCGAGATGATTGGACTTCCCACAGAGAGCTAAACTAAAAATAGCGTTGATACCGAATACTCTTAGGAAGTATTCATTAGGCCCAATAGCCCATTTTGATCGCAACAGGTTCACTTTCATGGGAAAATGTACACATCGAGAAGGTGGACAATAGATTCCCACTCACTAGTTACAGTTAATAGAGTACTCGCCGGCAGATTTTGCAGTAAAGCCACCAACTATCATCTCACGCAAATGCCAGACAAGATATTTTCATGAAACCGCACCGCGTCGCCTACTTCGTATCTCACCCCATTCAATATCAAGCCCCATTATTGAGAGAGATCGCCGAGCACCCACAGATTGATTTAACTGTATATTTTTTGAGTGGTCAATCCACCGAGGCCTATCATGATGAAGGGTTTAATACGCAAATAAAATGGGATATTCCACTCACCGATGGATACAAACACGTATTTTTGCCCGCTAAGACTAATCCTGGGGAATTCTCACTCACCAACCCAAGCGTTCGCATAGCGAGTGTTAAACGAGCTCTAACTGAATCCACATGGGATGCTGTCTGGATTCATGGCTACAACAACCTAGCTCTCATGTATGTCATCTGGTTCTGTAAAACTCGCAAACTACCTTTATTGTTTCGAGGAGAGTCAAATCTGACAAGCTCGCCAAAGGGGCTGCTAAAAGATGTGTTTGTCCGCCAGCTGGTTAAACTCGCTCATGGACTTATGTGGGTTAGCTCTGACAACCGCGACTACTATCAACATTACGGCGCCCTAGATTCACAGCTGTTCTTTTCACCCTATGCCGTAAACAACGATTTCTTCCAGTCTTTTCCACGGCCAGCGGACCTATCAAAACAGCAAGATAAATGCATCATTCTCTATGCATCTAAGTTTATACCTAGGAAACACGCCCCAATGCTAGTTCAGGCCTTTGCCAATTTAGCGCCAGAAGTTCGCCAGCACGCGGAGTTATGGTTAGTCGGTGACGGCGCCGATAGAGACAACATCGAAACCATCATCAAGAATCAAGACTTAAGCCATCAAGTCAAACTTTTGGGTTTTAAGAACCAGACAGAACTACCTGAGGTTATGGCCGCTTGCGATGTATTCGTGCTTCCATCCGAGCGCGAACCATTTGGCCTAGTTATTAATGAAGTGATGAATTTTGCGAAAGCAATCATTACCACCGATGAGGTCGGCGCAGCACGCGATTTAGTTGCAGATGGTGACAATGGCTGGGTAATTGATGCGAACAACCAACAGGCATTGGAAACCGCATTAGCACAGGCGATTGCGAACCCTCAACGCCTACGCGATATGGGGCAAGGCAGCCTAGCAAAGATAAATGCCTGGAGTTATAAAGAAGATGTTCAAGGGCTACTCGCAGCTCTCTCTGCGATTAAAAATTAACACCCTTGTATCGCATTGATTTGACTCTCACTCGTCCGCTATTAGATAAATAGGTGATTGCCAATGCTTACGCAACGCTACCGCGAGACCTCTCATCTCTCCCACTAAACGTACCGGAATCCACCATGGGTTACGCACGTAAAAGCGAGCAATAATCGATCCGAAAAAGCGCACTGCAATATACTTGCAACGCTCAATTCCCTGCGATTCGCGGAGCGCGAAATAGTAGTCCCCTTGGCTGTGAACGGGGCTGCTCGAAGTAAGAAAATTCCGAACCTTTGAACGAGTGCCGCCACTAGCCAACTTCAAATGATCAATTGAAGCCTTAGATCCGAACAAAAAGGCCTGTCCAGAATGACGAATTAGACGACGACAAAATTCTGTTTCAAAACGGTAAGCAACTCCTTCAAATTGCTGATCAAAACCACCGGCTTGCTGCGCTTGATGCTTATCAACTAATAGATTTCCAGCCATGCAATTATGAATCCAGCGATCTTCTGTAGCGTAAAACTTAAAGCTAAGATCGCGATAGATTCCACTCCCCGCTTGGTAGCTCAAGGGCAATTCTGTGGGAACTTCATAAGGTTGAACCACCTGCCCAACAACCGCAACCACGTCCTCTTGGTCAAGGTAATCACAATAAGCTTGGATCAGAGTAGGCTTAAAGCTCGAGTCGTCATCCAAAAATAATACATAGTCCGATTTAGCCCTTGTTAGGCCAACATTCATTGCATGTGGAATAGATGGTTGGTCTAAACGAATCCACCTGATTTTCCCATCCAGATCAAGTTGCCTTAACTCCTTTGCAAACCGATCTGAGTTCGCATACGCGGTTTGATCTACAATAATTATCTCGTCGGCTGGCACCACTTGATCTAACAAAAGTGCAATTGTGTCCAACACAATTTCTGCTCGTTGGTAACTTGGAATCACCACTGAAATATTACTCAAATTTCCCCCAAACCCGTTAACTGATGCATCATATTATCAAGTCAATCAAAGCGCTAAGGCTAGATTGCTGAGGCCCGTTTAGCGTCAAGCAGCTGTCTGTACAAGCGGCTAACCGCACCACCAATATTAGCTGGCGCATAACGTTGCATCTCAATTGGGCCTTGCTGCGCAATCGTATCTCTAAACGGCAAATC
The DNA here is from genome assembly GCF_003315245.1 of Arenicella xantha. Taxonomy (NCBI): domain Bacteria; kingdom Pseudomonadati; phylum Pseudomonadota; class Gammaproteobacteria; order Arenicellales; family Arenicellaceae; genus Arenicella; species Arenicella xantha. The sequence continues at coordinate 109,563 of NZ_QNRT01000004.1, read as the reverse complement.
AAACAGTGCTTGCTCCAAAGCATCAACCATTGCACCGATATCAAATGCATCTACGCCGTGAAGTAAGGGCTTAGCAACTTCAGGCAATGATGCGCGATTTGAAACAACCGCAGGGGTCCCGCAGGCCAGCGCCTCGGCCACCGGCATACCAAAGCCCTCATATAATGATGGGAACAGCAGGCAATCAACCGCGCTATAGATCCCAGCCATATCGCCCTTAGCGATGTGCACCGAATGCGTACAATCAGTAAGGCCAGCCTGACTAAGCTGTTGCGAAAACTCTTCAGACTGCCATCCGGTCTTGATTATAGAAATGGGTGCCTGAGTACGAGCCTTTAGTTGTTTTATCGCAGCCAATGCTGTTGGATGATTTTTGTAAAACTCACGACCACTCAACATTACCCATTTGCGATCTTTTGCTAAACCATACTTTTTGCGAATACGGTCAATTTCCGATCCACCTGCGGGTTGAAACTCTGGGCTCAAAACCGGAGGAATGACTGATATTTTAGATGCGGGTATAGCCAAATGTTTTTGAATATCTATGGCCGAGCTCTCACTAATCGTTATGAGGTGATCATAGCGCCGCAAAAACGATAAGGAGTGTAGGTTTAACACTGGTTTTCGAGCTCGACGCGGATTCACTGAGGTTGCCTGCTGAAGTGACAAGCTTTCCTCAATTGCCCCCTTCCACTGCAACATCGGGATAAGGTCATGCACGTTGCAAACTCTTACAGCAGCACTAAGTCGCGGTAAGAGATGGGCGTAGCCATGATCAACCACGTGTTGAATCGCCGGGGATTCGTCGCTCACCGAGGCAATACTCCGCGGATAGTGAACGTAGCGCAAGTAACGCATCAGCAGTCGATTGTTAGAAAACCGCTCTAGTCGAGAGCTCGGCACAAAATGATCAACACGATGCCCTAACGATAGTAAGGCATCCCCCAAAGAGTCCGCATAGACGTCCATGCTGATACGAAAGTCACTTCGAAAACAACGCAATAATTGCACGTCACAGGGCTGACCAGCCATTATTTATTCCACAACCTAAATACCACCACTTGCCTCACAAGTTAAGCATTAAGCAGTGATCGGAAATAGGCCACAGTGTGTTGTAGGCCGGCTTCCAATTCTACTGTTGGAGCCCACCCTAAAACTGACTCAGCGAGTGAAATATCTGGCTTACGTTGCTTAGGGTCGTCGCTTGGCAAATCGAGTTGAATAATCTTAGACTCTGTACCGGTCTCGGCAATAACCGCTTTAGCAAGCTCCATAATAGTAAATTCGTTGGGGTTACCAATATTAATCGGGCCAGTAACTTCGTCACCCGTTGCCATCAACCGAATCATGCCCTCAACTAAATCATCGACGTAACAAAATGACCGAGTCTGAGACCCATCGCCGTAAATCGTAATCGGTTCACCTTTTAATGCCTGCACAATAAAATTAGATACGACTCGCCCATCATCAGGATGCATTCGAGGGCCATAAGTATTGAAAATACGCATCACTTTTATACGTAATTGATGCTGACGATGATAATCGAAGAATAAGGTCTCGGCGCAGCGTTTGCCTTCGTCGTAACAAGAGCGTATGCCGATGGGATTAACATTGCCCCAATAAGACTCTACTTGCGGATGAATACTAGGGTCGCCATATACCTCACTGGTAGACGCTTGCAATATTTTAGCACCTACGCGTTTGGCCAAGCCCAACATATTGATCGCCCCATGCACACTGGTCTTGGTGGTTTGGACAGGGTCATGCTGATAGTGAATCGGTGACGCAGGACACGCTAGATTATAGATTTCATCAACCTCCACATACAGCGGAAAGGTTACGTCGTGCCGCATCAACTCGAAACGAGGATTCTCCATTAAGTGCAATATATTGCTCTTGTTGCCTGTGTAATAGTTATCTGCGCACAAGACCTCATGGCCGGCATCCAATAACCGCTCACATAAATGTGAGCCAAGGAATCCGGCTCCGCCAGTAACAAGTATTTTTTTTGTCATAATCTAATCAAGTTTAAGTCAGTCACGTGGCTCCGTTCGTACTCGTTTTTTCCGAGACGATCGATATTTTATCGATGGTGCAGCAAACACCATGGCCATTATTACAAAGAAGTACAGTCTGATGGAGAGTATCTGTAAATTGAAGTCAAAGAATGATTGCATTAGTGCCGCAACCACCACCACCAAGCCCGCAATCACCGCACTGCGAATCACTGGACTCGTGGCTATTCTAAGCAAATGCAGAGCTCGAATTAGCAAGAGTGCGATCACCGAACTCCACAGGATCAAACCTACCAACCCTTGCTCAAGCCAAATATGCAAAAATTCATTATGTGCTTGGTTATAAATTAGCGGTCGCAACTCTTCATTACCCCTAACCATTTGAAATACCGTAGCGTAACTATTTCCACCATATCCAAGCAGCCACTCATGCTTAATAACAGCCAATGTGGTAGCCCATTGCTCACCACGCTCACCTAAAGAAAGAACACGAAAATCAACGCGAGATAACAACTCAAAGCCAAAATAGAAAGTGAGTATTCCGATTCCGATAAACACGCCAATAAGCGCCTTTTTATGTTGTGCGAGTATGGTTTTAAAACCACCCGAGACCATTAGCACTAACGTAAACGCAAGGCAAAACCCAAAGAACCCCGCCCTCGATTGCGACAATAAAAGTGCGACCAATCCAAGGACCAGACACAGCAGCGAAAGCCACTGACCCGAGGCAAGCTGTCTCAACAACACCAATCCAATACGGCTATCGCTCGATGACATCCACAGTTTGTATTGCAAAGCGAGTGCCCCGCACATGCTTAAGCTAATGAAACTGGCAAAATGATTGCGATTAATAAACCATGCACGAGCCGCGCTGTAATGACCGTCGATCTGTGCCGTATCCATTAAAAACACATCACTATATTTTGCCACGATACCCACCGTAGCGTGTATAAGCACGGCCAGCGCCAATGTCATTAGCAACTGATTTAGCCGCCGCTGAGTCGTGAGCAAGCTAAGTGTAAGCAGGAAAAAACTGCCAACTAGCAGTTCACTCATCAACAACAATTGAGTTTGTTCAGGAACAACGCTCCAGGTAAGGTCTGGCGCAAACCAGGACACACTGCTAGTTAAGGAGCTATCTATACCAAACAAAAGCTCTTGCGCGTAAGTACTGTAAGGCACCCATGTCTGTAGCCACAGCCACAAATACGAAAGCACAAGCACCGCAAGCATGTACTTAGCAGCAAGCAACGCTCGACGGTTATGTTGCAGCCCGAGCAATATCAGCATCAATTGGAGCATACAAATCAGATAGAAGGCGGCACTGAAAGCCATCCAAGACGTAGAATCAAAAAAGTCTTGGATAAATGACGCAGTCAACAACATGGCTAAATAGCCAAACCAAACCCCGGCATTAAGGGCTTTAGACCAGATACTTAGTTTCCCGTACGCTGACTTTTGCATTACTGAGTATAAGGATTGGTAACGCCGGCCATGGTAAATGCCGCGTTTAGCTGGTCGAGAGATACTCCGGCTGCCCCCAAAACAGTACCGCGGTGCGTCTCTGTAGGTATATTCAGTAGCTCGTTCCGACACATATTCGGTAACACGTTTTCTAGCGCCGCAAAATTAACCACACAATGATGAAGAAGCGCCAAACGTTCCTTCAAATTCCATTTACCCAGTATTAGCGCACGCTTTACAGCAAATGCATATTCTTCGTTTGCACTACCAGCATCTAACTCTGCAAAACTTAAACGCCGCCACAGTGCGTAACGGAAAGGCTGCTCATTTAGCATTTTTCGCAGCACATTAGACTGTTCAGCAGCAAGCTCGCGGCGCTCACTCGCCCACACCATAAAGCCCAACTGCTGATCAAGCTCGAGCATCCTAGCTTGGTCTACAACATCAGGGGTATTCACCACATAAGGGTTCATATAGGAGTTAACTAAGCCAACATCAGTCGATGCGAAACTCGTATAAGCCGCGAATGCACTAAAAGCCAGCCAACTACAAGCGCATAAGCCGATGATCAGAGACGCAGATTTCACCAATCGATTGGTCGCTATTGGGGAGTCTGCCATTGTCTAATAGCTATACCTGCTTAACTCTCTTTTGCAGCGGAATCTTCGACGTATGCATAAGCACCGTAGCCGTAATAACCACCATAATAAGACGAATGAGCCTTTTTAATATTAGCTTGAGTCAGTATTAGCCCAGCCACCGGAACCCGACTTGCATTCAACCGCTTAACTGCATCGCGTGCCATGTGAAAAGTAGTCTTATCAGATTGCACGACCATTAATAATGCGTCGCTTAAGCGACCCAATACTACGGCATCACTAGCTGGCAGTACTGGCGCTGTATCTATAATGATGTGCTCAAACCGCCCCCGCAAGTCTTGCAGTATTTGACGAAACCGATCGCTAGCAAGAAGTTCTAATGGGTTCGGAGGAGTCGTGCCCGAATTCAAAATAAACAGATTTTTTTCGTCTTTATCTTGTCGAATACAGTCTGACAACTCGACCATGCCTGCGACATAGTCGACCAAGCCATAAGGCGTATCGGTCTCGATAATATGCTTGATCCTAGGGCGTCGTAAATCGGCATCAATTAGCAAGGTTTTTCCTTGTTGCGCATAAGATAAGGCAAGATTCGACGCCAAGGTTGTTTTACCCTCACTCTGCACCGACGAAGTAACCACCATTACATGCGGCGGGTTATCGACGTTACTGTAAGTTATCCCGGTGCGTATGTGGTTGATCGATTCTGAGAAAACGGATCGTTTGTTGTCCAGATAGTGGCGCTCTACTGCTTTGGTATCCTTACCTAATGACTGCAGAATTCCAAACAAAGGAAGCCCCAATTTTTCCTCAAGCATTCGACCGGTCTTGAACGTCGAATCCAACTGCTGCCTTAAAAAGGCCAACATAATACCGAACATCAGGCCACCGAGAGTCCACATCACAATAATTCGGTTTTTCTGTGGGTAAATCGGCCCACTTGGCGGCAATGCTCGATCGACAATACGGGCACTGGCGACCTGTGAACCAGAAGCTGAAATATCAGCTTCCTTAAATTTTGCTAAAAACGCTTCATACAACTCTTGGTTGACCTGCACATCTCGCTCTAAACGAGCCAGCTCAACCTGTTTCTCTCGACTGGAGGAAATAGACCGAGATTTACTATCGAGGCGCTGTTTAGCCGCTAACATCTCTGCGCGCGCTTCAGTGATTTTGGGATGACGCGCGCCATACCGCTTAGCAAGTTCATCTAGCTTGGCGCGTGCACCATTGTATTCGGCATTTAGCGTTTGTAGTTCAGAGGTGGTAATTTGAGCGCTACGGCTGGAATCGAGCAAGTTTTCTTCAACTAAAAAGCGCTGCAAATTAGACTGAGCCTGATCCAGACTTACCTTTAAACCATCAATCCTCTGCGATAACCATTGCGTGGTTTGCTGAGACCGGCTTAACTGTGAATCTAAACCTAGATCGATGTAGGCACTGACTAGCTCATTGGCTATTTCAGCCGCAAAATCAGGATTGATCGATCTAAACGACACCTGCACCAAATTAGTTTTTTCGCCACCACTAACACTAACCCCAGACTGAATGATACCGGTCAACCAGCGACGCTTCTGTTCTTTCTCTTTAGCCGTTAAGTCAATTTTAGTCTGAGGAACTTTCGGCTCATCCACTAAAGAAATACCAGTCAAGCGCGTAAACTCACGTGTCAGTGAGCGAAAAATACTGGGCGATAGCAATAAAGATTGTACCGACTCACGCTCGACCAACTGTAACTGATCAACCACTCGCTCGGCCACCGAACGACTTTTTAATAATTCGTATTGGGTCTCGTAAAAACGATATGCAAACGGGTCAAACACATTGCTTTGACCGCCTCTAGACGAACTCGGCTCAACCGCCATCGTCAGGCGTGCTTGATATACTGGGGTTTCTGATACCGCCTTAAATACACCGGCCAGACAGCCGGCGATCATAAACAGGATAATTCCCCAACGATTCTCATGAATCGTCTGCCACAAATTAGCCAGCGATACAGATAAAGCATCTGAATCGGAGGTCGTCGCAGCTCCAGCACCACCACCAAAAAATTCTTTTACCGTGTCTTCAGCAGACAGATTAGCGCTAACGTTACTATTCAAATTTGAGCTCATATAGTTAGAACCAACTTGCGCCCACGTTGATCACATCACCAGGCTCGACCGGGGTAAATAGCTCAACTCGTTTCATTTCGGTGGGCTTTTCATTTTCTTCCGTCCCAGCATAACGAGTAATCGATACTTTACGTTTCGACGCCCGCAAACTAAAGCCACTGGCTAATACAATGGCTTTCTCAACCGTCAAACCGCGGCGATAGATATATTCACCAGGCTGTTGTACCTCACCGTGAATATAGATAAATGATTCACCAGCTTGGCCATACTCTTCTGTCACACTTATTACGTCTCCAGACGCAACTTCAAATGTGCTGTCAATGGCTAGATCCTCGACGATGGTGGCGCCATCACGGAGAATACTAACTCCATTTTGCTTAGCGGCGGCCTTACTGCCACCAGCCAACGCAATAGCCTTAGCGACAGTCAACCCTTCGGTGTATGGAAACGCGCCGGTAGAGTTAACGCTACCGCGGATAAAAATAGGCCTATAGCTAAAAATTGTGACTGACAATCGAGGGTTTTTAACGTAGCCCTGCTCTAATAATTTCTCCATTTCGGATTCAATCATCGCCGTGGTTTTACCGGCAACAGTCACTGGCCCGACCAACGGAAACGAGACTTGACCATTTTGCGGAACACGCACATTTTGAATACTTAAATCGGGTTCACCAAACACCAATAGCGAAATTGCATCGCCTGGCGCAATTCGGTGTGAACCCGCATTGAAGGTAGGCTTACTCGCAGGCGATTTGGCGGTGTTCGACAAGTCAGCTTGAGTACGGTTAATAACGTTCGACGCATTCGCCTTTACTGTTTCGCCTGACTCAGCATCACTCGCCTGTCCTTCTCGAACGGCCACCGTAAAATCGGCGGGCAACAATACTTGCAGAAAGCCTGCGTATCTTCCGAGAATGCTACTTTGGTAGCCATTTTCAAGCTGATACATAACCCGTGACTGCGAACTAGGCCGGAGCCTCACATTTAAAATGTCTGCAGCCACCGTGGCGACATTGCCCTCAGTACGGACATAGTCTTCGCTAATCCAGCCAGGCACTGTCGGTTCAGTGAATTGTATCGAGCTCCATTTACGCCCCGCGGACACTAACACTTGCTTAGCACTCGCGGGCACATCAGCAATTTTTTGATACGGCTTGGTCAGATAAACGGACAACAGTTCGATCTGTTTAATCTCAGGTGCTTGTTGAGCGTGCGCCTGCGCTGGCATCAGCGCCAATATACCAAGCGCTAAAAACAGCCGAGCTATATAAAGCACCGTCGCACGTAAGACAGGTTGAAGAGTTGGAGATTGCACCACTTGAAACACTGGATACCTATACATTTTCTTAGCTCATGTTACTAACATAAGCAGATTACAAAACTCGGCGTCAGAGCCGGCGCGATTAACAACTGAACGCAAACAATAGCGCCCTGAGCCATGCACAACGCCGTGAGGCACCGCAACTTACACCACCGAAACAGCAAACTAGATCATTATTGAGTCGACATTAGTGGGCTCATTTAATATCTAGTGGCAACATGGCCTATGTGGCAGTTACGATTACTGACTCGGGCCAGTTTTTTTGGGGTAATCAAACGAGGCGGGCTCGATCTCTCGTTGTTTTGAGCCACCGAACCACGACCGCAAGTCTGACTTCAAGCGCAATCCGAAATAGGCGTCTTGATAATCCACATCAGACAAATTTGACTCACGCTCGATTTCACCGTAGTACAAACCGGCGGTTAACCAGCTACGCCAGAGGTAGTCAACGCCAATACCCCAATCGGTAAAATTATCTTTACGACCGGTATTGTAGTCGTCGTCGCCCCATTTTGAATAGACATCAACAACCCAACGAGGTGAGAGACTATGCGTCCAGCCGACACCAACAAAGTCAGTTTCGTAGTAACTTGACTGAGCGTCACCCGGCTCTTCGACTTGTCGAGATGCCGCTAACTGAATATTCGAAAACGCACTCAGAGAATAATTCAGGTTGGCATAATAGGTGTCGCTATCGTAATCCTCAACATTAGGATCAACGAAATCTTTTTCTGATTGACCGACACCAAGCACACCACTTAACGCACTCGATGGCTTCCAACGTAACCCAATAAGGTAATCAGTTTGCTCACTATCAAGCGTGTTTAAAATACTAATGTAGTCCGTTTCAGTGTATTGCACGCGACCAAACAATGAAGTTCGAGCACCGAATTGCCAATCAACGTCGAGGTGCACGGAATCACTTTCGCGATCACGCTCTCGCGCACTTTGACGAAGCAATTGATCGTCGCTATCAAAGGTTGTTTCGACACGCTCAAACCCTAACACGCCTTTTAATACTCCAAGCTTACGACCGTAGGCCAAGTCCGCGCCAAAGGATTTATATTCCAACTCCTCTGGGCCAGCATTTAAACTGTCAGCATCAAATAGAAAGAAATCACGACCACCGGATAGTCCACGCTCCTCAAAAGATTCTCCGAAACCACCGAATAAATCCAGGTCCCAGCGGCGGCTTAAATCCAAACCAGCTTTCGCAAACAGGCCATTCGATTCAGCATCTTCTTGTTCGATGTCTTGATGAAAAGTAAACGTACCATTGTAGGCAGCGTAAAACTGGTGGCGTCCGATATTGGTTCTGTAGGCCAAACTCGGATCTACCGTGATCTTAAGATCTTCTTCCTGAAAGTCAGGTCGACGCCGAACGTTGTCATGATCCGATACCGTTACCGCAACCGCCGGATAAAAGTCATTCAGCAAATCTAACGGTTGGCTCAAACCACTATCACGAACGATCGATGCATTTTGATACGAACGGTACGTATTCGCCGCCGGCGTTAAACCTTTTGACGCTACTTGTGCCGACGCCGCAGATACCCCAGTTAACCCAATTCCAACACTTAGCAGCGTGGCGCAGGTGACTCGATTAATTATCATAGTAGAAGCTACTTTTAGTTTGAGCAGGGTCATCTCAGATGCGCCATTAAAAACATTATTACTAATCATGTTGGTGTCTTATGGTCGCTCAGTACAAGGAGGTGAAGCGCATAGCGGAGGAGGCGAAATTCCGCCACCGCCATTGAAGCGGCCAGGGATTCTTGCGTTACCGGTAATCGAATCGATTAGCACCTGTGGTCGCTTAAGAAACGGTTTCACACGATTATTATCAATGTAATAAAACACAATCGGCAATTCCTCGACGCCCAAGGCGTTAAGGGCCGCAACCAAATCTGGACGATTTAGAATAATACCTTTACCAACAATTGCTTTTAGAGTCATCGGCGAACCATCACTCGGATCCACATACGGAAAAGCTTCCTCGCTACGCGGGTCGTCCCAAGTGGCATATTGGCTGGTTTCATTTAGTAAACCTGACGAACTACCTTCACCTTCGCCATCACCAGAGCCGATAATAACGGCAATGAGTGAAGTATCAGTGACAGAGTAATTTTCGGCTTCGGCTAATAATGTTTGCCATGCTTCAGGTTCAAAATCCTGCTCTTCAGGAATATCGAACACATCATAAAACTCATCGATATCCGCTGCGATATGATATTCACCGGTCTCCCACTCAGGGGCAGGCGTTAACATCAGGCCACGCTCCATATATGCGCGCTGAACGCCTTGAATTGTGGCCGGATATTCCTCACCTAACTCATCAGCTGAACGTTCGTTCACCCGATTAAATATAAACACCACCGGCACCATCGCATTTTTATCGGCCGCTAACGCGCGCTCAATCCGTTGCTGACTATCAATCAACACCGAACCATTTTCTTCATATAGCGAAATAAATATCGGGCGACTCGAGACATCTTGAGTGGACCGTGACTTGTACCAACTGATATTTTTTTTGGGCTCGCGTAAACGAACTAACTCGGCCGCTGAAGCTAGAAAGTGATACTGACCTTCAATCCAGTCCGGCGCCGGCCCGAGCACACGTCGATCGTCAAAAAAACGTTCCATAACCTCGGCAACAGAGTACGGCTGCGTCTCATCGTCTCGTTCGAGGTCATCCAATTCGTAAGTATTGTAAACATACTGAGGCGCATCGGGGATGAGCGGTAAAATTTCAACGGCCGACGCAGCCAAATCACGCCCTTTATTCGGTTGATATCGAGCAGCAGCTTGCAGAACTGTCTCAACGTCGAGGCCCATCGATACGGCAGTAAGAAAAACCAATATTGATGGTGTATCTTTGCTTAACAAGCGCAACACTTCGAGGCGTGTCGGAGTACTTGCTTCATTGTACATAAGCGCGCCGAACTCAGTATCCTCATAATCCTGACGAGGCACCGATTGCTGCCAACCTTTTACAAAGTAGTCACTGTCATTGTCAAACTCGCTCTCCTCAATAGGTTTGACCTTATAGCCATCATCATTGAGCACTGGCGGCGTTTGTTGCGCAGAAGCTAATGGTACAGCCAATGCGGGCACCACGGCCAACATTAAGCAAGCTCGCTTAGCTAATCCAGCTGAATTACGCAGACATGCGCGAAACCAAGGCGTCACTCGGAACACCTCGACTTGATTTTCATTGCCCAACCGCACAGACGCTTTCATCGAAAACACCCTTGAATACAAAGTCACCATAGAAGGCCTATATTTTTTCAAAACACACAAAATGCTGCAAGGTCACTCTCAGTCGATTAACGCCAACCCAGCGAATCAACTGCAGCCTATACAGCCACAACCCAACACGACACTCTTGTTTTCCGGCTATCAACAACCTGACCCAGACGCCGTAAAACACCCCTATCCGTTGATCATACCAAAAAGCTCGAATAATGAATAGTTTACGGCAATTTAGAGCGTTTTATTGAAGTTGTTCGGCAGCAAAGCGGTTTTTTAACACTGATTGACAATCTCAGACGCAGAAAACCCAACCGTTAAAGCCAGTTCAGTGAACAACTTAATTAGCTTCCCTATTACTATTTAGGCAATACGCTCCAACCCGCCCATGTAAGTACGCAACACCTCTGGAACCACAATAGACCCATCGGCTTGTTGATAATTTTCCATAATTGCTAATAAGGTACGACCGACTGCTAAACCCGAGCCATTCAATGTGTGCACTAATTCAGTCTTCTTTTCTTCAACTCGATAACGAGCAACCAATCGTCGAGCTTGAAAACTCTCAAAATTACTGCAACTTGAAATCTCACGATAAGCATCTTGACCTGGCAACCAGACCTCCAAATCATAAGTTTTGGCTGCTGAAAAACCCAAATCGCCACCACACAAAATTACTTTACGGTACGGTAACTCCAAGCCTTGCAAAATAGCTTCTGCATGGCCGGTCAACTGTTCCAGCGCAGCATAAGAATCCTCTGGCTTAACTATTTGAACCAGCTCAACTTTTTCGAACTGGTGCTGACGAATCATGCCGCGCGTATCGCGACCATAACTGCCTGCCTCTCGACGGAAACACGGTGTATGCGCAACCATTTTCATTGGTAGTTGCTCAGCATTTAAGATTTCATCGCGAACAATATTGGTGACAGGCACCTCGGCCGTTGGAATCAGGTAATAGCCATCTTCCGCTTGGGTAGCAAATAAATCATGATCACCGAACTTGGAAAACTGGCCAGTCCCCATCAAGCTTTGTTGATTAGCAAGATACGGAACATAGACCTCTTGGTATCCATGTTGGGTTGTGTGCGTATCCAACATATATTGAATTAGAGCACGATTCATGCGCGCGAGCTGCCCCCGCATTACCACAAATCGCGGCCCCGCTATTTTGGTAGCCGTTTCAAAATCTAAGGCCTCAAGCGCCTCACCTAAATCGACATGATCTTTAACGTCAAAATCAAACGTTGGCACGGTGCCCCAACGCGAAATCTCGACATTATCATCTTCTGATCGTCCGGCCGGCACCGACTCATGCGGAATATTCGGCATAACATCGGTAATCGCCAAGAGTTGTTCTTTAACGTCATCCAACTCCGACTGCGCTTGCTTCATGCGCTCAGCGAACGAACTCACATCGGCCATAATGGCGGAGACATCACCGCCCTGCGCCTTAACCTTGCCGATCTCTTTAGAGCGAGCATTACGCTTCGCCTGCAGCTCCTCAGCTTCTACTTGAAGTGACTTACGCTGAGCTTCCAACGCTTGGTATGCCTCAACATCTAGGTCGTGCCCCTTTAGCTTTAAGGCACTTGCCACTGAGTGAATATCGGTACGCAATAATTGTGGATCTATCATGTTTTATAGAAATAAGTTAGGCGTGTTTTGCCAGCATCAAACCCAGCAAACACATTGAAATTCCGAGAATAACTTGAAGCGCAATATAAGCAAATGCTTTAACTTCAGCCCCGTGCTCAAACATCATCAAAGCCTCTAAAGAGAAAGCTGAAAAGGTTGTGAACCCACCAAGAAAACCAGTAGTTAAAACGACTTGCGTCTCAGGCGAAACCGGCCAACGGTGCACCAACACCCAAGATAAGTAACCGATTAAAAAGCATCCCACGAGGTTTGCAATAATTGTGCCGAATGGTAGCGCAGACCATCCTAAATGAACAGTCAGCCGAGTCAGCAAATATCGCAATAAAACGCCAGTACCACCGGCCAACATTATTGCCAAATAAAACATATAGTTAGCGACCAAACGCCTACTGGACGACGTCGACATCACTCGACAGGTCGAGCTTAAAAGTGCCTGTAGGCAAGGTTCGATTTGCCTGTAATTTCGACAACACTAAGCGTGTTTCATTGCCTAACGCATCGGTCAGCACAATGGTATTTAGCTTGCCGGCGTTAAATCCTATCATCAGCTCCTGATAACCTGCATTTTCATCTTTCGGCTTAAGCGCAACCCAACTCAGGCCATCGGTCAAACCGTAGTCAACAATAGTGAAAAGCTTATCGAGTCGATCGCCCGCTTGCACTAACGCCATGGTCGGCACTTGCTGGACCGCTTGATCGAAACTGCGAATCGTTGCGGTCGCCAAATCAGGCTCATAAAACGTGATCGCAACACCGTCTGAAACGATTTGCATGCCTTGCTCGAGGTCTGGATCATCACTTTTATAGTCCCAACGAAACCGACCTGGCCGCGATAACGAAAAAACACCCGAACTGAACTCGAGTGTCATACCACTTTCATCCGTGACTCGTTGTGTAAAATCAGCCTGCAGAGTATCGACATCAGCGAAGAAGCTTCGCAACATTGCCTCAGAAGCCAAGCTCACAACAGACCACCCAAATCCTACCGCCAACACCAGCGGCACTACTAACACTTGACGAACATTTAACATGTTTTCAATTCTCATTTATTCAGTCTTCCACGGGAGGCGGAGCGAGCACCTCACGACGACCATTGTCTTCAGCCGCGGTGATAACGCCTGTCATCTCCATGGTCTCGATCATACGCGCCGCACGGTTATACCCTACTCGCAACTGCCGCTGGACCGATGATATGGACGCTTTGCGCGTGCGAGTAACGAATTCTACCGCTTGATCGTAAAGGGGGTCGTTTTCTGGATCATCGTTAACCGCATCGTCACGAAACGCACTCGGCAAGGCATCATTCACCTCTTTGGGCGCACTCAAAATACTCTCGTCGTACTCAGGTTCGCTTTTACCTTTGAGTGAGGTAACCACACAATGCACTTCTTTGTCAGACACAAAACTGCCGTGCACTCGATCGGGCAGACTGGTGCCCGGCGGCAGATACAACATATCCCCATGACCTAGCAACATCTCTGCACCCATCTGATCGATGATGGTGCGTGAGTCCACCTTGGACGATACTTGAAACGCGATCCGGGTTGGAATATTAGCCTTCAACAGACCCGTAATAACATCTACTGACGGCCGTTGGGTCGCAAGGATTAAATGCACACCCGATGCGCGACCCTTTTGTGCCAAACGAGTAATCAGCTCCTCAACTTTCTTACCCACCGACATCATCAGATCAGCCAATTCATCAATAATAACGACCAAACAAGGTAGTTCTTGCAGAGGCTCTGCTACCTGCCCTTCACGTACCATAGGGTCTAGAATCGGCGCGCCAGACTCTTCGGCTAACTTGACCTTACGATTGTATCCAGCAAGATTTCGAACTCCTAATTCCGACATCAGTTTATAGCGGCGCTCCATTTCAACGATACTCCAACGTAACGCATTCGCCGCCTCACTCATATCGGTGACTACTGGGCACAATAAGTGCGGAATACCTTCGTAGACCGACAACTCCAGCATTTTTGGATCGATCATAATCATACGCACTTGCTGAGCTGTCGCCTTGTAGATCAGGCTTAAGATAAGTGCGTTAATACAAACTGATTTCCCCGACCCAGTGGTTCCAGCGATCAGCACGTGAGGCATTTTCGCTAGGTCAGCGATAACCGTTTTGCCGCTAATATCTTTACCAAGCACCAAGGCTAGCGGCGAGTTCATGTCTTCAAACTGACTCGACGACAAACCTTCAACTAAACGCACTATTTCACGCGATTCATTCGGAATCTCAATCCCTAAATACGATTTCCCTGGAATATTTTCTACCACTCGCACACTCATCGTAGACATCGCCCGAGCCAAGTCGCGCGCTAATCCCACAATGGTGGCTGCTTTGATACCTGGCGCCGGATCTATTTCGAAGCGAGTGATCACCGGCCCTTGGTGCACGCTCACAACTTCTACGGGCACATTAAAATCAGCTAATTTCTTTACCAACAGCACTGACAAGGCATTGAGTTCCTCATCAGAGTAGCCAAACACTTGTGGTTCTGGCGCATCTAGCAGCGATAAAGCCGGCAGCGCATCATTAGAACTATGCATTGCATCAAACAAGTTCGCTTGCTTTTCTCGCTCCATGCGCCCGCTGTCATCGCTTATTGCGGCGGACGGTGCGATTTTGGGCATAATCGTCGGTGCTACTTTGACTTTTTCTTTAAGCTCGGTCACCGTCTCTTGCCGCACAATTCGAGCCTTAGCGCCAATTTCACGATCCTGCTTTTCTTCACGTTGATCACGAAATCGCTCAACCATATTGAAGATGCCCGCACCGATATTGTCCATTAAGCGGAACCACGATAAACCGGAAAATATTGTTACCCCAATCAGGAACAATGTAACCATCAATAACGTTGATCCAATTTGACCAAACATTTCGACTAAACCACTGGTTAACCAGCCCCCAAGATAGCCGCCAGCATTAAAGTGCTCGTCAGCGGCCCAATGGTTAAAATGTAAATTCTCTAGACCACAGCCGCCCATCACAGTTATCAAAAAACCTGTGGCAACCAATACTCGCTTTAGATAGGACGGCTCCTCTGTGCTATGACGATGACGAAAATAGTTGATTCCAATCGCCAAGATCATGATTGGAACGAGAAATGAGATATACCCAAAGCCGTGCAACAACATATCGGAGAAATTAGCACCAAACTGGCCGCCTAGATTGCTGACTTCGCGACCCGACCCGCCACTGTGCGACCAACCAGGATCAAGCGGACTGTAAGTCAGCAAAGACAATAGTGCGTAAATCGACAAAAATGCGCTGACAACGACGCCTATCTCCGAGCTCAATTCCTTGACGCGCGGTGATAACAACCCCTGCTCTGTTTCTTTGATTTGTTTTCGTTTAGCCTGTGGCATGCTCGTATATCTACGTTGTTTGCGTCTAACTGGAACGTCAAACTATTCGGCGTTGCGTGACGAGTGACCATTTTCACCCAATCCCCAACCCAACTAGCATAGAATCGCTCGCAAGCCGCATATTCTAACGCGAATAAATCCGAATAACACCATTCCTAACGATTCGTTAGACTCTGGTTTTTGCGGTACCGGTTAATTTTGCCAGCTCGCTATCAATGGTGCCGCAAATTCATTAAAATCGCTCGCTTAATTACAAGCAGTTTCACCACACACAAACTTATTTATCGGAGAGTTTCCCATGTCGGACGCCAAACATTGCAAAGTTCTCATATTAGGCTCTGGCCCCGCTGGGTACAGCGCTGCGGTATATGCCGCTCGGGCAAACCTAAATCCTGTGCTTATTACCGGCATGCAACAAGGCGGCCAGCTGACCACAACTACCGAAGTTGACAACTGGCCGGGCGATGATCAAGGCGTGGATGGCAATGAATTAATGGCTCGCATGTTACGCCATGCTGAGCGTTTTGAAACCGAAATAGTCTTCGACCACATTCACACCGTGGATATAGGCAATAAACCGTTTACCCTTACTGGCGATTCCGGAGTCTACACTTGTGACGCGCTGATCGTAGCGACTGGTGCCAGCGCTAAATACTTAGGCTTGCCATCCGAAGAGGCCTTTATGGGCAAAGGTGTTTCTGCCTGCGCTACCTGTGATGGTTTCTTTTATCGCGGCAAACCCGTTGTGGTAGTTGGGGGCGGCAACACCGCCGTTGAAGAAGCCCTCTACTTATCGAACATTGCATCCGAAGTGACGGTAATTCATCGTCGCGATGAGTTTCGCGCTGAAGCCATTTTAATCGACCACATCAATGAGAAAACCAAAACAGGTAATGTCAATGTAGAGTGGAATTACACCCTAGATGAAGTCCTCGGCGACGACATGGGCATGACTGGCGTTCGCATTAAAAGCACCAAAGATGGCAGCACCAAAGAAATCATCGCAGACGGCGCGTTTATCGCCATTGGTCACAGCCCCAACACCGACATTTTTAAAGGCGAACTCGACATGCAAGGTGGCTATATAACAGTGCAAAGCGGAACTGCCGGTAATGCCACCGCAACCAGCGTTCCTGGTGTTTTCGCTTGCGGTGATGTAATGGATCATGTTTATCGACAAGCCATTACATCGGCCGGCTCGGGTTGCATGGCCGCATTAGACGCCGACAAATACCTTAAAAGCATCGAGCCTAAAGGCTAGAGAGTAATTCAGTCGACCGCGGAACGTAACACCAGTCACACAGCGCAATGACATCGCACGACGACCCCGAAAGCATGAGTCGCCTGCTTGGCTTAGGCGTACGACCGCTCAAACAGGATAAGATCAAACCTTACCGCAAACCGGCCGACCCCACTCCTCGACAACGACTCTTGGATGATGAGCGAGTCATGCAAGAGTTGCTTGAGGAGTCCGATGAAACGGCTAGCTTTGAGAGCGGCGATGAACTTAAGTTTCTGCGTGCGGGCTTCTCAACTCGTCTACTTAAAAAGTTACGGCGCGGCGACTATGCAATTCAAGATGAGCTGGATTTACATGGGCTCATCGTTAGCGAAGCCAAACAGCAAACTCATGGCTTTATTAATGAGTGTGCTCGCGACAAAGTTAGCGCGGTGCGCATAGTGCATGGCAAAGGTCGCAATTCGGCTGGCCGCATGCCGGTTTTGAAAAACATGTTAATTGGCTGGTTAAGCAAAAATCAACACGTGGTTGCGGTGGTCTCAACGCCAGCAAACGACGGTGGAACCGGCGCCGTGTACGTACTGCTAGGCAAACAAAAACCTATACACTCAAGTTAAAGCCACATCAGTGACGGCGGTAAGTCACTACAATATCGCTCTATTTAGCCTTATTGTTTCGACTCGTTTAAGTAGTCGTCCATCGTGTCGCTGAACACCTTAAGCATCAATTCGTTGGTACCCAATACCAACTCGTCAATCGCGCCGGCATCAATCCCTTGCTGCAGTTGCTCTGACACCCAAAAATCCTCTTTTTCATACGTAATGCCATCTAATACCGCTATGGTTTTATCATAATGAGCACGCTCTGATTCACTATTCGGCTTATTTGGCACCAACAACATGTGTCGCCATAGACTGCTACCAGGCTTCTCGCCCGGCCACATAGTGATAACCGTGTAGCTGGTCGGATGCGCGATCATGCAGACATTTGGAAACACAATATTGGTCGGTGTTATAAACTCTGACATCGTCACATTAGCCAAATCCGCGCCGTTTAAATCTCCAATATTTTTGCGCGGAACGAAGGAGCGAATATGGGGTCCGAAGCGCTCACTATGCGCCACGTTTTGCACAAAGAATTCAGCAATTGAGTTCCGGTGCAAGGTACTAATATGATAAGACTCCAAGAATGCATAGATTGGAAACTTCCAGTTAGCTTGCAACGGTCTCGTTTTGTCAAAATACACATGATGCGAACCGAGATCCAAAGCGTCCAACTCCGGCGCTAAACCACCAACGAATTCGCGTACCGATTTAAGCTGAGTTTGATCTTGCGTTAACCACAGGAATCCAAAGGCTTGCTCAAGGTGCCCGCGCTTTAGAGCCTTGTCTGACTTGTCTAACTTGGGAAACAAATCCGCGCGTGGAATGGCTAACAAACTTCCATCCAGAGCGTAAGTCCAGGCATGATATGGACAACTAAAACGCTTCTTACAGCCCGCTTTGGAGTGTTCCAGCTTGGTGCCACGATGCTGACAATAGTTGAGGAGCGCATGCACTTGCCCTTCTGCATCGCGCGTTAGCAACCAAGAGCGACCATCAATTTCTCGCACTAAATAATCGCCGTGATTAGCAAGTTCGGACTCGTGCGCCACCAGCAAAGGCAGACGTCGAAATAATGCTTTTTCTTGGCTTAATCGCTCCTCACAACGATAATCTTGCGCCGCCAGTCGTTGCACTGACTCAGCCTCGTCACCTTTTTTCTGGTCTACCATCGACAACAGCGTTTGAATCTGGGCTTGGTAAAATTCCGCGTTCACAATTTTTCTCCTAGGCGTTCTGACCAGCAACATAACCCGAAGACCAGGCCCATTGAAAGTTAAATCCGCCCAAATGCCCAGTTACATCTAACACTTCACCAATAAAAAAGAGGCCGGGATGACCCTGAACTTGCATGGTTTTAGATGAGATTTTAGCTACATCAACACCACCGCGCGTTACTTCCGCGGTGCGGTAGCCCTCGGTACCCGACGGAGTTAAGTCCCACGCATTAATGTGTAAAGCAATCTCACTCAATTCAGCAAAGCTAAATTCGTGCAGCGTTTTGCCGGCCTTATGAGGCCACCAGACCTCCTGCATGGCCAGCACCAATGACTTGGGCAGATATTCTATCAATAGAGTATTGATAATCATTTTAGGCGACTGGCGCTTGGCCTCGGCCAATAAACTGTCGACCTCTTCCGACGGCAGCAAATCAAGCGTGATGGACTCGCCCAACTCCCAGTAGTTAGAAAGTTGCAAAATCGCTGGGCCGCTGATTCCACGATGAGTAAACAATAAGCTTTCAGCAAACCCTTTGGAGGCCACCGATGCCACAACCGGCAACGAAACTCCCGCTAACGCGGTTGAAAAGGAATGCCACTTACCGGTGAGCGTCATCGGCACTAGTGATGGTATCGTGGGATTTACTGTCAAACCAAATTGCCGCGCCAACGAATAGCCGAAACCAGTCGCACCGCCCAGCGTGGGGATCGACAAGCCCCCAGTCGCAACGACAACACTGTCAGCCGACAAGGTATGCGCGGTTGTCTGAAGGTGGTAGCACTGATCGTATGTTAACGCCACTATCGCGGTATTTAATTGAGTCTGGACTCCGGCAGCTTGGCATTCACCAACCAACATAGCCAAAATATCTTTAGCGGAGTGATCAGCAAACAGTTGACCGTGCCCTTTCTCGTGATAGTCAATGCCACTCTTGGAGACCAGCGCAATGAAATCCCAGTTGGTGTACTGTTTTAACGCAGATTTCACAAAATGCGGATTCGGACAAATAAAATTATCTGCATTAACTTCAAGGTTTGTAAAATTGCAACGACCACCACCAGACATTAAGATTTTCTTTCCCAGCTTATTGCTAGCCTCAAGCAGTAACACTCGCCGCCCTCGCTGAGCGGCCGTCGCCGCGGCAAACAGGCCAGCGGCGCCACCGCCCAACACAACGACATCGACATGACTGTCACGCATAATTTAAACCGTCACCTTGATACACAACAGCAACGCTAGCGAAACTGCGCATAGAATGACAGCACCTTTTGCATGATGGGTCGAGAGCGCCATTGATCTGCGGTTTGAGCCAAACGTGGCGGCAGCTTTACATACATGCTTTGGCTATGCTCAGGTGGTAACACATAGGGCGCTAGCAAACTCGCTGCGGTAATATCTGCGCGCGACAGCTCACTACCACCAGCTAAAAATTGACGCCCATCAGATAATAAGCCGTCTAACCAATCAAGCTCGCGTTGTACGATTTCAAGTGATTCCTGACCCTGCTTAGAACCTAAATCCATTAATTTAATCATTCGTTTGCAAATCATCGGCCACGCCATGCGCAGTTTAATTTTGTCGAGCCAACTCAGTCCACGCAAAAAAACCGGCAACACAATGCTCGGATGTTCAACTAAAGCCTCGGAGTAATAATGGCGGCGCACATGCACACCAACTAAGTCATCTAAACGCTGCTCAATGTCGCATGCAAGCTGCGCGTCACTTTGCAATGAGCGCCCGCTACTCGTCACCGAGTCAGCCCAGTCAACGATTTTATCGGAACCTTGTATGACCTGCTCCGGCAATCGCAAAAAAGGCATTGACCCACGCGCCAAGCCCAATGACTTAGCGACAACACTATGTTTGCCAGGCATCAACGGCTGAACATCGTAATCTAATCCAAGATAGTCCATAGCCCACCGCGCTTTCTCACAATAATGCGAAATTGAAAAAATATAGAGAGTCCTATTGCTCATACAGCCTCGAAGTGTTGCATCATTTCTAAATAGTAAAGTTGAACTGCACGGTTTGACTAAGATAACCCAATCTAAGCGGTACCTTCTAACCGTAAATCATCGTAGAATCGCGCAATGGATCCCATTATATCAATTAAAGCGCTCTCCAAGGTCTACGACAATGGATTCGCAGCGCTAAATAAAATCGACTTAGACATTCACCGTGGCGAGATACTTGCCTTACTAGGTCCGAACGGAGCTGGTAAGACCACGCTAATCTCCACCATCACCGGCATTGTGTCCGCATCATCAGGGCAAGTATTGGTCGATGGCCATGACAATGTTAAGGAATATCGTGCAGCACGCCAGCTGATCGGGCTAGTGCCACAAGAACTGACACTTGGTGCGTTTGAAACGGTATTTAACACCGTGAGTTTTACGCGCGGACTCTTCGGCCTCAAACCCGACCCAGAATATATTAATGGCATATTGAAAGAGCTTTCGCTGTACGACAAGCGCGATAATCAATTAAGAATGCTGTCTGGTGGAATGAAACGTCGCGTACTAATCGCTAAGGCGCTCTCTCATGCACCTCGCATTTTATTTCTCGACGAACCCACTGCGGGGGTCGATGTCGAGCTGCGCAAAGATATGTGGAAAATTGTGAACCGCTTAAGAGACTCCGGAGTCACCATAATCTTAACCACACACTATATCGAAGAAGCCGAAGAAGTCGCTGACCGTGTGGCGGTAATACGACGTGGCGAAATTTTGCTCGTTGAGGAAAAAACGCAACTCATGCAAAAACTTGGCAAAAAGCAATTGGTAGTCGAATTTAAACAAGCCCAAGATGGACTGCCAGACTCGTTAAACGACTACGACGTAAGCCTGTCTGACAACGGCAATGTGCTTACCTACACTTACGACGCCACTGCCGACGCTACCGGCATCACCAAGCTAATGCTGCTTTTGAACGAAGCCGGCATGTCACTCAAAGATGTGCGCACCACGCAAAGTTCACTGGAAGATATTTTTGTTAATTTAGTACACCAAGACGAACCAATAGCGGAGACCGCAGCATGAATTTTTCAGCCATCCGTGTGATTTACCGCGCTGAGATGCTTCGCGCGATTAATACTTTGTTCCAAACCTTGGCATCGCCAGTAATCTCCACTTCGCTGTACTTTATTGTGTTTGGCTCGGCTATCGGCTCGCGCATTCAAACCGTCGACGGTGTGCCGTACGGTTTATTTATTGTGCCCGGACTTACGATGTTGACGATTCTGACGCAAAGCGTTTCTAACGCAAGCTTTGGCATCTATTTTCCAAAGTTCAATGGCACCATATATGAAGTATTGTCGGCGCCTTTATCGTTTTTTGAAGCACTAATCGGGTATGTCGGCGCTGCCGCGACAAAATCGTTTGCAATTGGCGTTATCATTCTAATTACCGCCAGCTTATTCGTTGATTTACGCATCGAGCACCCATTCTGGATGCTGACTTTCCTAGTGCTGACTTGCATTTCGTTTAGCCTTTTCGGCTTTATCATTGGGCTCTGGGCTGACAGTTTTGAAAAGCTGCAAATCATTCCAATACTGGTGATCACACCACTAGTATTTTTGGGCGGCAGTTTCTATTCAATTGACATGCTGCCTCCCTTTTGGCAAACCGTGTCATTGTTTAACCCTGTGGTGTATCTAGTCAGCGGCTTTCGATGGAGTTTCTTTGAGGTATCCGACGTTAATGTGTGGACCAGTCTATCCATGATCATGGTGTTCCTTGCGGTCTGCCTGATTGTGGTGTCGTGGATCTTTAAAACTGGCTACAAACTCAAAGAGTAACAATTACTCAGCTAGACCAGCGCATTGTCACTGTGCGAAAAAACGGTCGTAATTAGATTGCGAAAACCCGCTTATCGTTTGATCACCGCGAACCAATAACGGCACGCCTCGACCGCCGGCCAGTTGGTGTTGCCGTTTGGCGACCAAGTTTCGCTCAATGTCATACTCGCGGTAAGCAATACCATTTGCTGCCAAGTAGCGGCGGGCCTGCTTGCAGTAGCCACACCACGATGTGCTATATAGCACCACCGAGTCCACCGCTGCCGCCTCGACAACATTCACCGTAACATCGACACGATCAACCGCAACCGCGGCTGGGGCTTGCTCGCCGTAGTGTGTTTTACCGTTTTCATCAACCCATTTCTTGATCTCGGCCGCATAACTCAGGGAGCTAATAGAACTACCATAACCAACGAGCATTAGCGCGCAAACCAACATAGCGCACCGAAAAATACCGCGATTACTGCTAATCGAGTTGTTCAACTTCATAACCTGCGCTCCGCAACTGTTTGAGCAAGCCAGTTTCTCCAGCCATATGTAAGGCACCTACCAACACAAACTCAACGTCTTGGGTAACAAGCATCTTCTCAATGTCGTCGATCCAATTGTTGTTTCGTTGCACCAGCAACACTTCGTAAAGGCTAGGATAATCTGCTTTCATTGGCTCAATGCCAACGGCCGCAAGCTGCTCAAGATTCCCGTCTCGCCACGCACTCAATAAGCTCTGCCAGACTTGCGGAAGCTCTGCAAGCTCATCGATAAACGTTGCAATAAAATGGTTCGGCTCTAATTCATTGATATTCTGCAAAAACGCTAGCTGCTCTGAAACAGATTCGAGAGATTGTTTCAATTTTTGATCTTTTTGCGCTCGCTGATCAAAATGTAGATCGACTCCTGCTGACTGATCAATTAGCCCTAACTTGGTAAGCTCAATGGCCATTAACGTCGACATTAACCCGGCTGGTGAAACGGTCTCAAAAGCGGCTATAGGCAGTTCACGTTCAGCCAAAAAGTCACTTAATTTTTTATGCGTGTCGCGATTCAACACTTGCGATAAAGTGCTACCGTCCTGATACATCATCACTTGCAAAAACTGAGCCTGCGTATCGAGCGAGTTAATCGCTGCGATATCGGTTTCAAACCAAAGCGTATCCGCATTCTCGTAAGCGATCTCAAAAGCTTCAGGCAAAGGGTAGTCGCTGGCTGAGAGCAAGTGAATAGTTCCCCCCAAGTACAATACATAGCCATCTTTGCTCACCTTCCATACCGGCGATTTAGCGTCGGCTGTTGGCATTACTGCCAGCATTAACGACAACAACACAAATGACACTGTTACAAACTTTGCTTTAGTAAACATATTGCTCAATTACGGTTTAAAGAAAATAAATCGATCACGCTAATTAGGCTAGCATTTTCGGCGAGACAAAATATTGCAGCTCTGCGCAACCTGCATATAACTGCGACCAGTCTTCGATGTCGCATTCCATTTTTACGATTCCAGCAGTAGGCACATTGTCGTAACCTTGCGCGGCCAATCTATTCACCGCTTCGGTGATGGCCGGGTTATGTCCGACCACCGCAACATTCGTTACATGCTCAGGTAAATGCTTCAGTATTTCATGCAGTTCGTCGACATCAAAGGTGTAAAAAGTCAGGTCTGGCATTAGTGTTACGCCAGTGAAGTCACTCAAGTTTTGAGCAAAATCGAGTGCTCTAATCGCGGTACTACTGTAAATCACTTCGATCGACTCATCTCGCTCAGCTAAGTAGCGTGCCATGGTTAGGCTATCGCGCTCACCTCGCTTATTCAGCGGGCGCTCATGATCATCCAAATCCTGGTCTTGCCAACTAGACTTTGCATGTCGAATTAAAAATAGGGTTTTCACAAATTGTAGCCTCCGAGCAGGCGCATGTTGTGCCGCTTGAGCACGTCTTTTAACGGTAGCACATAACTTTTGTTAGTATTACCTCCGATCAAAATTCCCACTATTTTCTCCACCTTACCGTCATCACTCACGACCAATGCGCCAGAGTCACCGCCGGCCGAAAAAGGATCTATGCCGATCGATTCAACTTCAATTAACGAATTAAAATATACGCTGCCTTTGAATATTTGTGAGCTTGTGGGGCCATAATAGCTGACCACATTATACTCAACTGATTCAGGTTCTTGTACGAGACGCGACACTTCTCCGTAGGTTAACTCACTAGAACGCCCCCACTTCTTAACCTTGAGTCCCTCGGTGATGCGAGCGAAGGCAGTTGGAGTGTCATATGCTGTGTCGCCGTAGCCTTGCATTGATGTGATCAACTTTGGCGCAATTATCTCAAAAAACGCTACGTCAGAATTGTTAGAAATATCAAACACTTGCGGCAAGCCCTGACTCATCGCAGCGGTGGCATCGTGCAGCCCTATCACGCTAATCTCGTGATGATCAGGGCTAACATCTTGAATACCTGGCACCACTATCGGTGTGCCGACACTGGCGGTATTACAACCGCCAGTCACGTGATTACAAGAAATACCAACCAGTTTATCGTCTGCGTTTAATGCCAAAGCGGTCAAAGTTCCGGCATTACGTTGATTACCTAGACCTAACGATGACCCACAAGCAATCCGTTCGTTATGCCAATAAACTGGCTTAAACGTACCTTGAACATGCTGATCTATCTTGAATGGCCGGAGCACCACAATATCGAGCACCAAGCCTTGTGCCGCAAACTGGTTAGCAAACAGCCTAATTAGGGTCTCTCGTTTACGACGTGCAATCGGCAAACGCGTTGCCATGCTAATAGTCTCCACTGACGCTCTACGCGTCGACGACACCTTAACGATTTTGCGAGTTTTAAAGTACCCCGCATGCTCAATATCAAATGGGATCAAATCAGGGTTCGCTCCCCCCCCTATGGCGTCGCGCATCGCCGAATCCGCCAACACCGCGTGACGCATCGCCCAGGCGTATAAGCTATGGACGATTTCAGTACTCGTCACCATCATTACTTTCTCCTTATTGCAGCGCGCAGCATCTACTCTGACTCGCTAAATTCAGACACCATAAAGATAGTCCGCTGAGGGTCATCAATGTCTCCAGCACATACCAACTCATACACTCCTGGCGCCAGCTCCAAAGACATTTTGAAACAAACATAATCGATCTCCGCTTGTTCGAAGTTTACTCTGAAGGGTTCGGTTGCGGCACTAGTCGCTAAGCCATCGTGGGAATCGGCGTCAAGCTGCATAATTTGCAATGTGCAATGTGGCTGGTGTCGTGGCTCGGTAAACGAAATACTAATTTCCATGGTATCTCGCACCTGGTATTCACTACGATCAGTACTCAGGCCCATAGCACCAGGCGCACCAACTGACGTCAATAAATCGGCGGATTGAGGTTCAACTTTCGACGGCGCACCTAACATTCTGTATAGCTCAAAACGAAGTTGCCGATCAGTGAAAATACTGACGTGGTTTTTGCGTGAGAAACTATGCGGTATCGCTATATCCACCGAACTGGAAATAGGTACTGTACCATCGCCACTATCGACAGCTTGAGTATCGCGCAGATCACGCCCAGTCCAGTCGAGTCGGTGCAACGTTTTATGCGCGCTCCCGACAAACGAATAGTAATCAACTGTCGATGGCCGACGTGCCACGTCGAGCTTCGACCAGAACCATCGCGCAGCTTGCATGTTGGACTTAGATAGGTTGTATTTATGCACAATATCCGCACTAAATGGATCGACCGAGCGCGGTAACTTATTACGTAAACCCGCAGTCTGAGTGAGTGCCGTTCCGTTTGGCGAGACTAATTGATAAGCCGACGGATAACGCGGATCATCGACGAATTGTTTGACGCTATCCTTTGTCATAGCGGTATTGTCCGATAGGCCAGTCACCTGCTTTAACGCCGCGGCCGCACCATGGTGCGGTGTCCCCAGCGTAATCAACTGCGTGACTTTACCGAACCAGGCTTGCTGATTAAACTCACCACTTTCCAGCAAGTAACGCAATACAAGCCCGCCCATAGAATGACCAAGCAACACAATTTCATCAAACGACGGGGACTGGTTAAGCGTGTCCGACAAGGCCGCAGCCGTGACCTCATTGGCTAAACGCCAATCATAAGCGAATGGGATAAACCACTTGCCTTGACTGCCAGTCGTATCATATCCACACCGATCTATATCTGACAATAAACTACGATATACCGGATAAAACCGCGCAATCGAACTAATCGGTGCAATCGCTTGCAAGTTCTCGTCGGATATTGCCTCAGTCGATAGATTCTTACGCAAAATCTGACCGATTGTGGGCGGCCAGACCCGTTCACCGGTTTGAGTATTACGAAGCTCTGAGCCCATAATCCCAGGTACAAATACTAAACATTTCACCACACACCTCCGTATAACGTGGGAACCAAACAGTAATAATTTATCAGGTTTCGAGCCACGCACCGACGCGACTCTGTAAATTCAGTGCCTCACACTAGAAACGCTGACTCCGTTTAACGATGGCTGTTGCGACACACACAACGCTAAATATTAAGCCCCAAACCAATGGTTGCAGCGAGTGCTCATCAATACCCCAGAGTCGATTCACAACCAAGGTGTTACTGACCACGCCATTTAAAAACAATTTATCCACCATCACTAATAGCAGCGGCGCAATAAAAGCCAATAAAAACGGATTTTTCTTGGCAATTTCAGAGCACAACATACACCAACAAATAGTCGGTAACATCGACCATAGTAAGGTCTTAAATAGCCCCCCGAGAGTGCGTCCGTAGTAAGAGGACAAATATTGCGGTGCCTGACTATCTAAGAATATCACTGACACCACGGCTTGCGTCGCAATGATAAATAGCGGAATTAACACGAGGCCAATAAACAGCTTAGAGGTAACGGTAAGTCCATCTGAAATCGGCAGTGAACGCCAGAACAGAATGCTCTGATCTTGACGCTCGTTAAAGAGGCTCGACAAAGTATAGAAAATGGCTACCACAAACAGAACCATCATCACGATGTAGTTCATTGAATCCAATGCCTGCATCACCACGCCGTCGATAATGCCATCAATAGCGGGGTCCGATTGCAGCCATGTCGGCACCTCAAAATCAGGTGCAAGATTGCCAAATCCCCACGACAAGCGAATCAATAAAGCGAACCCTATCAATATGATCGGCACGCGCCACAGATTACGGTGCTCTAAAACCTCACGCTTAAGCAAGGCAGGTAATTTATGTATCATCATAGGACTAGTCCGTCTTTAACTATTGGTGGCGACAAAAAGATCTTCTAAGCTCGGGGTAAGCACATCCCCGTGTGCGCTCAACAACTCACGATCAGCATCCATGAAAATGGCCTCAACCTTACTCGGTAAGTTACGCTGGTAGATAGCTTGATTTGGCAACCCGGCGAAGTTCATGGGACTCTCGCTAACCACCTTGCAATAGCGAGTTTTCAACTCGTCCATTTGAATATCTAAGGTGATTGAACCCTCTTTGATAAAAACCACTCGGGTTAAAATGCTCTCAATCTCATCAACCTGATGAGTCGTTACCAAGATAGAGCGCTGGCGGTTGTAATAATCCTGTACCAGACGGTCTTGAAAGTCTCGTCGCACTAATACATCGAGCCCCAGGGTTGGTTCATCGAGCACCAGCAGTTCTGTTTCAATCGCCAATATCGCGATTAGATGCAGCCTTGTCTTCATACCTTTGGATAAGGTATCAATCCGATCTTGCTGGCGAATTGGCGTATCACGCAACAGCTCGTCGGCTCGGGAACGGGAAAATTTCGGATGAGTATCGGCCACAAATGACAACATATCGCTGACCTTCATCCACCCAGGCAATGAAGCAACATCGGCAATATAGCTCATGCTCTCCAGCATCTTAGTGCGATTTTTCATCGGCTCCTGACCAAAAACAGTTAGGCTGCCTGAGTATTTAATCAGCCCCATGATCGCTTTCAGCAGAGTTGATTTACCAGCACCATTCGGGCCAATTAGACCGACAATTTCGCCTCGACCGACAGTTAAGTCAACACTCTTCAGTGCCGCTTTACTGCCGTAATATTTGGACAGCCCTGCGATCTTGATGAGTGCTTGATTTGCATCTTGTTGCATATATGTTCTCAGTCGAGTTATCGATAACGTATTCCACTACGCCCGCTCCGTTGTCACTCCATTCTAGACTGTGCGGCCAGCGACAACAAATAGAATCTCTGCCGCCCCATGGGCGTTGCTAACCCGACCACAATCAGTCAGCGCACATGCCCCAACAGTCAGACGAGCAATCGATTAAGCGTAGTGAGCAAGTAGATCTGACGAATTCATTTTGGCATCCAGCGCAGCAACAAAAGTGAATACTCCTGTCAACTTACGCACCATTAACATAAATTCTGACGGCGGAATCACGAAACCCTTGATCAACATACCTTCGCTACCCAGTTTACCAGCACGGCGTAACAACTTAGAGTGTTGCCAGAGGTAGGCATCATTAGCCCCCGTCGCATACTTCGGCCAAGCTTCAGAGTTAACCGCAAAGGGCTCTAATATATAGCTACAAAATTGTGCAAACGACTGCTTTACTTTAACGCTGTCTGATTGCCGCAAGCAATTTAGCTCGATCAAGCCGTCAATAGTCGTATCATCATCAAATTCGTGAGCGGCAAGGATAGTCTTCCTAAGTGCATTTGAAAACGTTTCAGACAAGTGCTGAACCGCACCAAAATCAAGCAATGCAAGCTGGTCATTCTCACCGTCTGGGTCGATAACTATTCGATAATTACCAAAGTTCGGATCAGTCTGCATTAAGCGCCAATCGAAGGCTTCCTTAAAAAATAACTCAAGCATCATTCGTGCCAAACGGTTGCGCCGCGCCTGACTCAAAGCCTGCACACTTGGATCGCACACATCCACACCATCCAAATAGTCCATGGTAAGGATATTCTTCGAGCTCCACTGTGGATAGTAATTTGGCACCACAAAACGCTGATCGTCATGCAATAGCGATGCAACTGTCTGAGCGGTATCTAATTCATAGTGATAATCGACCTCACGCATTAAATGTGTTTTCAATTCATTGGTTAATGATTCGAGCTGGCGGCCTGATTCAATCCAGCGAGTCAACTTCAACATTTGCATCACATTACGAAAATCGTCGTCAATAGCGCCACCAATACCGGGGTATTGAATTTTCAGGCATAAGGACTTCGTCGTGTCATCACGATCACTGGCACGATGAACTTGCGCCAGCGAGGCCGCGGCCAACGGCTTCTGTTCGATGTCAAAGCGATCGAAACGAGCATCCAGCACGGGTTCAATGGCGGTCCAGTCTAATGGGGTCGTCTGAGCTTCTAATGTGTGCAGTGCATCCGTTACTGGACGGGGCAGCAGATGTTCACCGTACAAAGCCAACATTTGACCGATCTTCACGTATGCGCCTTTCAACTGCCCCAACTGCTTGACAAAACGGTGCGCTTCGCGCGTCAGAGCTTGTTCGTTGTGAGCGTGTTGTTGATCATGTGGCAATAACAACCCCGTAGCACGCGCAGATAACAGACCCAGCCCACCACGTGCTCCAGCCACGCCAACCGCCAGACGCCGCCGAATACCACCTTGCTTAATTTTCTTCATGCCGTACAGCAACAACCATAAGATTCAATACGCTTATTGTAGCGTTTGAAACCGATAATTAGATGATCAACGTGAAAATTTTGAATATTGACGCAGATACTTAGCCATGTCGCGTCGTTGTCGGCGATCAGTGTGTGTCACTTGATCGTAACGATTAGTGGAAAAAGAGGTCTCATCCCTGAGTGAACTTGTCCTTTCCTTTTAGGCTCCGACTCAAAAAGCCCGTATGGGTTGCCGCTGGTAAGCGACTAGCAACCTATTTTAAGTAGCTAGCGACCCAGTCAAACGCTGTCCGTACATCACTTGCAGCATGATTTCATAAGTGACCTACAATTCAGCTAAAGCTCATTATGCGTATCTTAACGAGCCCCTTAACTCAAAACCGGATAGTTCTAGCTCGGTCTTGGTGTCGCCTAAAGGTAGTGTCCGCCAGCTGCATTTTCTCCCAGCTAAAAACAAAAAAAACCGAGTTAATTAACTCGGCTTTTTAAACAACATGGTTTAGAAAATTAGTGTGCGTGTGGACCACCGGTACCGCGATCGCCATCATCATAGGTTGAGTACAAAACATATTGCGTTTTGACGCCGCCGCAACAACAGCAGTTACAGTTACATTCGCATTCGCCCTTAGTGAATGGGTTACTGCTAAATCTAAACACGGCGGGGTCATTGCAGAAAAAATGAAAGCGCATAAAAAACTGTTTTACGGCACCTTTGTCTGATTTGTACTTAAAGCCAAAAGTAAGCTCGCTATTATCGGTCGCCTCTACCTCCAAGCTACCTTTAATCGGCAACATTACTTGTTCATCCTTGCCCCCGTTTGAAACCACCACAACTTTGCTTATCGTTCCTTCGTCACCGACAACCGAAAAATTATCTCCGACCTGATAAGACCGCCCTTTTTCTATCGTGCACACCGACCAAGTGTGTTTTTTTATTTCGGCCAAGAAGGCTGCTTTAATATTCATCAAGTTCCTCTGTATAGCTGGTTAATTGAGTTGATTGTTGGACAAATTAGTCGAGCTACCGTGCTTACATACAAGCTTCGGTATAGTTACAAAATGGCACGGCGCGCTCTTGACCATCGACCGTTGTCGCCAACAAGGTTACTTTTACATTCCCTGCGGCAATACTTGGAGGTATCAACACTAAGTGGTCTCGCGATCCGCTACTAAATTCAAATGGTTCGCTCCGCCACTCGGTAGCTCCTTGTACTTGTAAACGATACTCAGGGAACTCAACATCACGCACACGCACCATGACCGCGGCATATCCGCCATCGCTCGGTAAAGAGATACTAGACTGTGGCACCGAGCTACGAACCGTCGCCGAATCAAGACGAATCAATTGTGCTGATACCGGGTCTGCCGAATGCTGCATAGAGGTCAGCGCTAGTGGTGCCAAAATAAGCAGCATAGCCGCCATGGTCATCGACTGAGCCGGACCGACCATGTAACGTGAAAACATAGCCGATAGAGTGTGTGCCGGAACCTCGAAATCGGCCTTGCCAACAGCAGACTCATTCGTCAATTGGTAATCATCACTATCCGATAGCTCAGACTCCACGACCCCAAGACCTAAATGCAATTGTTGTACGGCCTCTATTTGCTCAGCTATCTCTGGCCGCGCAAGAAAGTACTCCTCAAACGCCTCAGCATCCTGCTCATCAAGCTGGCCAAGCACATATTGCTTAATAATCTGCTCGAGATTTTCCATTGTCATTTCCATGAGTCACCTTTAAAACGATGGTGCACTCTGTTCTCTATTTCTCTCACCAAGACCTACCTTTTTCCAACATTTTCGTGCCAAAGAGACTTAAACCTCTCACGTGCTCGATAAAGCACTCGGTCGAAGTGTGCGTGACTCAAACCGAATTCCTCGCACAAGGCGTCTTTATCGTCGCCAACTAGGTAAAATCGCTGCAGAATCTGACGATCACGATCCACTTTCAACTCCCCCATAAGTGATGTGACGCACTCTCCAAGCTGTTCATTTACCATCATTTTATCTGGACTTAGGCCCGGGTCGCGCATCTCCCCAACTTCATCTTCAGTAACGAACTGTTGTTTCGCCCTACTGCGCATCCGCATGATGAGTTGATTTTTGGCAATCTGGATAATAAATGCGGCCAATTTAGACTGATCGCGTAGCTGATTGTCGCGAATTTTCTGCAACACCAAGACCCAGGTATCTTGCGCAATATCATTAGCCAGTTCGCGGTCTCGCGCACGGTTAAACAACATGACGCCGAGACCACGTTGATAGCGCTCCACCATCTCTCGCTCTGCGCTTAGGTCACCGTCAAGAATTCGAGCTACCAGCTGGTGAGAAACCGACGCTTCACTCGGTGCTTTTATCGCTACCATAGGTTAATGTTTGCCAACCACCTTGAAGTTGAAATCCGGCCCAGTAATAAGGGTCACGCCAATCGTTTT
The DNA here is from genome assembly GCF_003315245.1 of Arenicella xantha. Taxonomy (NCBI): domain Bacteria; kingdom Pseudomonadati; phylum Pseudomonadota; class Gammaproteobacteria; order Arenicellales; family Arenicellaceae; genus Arenicella; species Arenicella xantha. Next base: position 76,837 of record NZ_QNRT01000004.1, on the reverse strand, counting down.
GTTGATCGTTATAAACCTCAAGTTGCGCCATTTGCAGCGCAACCGAGACAGCTAGACTATCATCTAACAGCTTAGAATAAAATCGACTCGTCAGTTGCGCCGTAGCGGTGTCTTGTACTTTCCACAAAGTTCCAATAACGTGGCTCGCCCCAGCCTCGATAAATGCACGACTCAAACTCAGCAAGCCTTCGCCTGCCACCTCTCTACCAATCGAACTTTCGCAAGCACTCAACACAACCAAATTGGCTTGCAAATCTGTGCTGCTGATCTCCGGTGTCAACCAAAAATGTGCGTCCGTCGAGTTACGTGAAAATACTAAACCAGACAGTGCCGGCGTCTGATTATTCAATAGACCGTGCGTAGCAAAATGCAAAATGGAATATCGATGCGACAGCGCTTTGAGTAAGTTTTTTTTAGTCGCGCCCTCGCCCATCAACACCTGCACTCGATCACCTAAAATTGATCTAATTTGTTGCGCTTCATACACCGTTGCCGGCAAGCGCTCGAATGGTGACTTTTCGAGGGTTAAATCAATAGGGTCAGCAACGACCAACACATTCATCGCTGAGGCTAGTGAATTGTTACGTTCAGCACGCTGTTCGAGCGCCACTAAAGCCTGATATGACGGAGCATAAGAAATTGCCGTGTGCGCCAACAAAGGACCATCCAAATTAGCCAATTGCAGTGGTGCAAACGTTAATCCATGCAACGGCCCATCTGGAATAATAGTTAGATTGCTGATCTTCGAAAAATCGACCTGTTTAGCAATCGGCCCAAGCAAGAGCTCTCCCAAACTTAGCAAGTCTTGCCTCTGTTGATACGCATTGCCAGCCGTTCTATGGCGCGGATGCAGCGAGACCTGTTGTTTTAGGCTATGCACTAAAGGTAACAGCTCGTTGGCAGCAGGCAACTCAAACACACTTATTCCTGTCGACTCGAGCAGCCACATCCAACTACGCTGCTGACCAATAAAATAAAACGCCATCAACTCACTTGGGTTGTTGAGTTGCGGAATGGCTGGCAGAGAGTCGTCTGGACTATTAGGTTGGACTTTGCCTTGCAGCGCCGCAATATCAAGTTCTACCTTCTCCAGTTCAGTACTCAATACTCTAGTATTGGCTAATAGTGACACTTCTCGGCGACTCGGGTCGCTATACCAAGTCGTTGCACTCTGCAGTATCTGTTGATGCAAAAGTCGACGCGTTTGCTGTAAAGCACTTGGCAAAGCCTGCGTGTTTCGAACTTGGTTGATCGTTTCCTTCAAGGTTCTCGCCTTAAACGATTCGACTACCTGCAAGGCTTTCTCGGTTTGGCCCTGATCTACCAGCAGTCCAATATTTAGTTCAAACAACGACTTCTGCAAGGCTAAATACTGCTGCCTTAAGTCACGCCGCTTAACCTTGGGCAACTTCTCTTCAAGCAATCGCTTAGCCTCGTTCAACCACAGCAGCGCCGCATCGGTTTGCTTTAATTGCTGCGCGACTTTAGCGCGCCGATAAGCAAATTCAGCTTCAACATCCTCTCGCCCATGAGTGCCAATAAAGTTAGTAACTTGCGCGGCCAACGCTGCGGCGTCGGTATGCGCTCCAAGCACATTCAGCACCTCAACGGCTTGGCTAAATGCCTTAGCCAGAGAGAAATAGTCCTCGGTACCAGACAGCTTCTTGAGGGCAGCGGCATTATGCGTCGATCCTAGAATCAAATTGCCCTGGGTAAGTTCTAACTCGGCTAAGCGAAAATGCGCTAAACCGGCACTGCGACCTTCTTCGGTCTTCTGGTAATACTCCAGTGTTTCAGTGAGCACATCGCGGGCATCATCAAAACGCTCGGCGGCGATCGCGATCTTACCTTCCAGCATGCCAAAATGCGCTAGATTGCGTTGAAAATTACCCTGTTCATAGTGCGCCTTAATCAGTATTGCCAGATCTCGCGCTGACGCTACATCGCCTAGGCGTAATAAGCTCTCGGCACGCTCCTCTAAAATAGCCCCGTAAATTCCGTCATTGTCACGCTGCTCTGACTCAGGCAACACCGAGTAGCGCTCTAACGCTTGGTCTAAAAATTGATCAGCCTCGAAGTGGTCGCCTAACTCACCGTAGGCGATCGCCATATTGTAAAGCGACCAAATTACGCTAGACTGCGCTTGATTCTCTTCAGCCACCATTTTCTGCTGTGCCGCATACGAAATAGCCTTGGGCAAATCGCCGGACCGCTGACTTGCCCAACTTAGGTTATGCAGTGCGAACATCAACGCGGCCAAATGCTGTTCTCGCGAGTAGATCTCGTAAACATCCTTAAATAACGTTATCGAATCTTCAAAACGACCTTCGCGGGTTAAGCTAATTGCCAAATAATTAGCCCCCTTGGCATACAGTAACGGCTCAGAAACAGTAATTGCATCGGCCATGCCGCGCCGAAACAACGCATGCTTATTCGCTATATTGTCAGCTTGCCGTGCAAGTTCATAGACCGCCTGGATACTATATAGACTTATTCTTTGATCCGCGGTTGCCGCAATCTGTTGTGCCAGCTCGGTAACGACTTCTGTTTGACGCTGCATACCAGCCACTTGCAACGCCAAAAAGGTAGCCTGCAATGTATGGGCATTCTGCGGAGTCATAGTCAAACTTGACTCAAGCAACTGAGAGGCCAATGCTAAATAATTGGTATCATCATCCTGCGCTTGATAGAGCTTATGGTTGAGCTCTCCCACTTGCGAAATAGCACGAAGAGTTTCCAGCTCGGCGCGTGAGTTTGTCGACATTGACGATGGGGTAACCGCAACTGTTTCGACAGTCATTTGGTACGTACCGCGCTGGTCAATGAGACTGTCGGCCATCAGTTCGACCCGACATTGACGACAGTCTGAAGCCTCCACCAACATTAGTTCATCAACCGCTTTGTGCGCCGACAAATTCACCTGTCTAATTAGCGTGGCGTCACTGGAACGATACAAAGCCAGTTGATAATCCGCGGTGCGTTGCGCAACCCTAATTACCACATACGAATTCGGGTTGAGAGCAATCTCGATGCTCCGTGGTTGACTTAGATCAGCACCGGTTACAAGCCGCCGCGCTGAATCATCTGCCAGCACCGCTCGGCCGAAAATTAGGCTTACAATCAGAACTATTCCACTAAGCCGAGCAGTTCGCACAGCAAGATTAAACATCAGCACATTATTCAACTGGTGAGTCGGGGTACCCATAGAGTAGCGCTAATTAGTACACGGCGTCCAATAGCCCCACTGATATACGAATAACTCCGCAAATAAAAACGCGACAATCACTATTTTGCGATTACGTGGACAGAACTTCGAGTGATACAATTGCCCCACCGGACTATTACTCACCTCTAGGAATCTGAACTGTGAATCCCCCTATTAACGCGCTCAGTGACAACGCAAAAATATTGCCCGACTTATTGGGCGAAGTAATTAACGAGCAAGAAGGCTCAGCCATATTCAACGCCGTTGAGTTATTAAGGCAAGGCTTTATCGGCCAACGTTTACAACCCGATGCCAATCAGAAGGCCGAACTTTTAGAAGCCATTGAAGCAATGGATGCCGAGTCCCTAGATCGTGTCATTCATGCGTTCAGTACATTTTTCCATCTTGCGAATATCACCGAAGAGCACGCTAATCAACAAGCGCGTGATGACCAAGAAGAGAACGGCGAAACATGGAAAAACTCGTTCGCTGACACAATTAAGAAATTCAACTCCGACGGCATGAGCCTTGATCAGGTAATGACGTTGATTAGTGATTTGAACTACTACCCAACCTTTACCGCTCATCCAACTGAAGCCAAGCGCCCCATTGTGCTCGAAGCATTGCAACGAATCCATGCGCAATACCAAGGCTTAACCCGCGACGATCTATCTGAATCAGATTTGTCAGGATTTAAACATCGCTTAAAGGCGATGATTCAGATCTTTTGGAAAACTGAAGCGGTAAGGCCGACCAAGCCAACAGTCTATGATGAGATCGAAAACTCACTTTACTATTTTCGCGAGAGTATTTTTGCTTGTTTACCACAAATCTACCGCGACCTTGAAGACGCAATAAAGGCGGTTTACCCAGAAGCACGCGGTCAATCATTAGAAATCCCGAATATCGTTCGCTTTGGCACATGGGTCGGCGGTGACCGCGATGGCAATCCATTTGTTACGCCAGAAATTACTCGTAACGCGCTGCGTATGCAGCAAGTTGAGGTACTCACGGAATACGCTCGGCGAGTTGATGAATTAAGCACGGTCTTCACTCATAGCGCCGATCAAATTGAGTTATCGCCAGCGTTTGTTAAATCAATGGAACGCGACCAAATTCGGTTAGCCAAATATTTTGGTGAGAAACATATCAAAGAGCCGTATCGTCGAAAACTAAGCTTGGTTAAGTTGCGTCTCGAAAAAACCATCGATCAAGTCCAAGCCCGACTCGGTGACGGTAAAGCTTTTTTTGATCCATTAGCCTTTCGCTCCGAGAAGGAGTTCGCCGACGAGCTGGCCTTGGTGCGTGACTCACTGGTTCATCACAATGAAGCAAACCTCACGCGCGGCAGCCTACGCGACCTAATGCGTTTATTAGACAGCTGCGGGTTCTATTTATCTAAGATGGATATCCGCCAGGAGTCGACGCTCCATACGCAGGCCATTCATGAAATCGCTTCAACCCTAGCCGACCCAATCGACTACTACGCAATGGACGAAGCACAGCGCCAAGCATGGTTGACCGAGCAACTGCTAAGCACACAACCATTCAGCTACGACCGACGTCAGATCACCATTCAGAGCGCCGATATTATTAGCGTGTTTGAGTTAATGAGCGAGATGCGTGCCGAAGTTTCTGAAAATTGTTTCGGTAGCTACATCATCTCGATGACACATGAAGCCAGCCACCTCTTAGAGGTAGCGCTGCTGGCCAAGCTGTCTGGGTTAATTGAGACCGACGCCGCCGGTAACGTGCAATGTCAAATTCACATTGCCCCATTATTTGAGACCGTGGTGGATCTCGAGCATGCGGAACCAACCTTAGAGAGTTTGTTTAACAATAAAGTCTATCGACAATTACTAAGCTACTCCGACCAGACTCAAGAGGTCATGTTGGGATACTCCGACTCTTGTAAGGACGGCGGTATATTGGCATCTAGCTGGAACTTATATAAAGCTCAGAAGAACATTGTCAGCTTAACCGATAAGCACGGCATTCGCTGCCTCTTATTCCACGGTCGCGGCGGCACTATTGGTCGCGGCGGCGGCCCAACTCACGAGTCAATTTTAAGTCAGCCTAAAGGCACGGTTAAAGGCGGTATTAAGTTCACTGAACAAGGCGAAGTGCTGTCATTCAAATACAATTTTAAAGAAACAGCTCGCTACGAGTTGACAGTTGGCATTACCGGCCTAATGAAAGCCAGTTTGCCGGGCGTAACGCATGATGACCAAGCCGAACACATCGCCATGATGGACAAATTGGTGACCATTGGTGAGCAGGCATTTCGCGACCTGACCGATGACAATGTGGCCACCATGCAATACTTTTACGAAACCACTCCGTCGGCAGAAATCGGGCTACTTAATATCGGCTCTCGACCCTCGCACCGTAAAACCGCGGACTACTCAAAAAAATCTATTCGAGCTATCGGATGGGTTTTTGGCTGGTCTCAATCACGCCAGAATATTCCTGGTTGGTACGGCTTAGGTAGCGCTCTGAGTCAGGCCATTGAAGAAGGCGGACTAAGCACGTTACAGGACATGCAAAACAACTGGCGCTATTTTCAAAATTTATTGAGTAATTCGCAAATGGTGATCTTGAAAACAGATCAAGAGGTCGCACATGAATATTCAACGCTGTGTTCAGATCAAGCTATTGCTAAGCGCACCTTCGAGCAAATGCAAGGCGAGTATCAAGTGGCCATTGACACCATTCGTACGATCACCGGCATCGATGACATGATGGGCGATTTTCCGCAAATTGGTCAATCAGTGCGCTGGCGTAATGCTTATTTAGACCCATTAAATTATATACAAGTGATGTTATTAAGACGCTTAGCCAATGAACCGGATCGCATGGCCTCACCTTGGCTGAAACCGGTACTCGATAGTATCAATGGCATCGCCACAGGTTTGCGCAACACAGGTTAACGTAAAAACCGGCAATTAAACCACTTTCGAGTAGCGATAAGGTTAACTCTATGAATGCGATTAAAATGTTCGCAGCATCACAGCTGTTCGAGCGAATTATAATTGGCTTAATTCTATTTACCGCAGCCATTATAGGATTCGAGTCGTTTCCTCAATGGATGACGCCTGAACTTGCAAAGTGGTTTGAGCTAGCACACGGGCTGGTGCTAGCAGCCTTTATTGTTGAAGCCGCGATCAAAATAATCGCCAAAATGCCGCGTCCTCTGGATTACTTTAAAAACGGTTGGAACTGCTTCGACTTTACACTCATTGTATTATCACTACTCCCAATTGCTGCAGAATTCGCGATGCTGGGCCGAGTTCTGAGACTACTTAGGGTGTTGCGTCTGATCAATGCATTCCCCGAGTTAAGACTCATTGTTGAAACTTTGGTGCGATCGATTCCATCCATGTTTCATATTGCGATTCTGATGGGGTTGTTGTTTTTTATCTACGCGGTTCTGGGGTACAACCTATTCCATGAACATGACCCAACGCACTGGCGTGACTTAAGCTATGCGGTACTCACGCTATTTCGGATTGTTACCTTAGAAGATTGGACTGACGTCATGTATAAGGCGATGGAAATGTCACCATTTTATGCGGCCTACTTCGTTAGTTTTGTGATCATCGGCACCTTTGTGGTGATCAATCTCTTTATTGCCGTAGTGATTAACAACCTTGATGAAGCCAAGTATGCCTATCTAAAAAAACTAGAGCACCCTGAATTGCATGATCAACTGATGGCCACCTTGGTAAGCACCAAATCCAGCATTCAAGATTTAGAACAGCAACTCAGTGCGCTAAAAACACGTCAATTAGAGGAGCGGCTCCAAGAACTTGGACCAGCCTCACCACACGATCGGTCAAATAACCACAAAACGTGAATTATTGGCGCTCCCGATTAACCACAAAAAGCCGATTGCTTACTCGCCGGTGGTAAATACGCCGAGACTAAAACGCTCACGCATTTGACTGCCTTTGACACGCGCTTCTTCCACCGCTTGCTGCTCCATATCGGCGTGCATCGTCTCTAACATATTCGAGAAATGACCTCGCATCGCCGTTCGAGCTGCACGTGAGTCATGCCGGCTAATCGCATCTAGAATAGCCTTGTGTTCGCTAATGCGCTTGGCGCCTTCAGTCGCACAAACGGCCTGATGCGCTCGTTTTATATGATCTAGGCTCTCCTGAATTTCCCACAGGTCATGAATCTGCTTAGCGAGAACCCGATTGTGTGTCGCATTGGCGATGATAGTGTGAAACTTACGATCAGCATCTGCCGAAGAAAAGCTAGTATCAGCGTCCTCTTTAGCTAGCTCACCGAATGCTTCATTCAAAAGAGCTAGCTGATCATCGGTAATCATCTTCGCGGCCAATGCGGCAGATTCGCCCTCGAGCAGCACTCTGGCTTCGAGCACTTCAAATGGACTAACTTCACTATTAAATATCGCACCTCGTCCGAGCTGCTCGAGTACATAAACACCTGATCCGGTCTTAACAGACACTCGATTAGTCGCCTCCAAGGCAATGATAGCCTCCCTCACCGTTGGACGACTCACGCCAAACCGTTCAGCAAGCTCTCGCTCGGTTGGTAAGCGGCTACCAGGGTTAAATTCTCCAGACTCGATCAGAGTCGTAATCTGATCAAACACTCGTCGATATAATCTTTGTTGACCGGCCATGCAATGAGCTCCACACTCTAATTATTGGTTAGGTAAGTTTGTCTTAGGCCACCTATTACTCACTTTAACACTCGCACACGAGTCGGCGGCCCACTCAAATACTTAACAAAAACACTGTGCTATAGCAAGAACTGCAAATCACTAATGGCAACATTGGTCATACAATATTACCGCGTCGCCAACACATCAAACAGCCCTCAATTGCAAAAAGTTTACAGAATTGTATGACCACACTCAATTAAATTGGTAATAACATATTATTGACTCACATTAACAAGTCTGTTTGAATAGTCATATGGCTAACCTAGGTTTGCAACCGAGCAGTCACCAATAACGGAAACTAAAAGGGAACTATCACGCAATAAGCGCGCGGAAGACCCCGTCACCAGCGATCTGCCGCTCACTAATTAATCTCGCACAATAAACCAGACTACTAATTTCAGACAACTCAATGGAGTCACACCGCAGGCCGAAAGGGGGCTTGCTGAACTTGGACATAAAGCGAAAGAATACTCGGCCACGACTTCAACCCTCGACCAATTCACCGAGGCTGTGATGAAGCATGCCAATAGTTGCCAATAGGCATTTCGATACTGCACTTATGATCTTAGCTTCTGGATATCTAGTGCGCCAAGATCGCATGGTGGCAACATCGGCATATTGTAAGCGATTTTAAAGTTTTAGCCGCGGTACGTTACTCCTTTGCGTGCCGCGGCCTTTTTCAATTTAATATCGGCGATCATCTTGCATAGCGATTGACTTACCGTTAATTCCAGCAAACAAACCAAGCTAGACTTGTACTCATCGCACGCTGCGGTATGCTCAACCTCCCGTTGACCGCCACTGCGTTAGCAAAATTCACGCGTATGCAAACCATCCCAATTGTTAATCTAGTCATCATCCTGATACCTAGCTTGCTGGTAATCGGACTTTTATGGTTTTGGTCCGCCGGTGCGAAAACCGCGCTATATGCCTTGGCTCGAATGGTGTTGCAACTAATCGCAATTGGCTACGCACTGACCTATTTGTTTACCACCAAACAAGCCGCTCTGGTACTCGGTGCCTTGACTATCATGTTACTCGTATCGGCATGGATTGCTTTGCGTTCAGTACCAAACCGGCGCATAAACTTATATTGGCGCGCACTACTCGCGACCTTCATAGTAAATGTTGCGCTACTTATTCTAACCACGCAATTTGTTTTAGACAGCCAGCCATGGTTCCAACCCAACTTAGTAATTCCACTGGCCGGAATGATCTTTGCGGTAGGAATGAATGCAATCAGTCTATTTGCCGAACGATTCTATGCAGAACTAGCAAATCAAAGCGAGACACAAGCTCGCCAAATTGCATATTCGGCCACATTGATTCCGACCATCAATTCCTTATTTGCTGTCGGTTTAGTCTCTCTGCCTGGCATGATGACTGGGCAAATCCTCTCCGGCGTATCACCATTAATAGCGGTACGCTACCAGATTATGATAATGCTGCTTCTCTTCGCCTCGTCCGGTTTGTCGGCCGCGTCGTTTTATTACCTAATTCGATCAAAGCCCCAGCGGTGACCATAACGCGACAGTTCCACCTTGCCCATTTAGCCATCCTGTGCAAAACTTAAGACGCTATACTGGGTAGGATAATAATAAAAAACAAAAATCGGCTCACACGCCGATTCACTCGAGTACAGGCATGCCCACTAAAACCGCACTCATCGTTGATGACTCTAAAACTGCTCACTTTAAGTTGAAGCGAATACTTCAACGTTACGACCTGAGTATTGATCTAGCATTCTCGGCTGAGGATGCCTTGAGCTATCTATCGTATCGCATTCCAGACGTAATTTTCATGGATCACTCGATGCGCGGCATGAACGGCTTAGAAGCGATCAAGATAATCAAATCAAACCCCGCCACTAGTAACATCCCGATATCGATGTACACCGCCGAATCTGGCGACGAATACGTTCGTCAGGCACGTGCCGCTGGCGCTATTGACGTGCTTTCCAAAGACATAATGACCGACTTAGATGTGGACAGGGTCGTGAAGCATGTCAATGTTGGAACACTGCTCGGCGATATTCCGCCGATCGAACATGACGGGCAAGGGGCGACAATCGAGCCCCTCCATCACACTGAGCTAACGCCCGATCTTGCGGCGATCAGAGATCAAGTAGCAAGTTCGATGGATATTCAACAACGTCGTGTTAGACGCGAAATTCAAGATAATACTCGCGTGCTAATTAATCGGTTCATGCGAGAATTTCGCGTGGTACGAGATGATGTCGCTCGCCACCAAAAGCAGCAACAAACAGCAAACACCAAACTCCTAAGTGAACTACGATCTAAGCCACGCTCAAAACAGCCAAACTGGATGTATATCGGCATCGGAATTCTTACAGCATTAGCGCTATTTAGCCTGATTGAAATGATAAAACTTCGCCAAGAAGTGAGTCAGTTACGCGCCGCATCAGCATCAAATCAAGCCGCTGAAATAGAATCAATACACGCTCCGATAGATGACACTAGCGCAAGACCAGAAGGGAGCAGCTCCAGTTCAGACTTCGAGGTTCAACTGAACAACCTCAACCTTCAGTCACAGTTTGGCTTTGCCGAACAAGCGCTATCGGGAGACCGCATCAGACTCGTCAGCGACCTGCTCGATTCACTCGATCAAACTAATTTTAAAGGAACCTTATCGTTGGAGCTGCACCATGGTAATTTTTGCACTGAAGCAGATGCTAGTGGCTCACTAATTTTACCAAGCGAGCCACTACCAGTGACCCAATGCCAGTTAATTAGCGATACATCGCGCACCTACACCAGCTCAACAGATACCTCAGTTCAATTTGCCAATATGATTGACTCCGCGGACATTATTGAACGTGGCGACCTTCGGTTAGACCTTATCGCGCTCGGCGTATCAGCACCGTCATATCAATACCCGCAGCTAGACCGAACCACCAGCTCAACTGAATGGAACGCAGTTGCGGCGGCAAACAATCGAATCACCGCTACATTACAGCCAAGATAGAACGCCAAGGTCGATCAATTTAACACTCCGTCATACGAGCTAATACTCCAAGCAATTTACCTTGAAGCTAGTTTTTCAAGGCCAAATTTAACAATCAAACGACTAGTATAGACGCGCGGCTAAAAATCGATTCGGCTTGACGGAAAAAAGAGCGCGCGCGCACTCACTAATGCCTTATTGCCCTTACCCCGAGAGGTGGCCATAAGTCTAGTTGTTGCTCGATTTGAACTAATCTACACTTATCTTTGCGCTTACTGCTTGCGGGTCTAAAAATTTCAATCAAGCGGTGTTACTAAATGCAGTAAAAAACACATGATACTTAACTACTATCACGGCCACTGCATTCGGATCGCACCTTCCAACAGACAGGTTAGTAGCATAACAACGTGCAAACCTAACGAACGGACACCAAGGTAATTCAACATGCCGATGAAGCCAATCGATTTTCATGTCAAAAAACAAACCCTTGAGGTTTTGCTGAATCGTCGTACGCCAAACTGGGCGCTACTTACTCTTGTGCTCACGTTTTCGTTTTTTTATTGGCGCCATGACCCCACTGCGGTAGTCATATTTTGCCTGATCCCTAATTTATTGATTGTTACACTTAGAGGGTTTTGGCTCTATCCAATGTTTGATCGGGCCGAAGTAACATCGTACAACATTGACCGATTACTAAAATTATACGCGGCCAATGTTGCCTTAACTGGCATAACTTGGAGCATTGCTCTACCGATGTTTTTCACTCCAGCAAACACTCTACTGCTACTAGTGTTTTCTTTCGTCTACTTCATTCTAATCGTTTCCGGAACTGTCGCCCTAGCGGCGCACCGCCCTTCGTATTTTGTGTACTGGCTACCCTTCTCCATTTCCTTACCCCTGCTATTTTTCATTTACGACAATGGCCAATATGCATCGTTTGGCGTCGGGACGATATTCTTTAATATCTTCATCCTTTACCTCTACAATGTAACAAATACAGAAGTAGTGGACTTAATCAGAGTTCAACTCGAGAAGCAAAATCTAGCCGAAAGCCTCGAAGAAAAAAGAGTTGTGGCCGAAAAAGCCGTGGACGATAAAAATCGATTTCTTGCAGCGGCCAGTCATGACTTAAGACAACCATTGCACACTACTGGGCTCCTACTATCGGCTCTGCATGAGCATGTTAAAACTGAAACGGGACAACAATTACTGGAAGGCGTTTCCAACTCAATGAACGCTCTCAATAACTCGTTTAATAGTTTGCTGGACGTGTCAAAATTGGATGCAGGCGTGGTAGAAGTTAGTCAGAAAAACATACCATTGCACGATCTTTTCCAAGAAATTAGCGAAGAGTTTTCGTCACAAGCAGAAGGCAAAGGCATCAAGTTCGAGATTGATCACACTAAGCATTTCGTATATACGGACCCAGTACTCTTAATGCGAATATTACGAAACCTACTGTCGAACGCCGTCAAATATACCGAAAACGGTACGATTTCCATCGTCGCAAACTCCAAGCGTAACGGGAATCTGTGCATTAGCATATCTGATTCTGGCCCAGGCATTCCGGCCGAAGAGGCTGACAATATATTTTCCGAATATTACCAGCTGCATAACCCTGAACGCGACCGAAATCAGGGCTTTGGCTTGGGTCTAGCAATCGTCAAACGTCTATGCGATTTACTTGACCTACCATTAACGTTTGACACGGCTGTTGGCCATGGGACTACGTTTAAATTAGAGGTAAGACCCGGTACCGAGACAGCCTCACAAAAGCCGGTCGAAACAAGCGCCAATATTGGAGACCTGCTGGATAAATCAATCTTAGTAATCGACGACGATCTAAGCGTGTTAAACGGCATGGATAAACTTTTAACTTCTTGGGGATGCCAAGTCTTCTGCGCCGAATCAGAGGACCAGGCGGTTGCGTTAATGAGCGGACTAAACCGACCACCAGACGTCACGATCGCCGATTATCGGTTACGTAACGACAAAGTTGGCACTGATGCCTGCCAACGAATACAAGAAGAATTTAACCAAGAAATTCCATCAATCATTGTTACTGGAGACACCTCCCCAGAACGACTGCAGCAAGTTGTGAACAGCGGCTTTCAACTCTTACACAAGCCAGTGAGCCCTGAACAATTGCTCGCGGTAATACACGACGCTCTCAGATTAAAACCATCCAGTTAGCGCACTGCAACAAGTGCGCTCGATAACCCATGCTGAAGAGCTGCCGATTCCTCAACGCGTAGTATCCTCTCTCTCCTTCACGTGTCGAGTTTTGGCGCCTCCTATATCATTGTGCGTATCGGAAACGGGCGTCAATTTTGCACCAACCTTCTACCAACCCTAGCTGCGTTACTCTGACTACGTTAAGGCCGTTTACCTTGACCATAATAATCAATAGAGTTATCAAAGGAGCGCAGTAATGCAATATCAAAATCCAAATACTGAAGGAGCCATTGTCTCTTTCAAACAACGTTATGAAAATTACATTGGCGGTGAATGGGTCAAACCCGTCAATGGGAAATACTTTGACAATATCTCGCCTGTTAATGGGAAAGCGTTCTGCGAGATACCTAGGTCTGACGAGCAGGACATAAACCTGGCTTTAGATGCGGCACATGAAGCCAAAGATGCCTGGGGCAGCACCTCGGTTAGTGAGCGATCGAATATCTTACTCAAGATTGCTGACCGGATGGAACAGCATCTAGAAGCGCTTGCCGTGGCCGAAACGTGGGACAATGGCAAAGCTATTAGAGAAACTTTGAACGCCGATGTACCCCTTTGTATCGACCATCTACGATACTACGCTGGCTGTTTGCGTGCGCAAGAAGGCTCTATTAGCGAGCTAGACAACAACACTGTGGCCTATCACTTCCATGAACCGCTCGGTGTGGTCGGGCAAATCATTCCATGGAATTTCCCGCTACTAATGGCTATCTGGAATTTGACGCCAGCGATAGCAGCAGGCAATTGTGTGGTGCTAAAACCAGCAGAACAAACGCCGGCAACAATCTTAATGCTAATGGAACTAGTTGGCGACATAATGCCAAAAGGCGTGCTTAACGTAGTTAACGGGTTTGGCGAAGAGGCTGGCAATGCGTTAGCCACTAGCGATCGAATTGCCAAGATTGCCTTCACTGGGTCAACCCCCGTCGGCCAACACATATTAAGATGTGCTGCCGCCAGCTTAATCCCCTCTTCGGTCGAACTAGGCGGCAAGTCTCCGAATGTGTTTTTTGCCGATATACTCAACCAAGAAGATGAGTTTGTCAGCAAGTGTGTCGAAGGCGCCGTGCTGGCATTCTTTAACCAAGGCGAAGTATGCACCTGCCCATCTCGGTTGCTAATTGAAGAATCAATTTACGACGAATTTATCGGTATGGTGATTGACCGCGCGAGTCAAATCAAGCGTGGCAGCCCGCTCGATACGGATGTCATGGTGGGCGCGCAAGTATCGCAAGAGCAGTTTGATCGAATCCTAGATTATATAAAAATTGGCCTTGAAGAAGGCGCCGAGGTCATTACCGGCGGCAACGCAGCAAACATTGGTGACGGCTGTGAAGCAGGCTATTACGTAGAGCCGACCTTATTAAAAGGCAGCAACAACATGCGAGTGTTTCAAGAAGAAATATTTGGGCCTGTGGTATCAGTAACCACATTTAAAACGCCGGAAGAAGCATTAGAAATAGCTAACGACAGTGACTTTGGTTTAGGTGCCGGTGTATGGACCCGCGATATGAATTTATCGTATCGAATGGGCAGAGGCATTCAAGCTGGTCGGGTCTGGACAAATTGCTACCACCTATACCCCGCCCATGCTGCATTTGGTGGCTACAAAAAATCAGGAATTGGTCGTTACACGCATAAAGTTGCTTTGGAGCACTACCAACAAACCAAAAACCTGCTAGTGAGCTACGACACAAATCCGCTAGGATTCTTCTAACCGTTAACACTTCGAGCTCCTAGGTGTTTTTGAAGTTTTAGGGCCTAGGTTGTGTGCTGATTTTGCACAATCTAGGCTCTTTTTTGGCGATCAATTAGCATGCTTACGTTAGACAACAAGTTTCACAGAATCGGAGCAGGTTTATCGGTTCCCAGTAACCCCCAGGGTATTCGACAGCCGCAATGGATTAAACGAAATAAATCGCTCGCCGAGTCTTTACGTATATCGCCGCAGATTTTTCTCGACGATGATGGTCTAAATATTTTGAGCGGCCGGAAAATACTACCTGGCTCTAACCCTGTTGCCCAAGCCTATGCTGGCCACCAATTTGGGAAATTCAACCCGTTTCTAGGAGATGGTCGCTCAGTATTGCTTGGCGAGTTAGCGACAGCCGTTGGCAGCATCGACCTAGCCCTTAAAGGTTCTGGCAAAACGCCTTTTACGTTCTCATCGCATGGGCGCGCAACCCTTTCCTGTTGTTTGCACGAATACAGCATCAGCGAACAACTCGCTGCGCATGGCATTCCAACCACACGCTGTTTGTCGATTATCGCAGGAAGTGATCAACTGTATCAAAATGGCCGTTCGGAACGTGTGGGCGTACTGGCGCGCACAGCACCTAGTTTCGTGCGCTTTGGTTCATTTGAGGCATGTTATTTCCGGCGCGATATCGCTGCATTGACGACACTCGCAGACTACGTGATAAAACACCATTTCCCCAACCTGCTAGTAGACTCCACAAACCCACAAACAAAGTACGCGCTGTTCTTTCAAGAAGTTGTAACACGAACCGCCACACTAATTGCATCTTGGCAAAACACTGGGTTTGTGCACGGCATGATGAACACCGATAACCTGTCAATCGTCGGAGTAACCTTAGATCTCGGCTCTTCGCAGTTCATTGAACCGCGCGACGACAGTTACGTCGCCAGCGCAATCGATCATACAGGTCGCTACGCATTCGGCGCGCAGCCAGTGGTTGGTTTATGGAGCTGCAATGTGTTAGCCAAAGCACTGTCACCTTTGGTCGCCGAAGAAAAGCTAACACAGTCTTTAATGAAATATGAAGCCAACTTTTTAAAACATCTCAATTCATAGCCCCTATCAAACGCTCCCTGCGTCGCTTTGAAACATGAAACGTAGCGGTATTAGACCATTTGTGAATATTTAGTTTACTAACTGTATGCCAAGCTAAGAAACCTATACTATTAAACTTAGCACGTGCGCGGTTGAACGATTGATGAGTCGCGAGCATGTTGTCAAGGTGCGGGGCATGGCAGAGGGTAACAGAAGCTTAAATCCGCATAACACTCAATGTAGTTGCATAACAAGCAGGTATGAGAGAAGACACTAATTTACGGCAGCGACGAGGCGCCATCGAGCATCAAAGAGATCAATTTGATGCGCAGGCAGCTTTGCCCAAGCCGCACGCAGTCTCGAACGAAATACTTCAATCGTGGAAACGCAGCGCACAGGCAGTTAATGGCTCGCCAGCATGTGCCCCCCGAGATGAGCATTGGGTAACCACTGAACTCTGGAAGGAATCACCACTCTCGATAGCAGCAAAAAAAGAGCAATCGAACATGGAGCAGTTAGTCAAAGAAGGCCAGCTCGTGGCGGCGATTGCAGACCCATGTGGCCGTTTACTCTGGACCTGCGCTAGTGGTTATATGAGCAAACTAGCCGAAAACCTCAACTTCATCTCAGGCGGACATTGGTCAGAGCGCGAAGTTGGCACAAACGCCGTGGGGCTGTCACTCAAACTCAAGCGCGCTGTAACAGTATTTTCATCAGAACACTATTCACCTTATATTCAAGACTGGGTCTGCTATGCCGCACCGATTATTCACCCAGTGTCCGGTGAATGTATGGGGGCGCTGGATATTTCTACTACCTGGAACAAGCACACCGCTCTCGGCCAGAGCGCGACAACCCAGTTAGCGCACTCGATCGCGCAGTGTTTGCCCGCTGTCGATAATCGTGCCGACTTGGAAATTTATGCAATGGGTCAGCCTAGGGTGTTACTGCATGGCAAAGCTCTGTGCTTGCCGCCAAGACAGATTGAGATACTGTGTTTGCTAGCGTTAAATCCAGATGGTCTCAGTTTGCAACAATTACATATGCGCCTCTACGGCGACGCCGCAGTCTCGACCTCAACACTGAAAGCCGATGTGTCGCATCTACGCCGTTACTTAGACGGTGAAATCGGTTCTCGACCTTACCGATTAACACTGCCCGTTTGGGCTGATTTTATACACATTTGGCAAGCCTTGAACGAGCAACGCATTAACGACGCGATGGCGATGTACAGAGGCTCCTTGTTAACTAAATCAGACTCTCCCGAGATTGAGGAGTGGCGCTACTGCATCGACGCAGTCATGGCGCAAACCGTGCACGCTTGTGATTCGCCAATCCAACTCGTGAAACAAATCAGCCAGAATACCAGCAGCAGCTTGCTTGAAAGAGAACGATTAATTGAGTTATTAATGCAACAAGGAAGCAAAACCTAACATCTTCTATTCCGCATCATCCTTCACCAACACAGACTGCGCGTAGCAACACTCTTTTACACTAGCCAGACCCTTACTCACCAACTCGATTGAGGTTTCCCCTAAGTAACCAACTATTGATTCAAACGCCGTGTCTCATAACACTAAAACACTGGCTGATCAGTCGGAAAAACCCAGCTACCATTCTTTGCTAGAGTGATTGCCCTTTTGTTTTCTTTCGCCTGACGTAAATCACTTTTCGATAGGCCTACTATTGAAATTTATACAACACAACAACCTCGCCGCTAGACAGACCGATCTAGTTTAATCCCAATTAAATTAGTCAACATCTAGACGCGTTTTCACTCTACTTACGCGTGATCACTCCAACAAAACTGGGCTAGTCTAGCCCAACAATCTTCGATGTGGATAGGTGAGGTTAGCGGACCTCGGCACTGGCTGCTTTAATGTGCTAGGTGTTTCACTTTGTTCGGACATCTACCCTGTTTAGGGGATCTCATTCAGTGATGAAATTCTATATTATCAAAAAATATTAATTATATAGAAAACATGACTAACTCGAAGACAGTGCTACTGTTTTTAAAGATTACTGGTTCCGAGTTTCTACTAATAATTCCCACCTAATTAGATGACATCGGGAAGTGTGTGAACAGATATCTTCTAATTTACGCTCTGAAAGCGTAACAAAGATAGATGACTTAAGCGTTAGACACGACTACCACCAATCGCAAAGTTAGTAACCACTCAGGTGAGCTATTGATGCTCGCTAAAAGCGGTTCCGTGCCAGCGACTACGCAAGAATTAGCCGCGATGCCAAGCATCCCCAATATGTTTGAAAAATAGAGCAAATACTAACCCGAGCGTTTGTTGCTAAGCGGCTACAAGTGCATTTTCAAAAAGGTTTGCTTGCGCTAAAAAGAGTGAATAAAGGAAAAATAAACAGTGATAAAACTTAATCAAATAGAACATCAACTCGGTGTTGTAGTAACAGCTGCAGTTAATGTACGTAGGAATTTTTCAAACATGCGAACGTCAATCTCAACGGTTATGCTCCTAGCGTTCTTCAGTATGGGTGCGCAGGCACAAACACCTTATCAACTGAGTGCGCCCATGGTGCCGTTTGGCGATGCAACGTATCTCAATACCATTAGCCCTGACAATAAAAGGGTTGTGTATACCGCTGACCAAGACACGGATAATATTGAAGAACTCTATAGCGTTTCGCTCAAGGGTGGCGTGGTGACAAAATTAAACTCAGTTTTACCAATGGGTTTTAATGTGAAGGCATTTTTAATCAGCTCGGACAGTAAATACGTCGTATATCGAACGCGCAATGATTCTACTGGCAAACGAAATTTGTTTTCTGTGCCTATTCAAGGTGGCGCAGCAGTTCAACTCAATACCAACAACCACACTTACGACCTTTCAGACTACAGGATCACAAATGATGGCCAGCGAGTGGTTTACCTAGCGTATAACGCGACCTCGGATGCTGCACTTTTCAGTTTGCGAATAACCGGCGGAACGCCAGTTAATATTACCCCCAGCTCTGAGATAAACCCCAGTCTGTTCAATTTAACTTTTTTTATAAGCCCTGATGACCAACGCGTGATATTCACCGTGAGGGTTAATGGTGGTCAACCGGAGTTATTTAGTGTGCCCGTCGCTGGGGGCACTATAGTTAACTTGAATCGACCGCTAACAACAAGCCCAAGCGAGAAGGTTACCCGCTTTCCAGCAATCAGCCCGAACAGTCAGACTGTGGTATATGCAATTAAGAATAATGATGCCAGTACAACGGAGCTTTATAGCACGCCGATGGTGGTGGTGCGTCGGTGCGTATAAGTTTCGATGGTTCCGCAACCAATGTTGACGAAAATGGTTTTAAAGTAAGCCCCGACTCGCAACGTGTGGTGTTCAACGCGGAGGAGATCTTTGGTCGCAAAATACTATATACGGTACCCTTAAACGGCGGAACGCCGATTGAGATTTACCCTTCAAGCGGGGCCGCGTTAGGGTCAGAAGTTGCTTTATTTACCATTAGTCCTGACAGTCAACGCGTTGTTTACAGGGCGGATCAAAGCACGGACGATGTGTTGGAACTTTACAGCGCGCCGATTACCGGAGCATCATCTGCCGACGTTCATGCGACTAAGCTCAATCCTCGTTTGCCGTTCTCCTCTAAGGTGTACAGTTTTGAAATAAGTCAAGACTCAAAATCGGTGGTGTACAGGGCTGACCAGGATGTGTTTGCTGAAGCGAATATCTATCATGTACCGATAAATAGCGGATCAACAACTCAATTAAATTCAGACTTGACACTTGGCGGTGACATTTTTTACATGGCGATTAGCGCCGACTCAAACCAAGTTGTATATTACGGTAATCAAGACAGCGATGACGTTTATGAGTTATACCGTGTGCCGTTAGCCGGCGGCACGGTAACAAAATTAAATGCGTCCCTACCTTTTGGCGCCAATACATACACTTTTAGCATAAGCCCCAATAATGATGTGGTGGTGTATACGGCGGACCAAGATGTATTCCAAGATATTGAGCTTTTTGCGGTAGGCATCACAGAGGAAGATGAAATGCGCCTTCCGATTAAGGCACATAATGGTGCGGTCGCGGTCATTTGCTTATAGCTAATAAATCAATAAAAAGGGAAATCCGTCTTAGACACAAGAGGTAACGAAGATGGACATATTGGGATACCTGTCTGGCGGAGACTTTTCCTTTAATGAAAATATTGATTAATCGGAATTAGCTCAAGAAACTCTTGATCGCTTAATATCTCATCCTCTGAGATGGCTCTAGCAACAATATGGGTATCACAACCGCTGGTTTGTTTGGTTTTTATTTTTTTCAAACCAGCGGCTGATCTAAAAGTCATCTCATCGAGTTCGACGAACCACCCGTAACCCATTTCATCGAATATTTCTCTGACGACCTGTTTAGAACGTAGATTATCTGTCTGATTAAATAACTGGAGCAACCCTTTGACTGATACGCCATTCTGGTTGATTAACATCCCCGCGAGTTCAAAACTTTCTAACTCGCCAAGCTCGACAACCAAATCAGTTAACTCATCCGTTACTTTCATTCGCAAACCCACTGTTCCTAGCTACCCTCTCCTTCCAGAATTCATCGTACACCCTGTACTAAATAAGCAGACTACCAGTCAAACAAGACTACTTGTCTGTTATTGATTAACAGACTACGGAGAACAGGCAAAGCAAACAAGTGGACTATAGTCGCGGAATAATGGACAAAGGTCGTAAAAACACGTTGCTCAGCGGGTATGCAAGGTAAATTCTTCGCTGGCGTAAATATCTAAACGAGTAATACCGAGTAAAGCCATCGATTCTAGCTGCATTGATTGCTCACTTAATGACCGCACAATGAATAGCGTGCGGCCTTGGTTAGAGATTCGAACAGCAAGCTCCTTAGCTCATTTTCGCCAACAGTCTCAATGGCGCGATTTTCATCAGACGACACATAACCGCCCAAGGCCATGAAGGCACATAGTAATTCGCGCCCTCCTTATCAATTGCTTTCAATATGGCTTTGCAACCAGTTTCAGTATCCACAATAAACGGAACCGTTTTAACTTTTTCATTGATCTCGCTGCGGATAAACCCAGGGTGAATCGTGGTTGCCTTGATCGGCGTTCCCAATAAATCGATTCGAATACCTTCAGTAAGCGAAGTAATCGCCGCCTTGGTAGCGGCATACACCGTCATCGCTCGACGAAAACCACGCACGGCACTGACTGATGAAATAGTCACTAAATGCCCGTGATTCTGCGCCCTAAACAATTCCAATGCCGCTTCACATTGAGCAATGGCCGACACAAAATTAGTGATCGCAGTTTGCTTATTGGCATTAAAATAACCGGTACCCAATGATGCGCCCTTACCCATTCCGGCATTCACAATCACTCGATCAATGTGACCTAAGTCCTCAGCAAACCTTTTGAAAACGTCGAATACCTGCTCATGATTATTCACATCGAGTTCGCGAACGAATACCTTCACATTAGGGTTGGCGGCCTCGATTTCCGTTTTCAACAGCTTAAGTTTGTCGACTCGGCGAGCACACAGCGCGAGGTTTTTACCTTGCGCTGCATAGAGCTTTGCCATCATAAAACCTAGGCCCGAGCTGGCACCAGTAATCAAAATATTTTGTCTATTCATACTCATAGCTAATGGTTATCAACCCCAAACAAAACGCGCATAACGTTTGCTTAGGTATAGGTTATAAAGTGCTTAAACGCGTCGCCCTCAAAATGAGAATGCTCATTGAGAGACGATAAAAACAGCCGGTCTTTGGTACTAACTAATTTGGTCACGGCGCAATTCATCAAAGTCCAATTCATGCGCATAATCGCCTCAGAAGGCACACCCAATAATTGTTGGCTAACTAAGGAAATCGGTCCGCCTGAGGTGAAAACCAGCGTGCGGGTTGACGCCGCATGCCGCTCCACAGTGCGTGCCAGCGCTTGTTGAACTCGCGCTCGATAGTCATGCCATGACTCTACATAATCGTCATGTTCACCAGCAATCCAGCGATTCATTGCAGCGTTGAAATCTTGCTCAAACGCTTGTTTCGGATTAGGCTGTTGCCGAATAAACTCAGTCATGCCTGCGGCTGTAGCAAACTCAGGCCTGAATTGCGCCAATATGTCTTGGTGATCGTATTCGTTCCAGCCTGCATCAAACTCAGTGTCCACTGAGCCTAAGTCGAGCCCAAACCCAATCAGACAGTTTTCTGCGGTTTGGCGATGTCGGTGCATAGTGCCTAATACCACTCGGTTGATTGAACCCAAGCGGGAACCGACAACCTCACCGAGGCGTGACGCTTGACGCTGCCCAAGCTCCGACAGCTGATCATAATTTTCTTGGCCAAACGAAGCTTGACCGTGACGAATCAAATAAATACTACTCATGCTAGTCCTGAACGGTTGATGATTTTGCGACAGCGATGCAGTAGATAGTGTACAAATACCCACAGCTGTTTAAAGGCAGGATTACGAGTCTGCTTATGGTGATAGCGGTAGTATATTTGCTGCACAATACCGGCAAGACGAAATAGCCCATAGACTTCGTAAAAGCTGAAGTTCTCGTAGCTAAACCCAGTTTTCTGCGTGTAGTAGTCGACCACTTGTTGGCGGCTCAACATGCCAGGCAAGTGAGTTGGCTGACGCCGTGTCTTTTGCGCAAAGAAGTCATCATCAGCTTCAACCCAATACGCCAAAGTATTCCCTAGATCCATCAGGGGGTCGCCCAACGTAGCAAGCTCCCAGTCAAGCACACCAATAATTCGCGTGGGGTCTTGCGTATCAAGCACCAAATTATCTAAGCGAAAATCATTGTGGGTTAAACAAATTCGTTCATCAGCAGGCAAGTGATCACTTAACCAACGCATAACATTTTGCCCGCTAGGCACATTCCAAGTCTTGGCTTTTTGGTAGCGATGCGACCATCCCTCGATCTGCCGCTGAGTATAGCCAGCGCCCTTTGCAAGCGTATCTAAGCCAGCCGACTGATAATCGACTTGATGCAGTTCAATCAAGCTATCCAGCGCATTATGGCAAAGCGCGGCGTGTTGCTCCACACTCATGCTAAGGTTGCGCGGCAAATTGGTACGGGGAATTAACCCCACCACCTTTTCCATAACATAGAATTCAGCGCCAACAATCGACACATCGTCAGAATGCGCCAGCATCGTTGGCACATACGAATACACTGGTTTCAATGCCGCTTGTAATCGATACTCGCGCCCCATGTCATGTGCGCCCTTAGCTTTGGTTCCAGCTGGAGCTCGGCGCAATACCACGTCACGCTCAGGGTAGCTTAAGCAATACGTCCAATTGGAGGCACCACCAGCGTATTGCGTCACAGCAGGTTCGCCAGACAGCCCCTCAACCTTAGACTTTAACCAAGGGTTTAGAGTCGATAGGTCCAGCTCTTCACCATCTCTGACAGCACCACCCTTGTCACTCAGCGCTGACGAACTAGTCATTGGCTTTAACAAACTTTTTAGTTCGATCTTTGACTATCTTCAGATAACGTTCGATCGGTAAAAATCGCTTTAAACGGTGAGCCTTACGCCCCTCTTTGTGCGTGATAACCATAAACTTACGTGCATGCACATCTTTTATTACTTGTTCGGCAATTGAGTCCGCGCTAACACCTGACTTTTTAATCATCTTGGTGACCACAGCTTGCATTCCCGCGTCGTCGCTGCGTAGAGATTGGTTGAGATTGGTGTCGAAAAAGGACGGACAAACAACACTAACGTGGATGCCTTCATGGGCGAATTCCAGATGCGCAGTCTCAGCAAAGCTAACCATGGCCGCTTTAGTAACAGAATAGCTACCCATGCCCGGCGCTGGCGTTAAACCGGCTTGCGATGCAATATTGATGATGTCACGATTATCCGCTGTGCTTTTACGTAGCAAAGGCAGCATGGCTTTAGTCATCCGCACTTGGCCTAATAAATTGATTTCTAGTACCCATTGCCACTGCTCTAGGCGCTCAGACTCAATAGAACCGGCCGATGCGACACCGGCGTTGTTGACCAACACATCCAGCGACTGCCATCGCTCGGCCAAGGCGATGGCAAGCTTGTCGACATCCCATTGCTGCGTAATGTCGCAGCCCTGAAAGAACGCCGACCCACCAGCCGCTTCGATTTGGCTGACGGTTTCCTGCCCACCTTCTTGGTTTACATCGGCGACACAAACATCGGCACCAGCCTGACCATAACGTAATGCCAAGGCTCGGCCCAAACCAGACCCAGCCCCAGTAATTAAAACTTTTTTCATTAGCGACTCATATATTTTTTCATTTCCAGCCGAGTAACCATGCCCATATGCACCTCATCAGGGCCATCGGCAAGACGTAACGCGCGCACTCCGGCGGCAAAGTGTGCGAGGGGGAAATCTTCGCACATCCCGGCGCCGCCGTGAATCTGAATCGCCATATCCACGACATCTTGTGCCATCCGCGGAACCGCTACCTTGATAGCCGAAATCTCAGTCATCGCCGCTTTGACTCCAACATTGTCAATTTTCCAAGCCGCATTTAGGGTCAATAAGCGCGCTTGATCGATCGCTATCCGCGCTTGCGCAATACGCTCACCGTTGCCGCCAAGCTTAATAATAGGTTTACCAAATGCTTCACGCTGCAAGCCGCGATGAATTGCTAATTCGAGAGCTTTCTCAGCCAAACCGATGGTCCGCATGCAATGGTGAATTCGACCTGGGCCAAGCCGGCCTTGCGCTATTGCAAACCCTTTACCCATACCCATAATTAAATTCTCTTTGGGTACTCGCACATTAGATAAATGCATTTCGCCATGTCCGTAAGGAGCATCGTAGTCACCATAGGCCGTCAGCATTCGCTTGATTTCTAAGCCTTCGCTATCAAGTGGCACAATCACCATCGCATGGCGATTATGACGATCATTCCCTGGATTTGATAAACCCATAAAAATGGTGAACTTAGCATTCGGATGACCCAAGCCGGTACTCCACCATTTCTTACCATTGACAACAACATGGTCGCCGTCCTCTTCAATCGTAGCTTGCATATTGGTGGCATCTGATGACGCCACATCAGGCTCGGTCATGCCGAACACCGAACGAATTTCACCGGCCAACAAGGGGGTTAACCATTGTTGTTTCTGCTGCTCATTACCAAAGTGATAAAGCACTTCCATATTGCCAGTGTCAGGCGCATTACAATTAAATATTTCAGGTGCAAATAACATGCGCCCCATTTCTTCCGCCAACGGCGCATACTCTAAGGTGGTTAAGCCTTTACCTAGTTCCGCATCGGGCAGGAATAGATTCCATAAACCTTCGCTTTTAGCCTGCTGCTTGAACTCTGTAAGTAAAGGATGCAACTTCCAGTTACGCCAGTTACCATCTGGATTCATCTCTTGCATCTCACGATAGATCAATCCTTCGACTGGCTCGACGTGCTCGCGCATAAATGCTTTTACACGCGAAATATAATCTTGGGTTTTCTGACTGTGTTCAAAATTCATAGCAATGGCAAATGGCGTGGTTAATTGTTGAGAATAGAATACGCCATTTACTAATGAACAAAATGAAATATACTAAGTCGTACATATGAATAGAATTCAACTTAAAACCGTTAATTAAATGGTCGACTTAAAACGTATTCAGCAATTAGATCTCAACTTGCTCAAGGTGTTCCAAAGCCTTTACGTGGAACAAAACATGACCAAAGCGGCCGAGAGCTTACACATAACTCCGTCCGCGGTAAGCCATGCGATTCGGCGGCTTAGAGATGTTCTGAACGATCCGTTGTTCGTGCGGGCGCAGCAAAAAATGGTGCCCACTCCCGCTTGTCAGCGCATGGCGCCGTTGATTATCGACACACTCACGCGCTTACAACAAATTTTGCAACAATGGGGCGACTTCGACCCGCAGCAGAGTGAGCAGACATTTCGAATTGGTATGCATGATGCGTTAGAAGCATCGGTATTGCCGATCTTATCGTCGGTCCTCGCTAAGCGAGCGCCAAACACCAGCATTGCCAGCGTGAAGGTTGAACGTAACAACTTGACTCGTGAGCTCGCATCGGGACATCTGGATCTAGCCTTGGACGTTGCAATTCCGGCCAAACCACCGGTGCACCATCGCACGCTTTGGTCGAGTCCGTTTTGTGTAATGATGCGAGTCGATCATCCGCTTGCCGGCAAGCTTAACAAACGCAATTATCTTGCCGCTACGCACATCAGCGTGTCTAACAGGCCGCTCGGCATGACGATGGAAGACACCTATTTTCAACAGCGCGGATTAGTGCGCCACATGACGATTCGCTGCCAAAACTATGTGGCCGCGGCAACGATTTTAAAAACCTCAGATCAATTGCTAACGGTGTCTCTGGCGATGTCAGAGCAACTGCTAAATGATCAGCTTTGTGTGGTTGATTCGCCATACGCAATCCCTGAGCTCTCAACCAACCTCTATTGGCATGCCAACACCGAACAAGACGCGGCGTTAAGTTGGTTACGCACGCTCATCATTGACGAAATCAAACCCCTCAATGACAGCGATGCTATTTCCAAATAACTTGCTGCTCGTGCCAATCATCGATTTCCTTTCGAGTCATTTTTAGACCAGCAAAGAGATCATTTAAGCTGCTTTCAATCAGCTCTGAGTAACGCTTCTTTTTGGCTAGCAGTTCATCCATACTGCCGACTTCCGAGTGCTCTAAGAGACGAGAGAAGTAGACATCCCGCAGACTACTCAATGGTTGATCTGTCTTGCCTAATAAACGCTCCCACAACTGTTGGATTCGCCAAAACTGTAGAACTTCAGGCAACTCTTCAAGCCCAGACTCGGTCAAACATTCCGCCAACATTGCATCAAAACTACCGTTGGTGAATTGTTTATCATGGCCATTAATCAGGATCATGCACGAGGCTAAATACTCGGCTTGCATTAAGCCCCCGGTACGCAATTTACTATTCAAATTTTGCATAGGGGTATCACCAATCCGATGGTCAGCAATCCTAGTCCACATTTTTAACGCGTCGCGTAATAATTGATCGTGACTGCGTTCGGCATTAATCATCTCCAACTTAATGTTTTCGATTCGCTTTTCGGCCTGATGATTACCCACCACAACGCGACTTGGTACCAAAGCAATATGTTCCCATGTGTGCGCTCGCTGTCGATGGTGGTTTGCAAAGCTTTCAATGCTTACCGTGGGCGCACCTGAACGACCAGAGGGGCGCAGGCGCGTATCAAGCTCATATAAAATACCCTCACGCATTGGCGTCGAGATAGCGGTTTGCAAGCGACTCACAAATCGTGAAGCCGAATCAATATCTGCCGCGCTCTGATCGAACACAAAAATTAAATCTAGATCAGACATCGGAGACATACGACGCATCGCCACTTTTCCCATGCCAATAATCGACACTGGTGACTCGGTTAAGCCCATATTCTGGGTCACCGACTGCACGGCTAACTCAATCGACTGCTCAGCGAGACGAGTAAGCGCTTCCTGAAAGTCCGGTACCGTGATAGCGCCTTGTAAAAAACTAAGATACAGCTGGTACAGATATTCGTTCACAAATCGACGCATCCGTTCCAGTTGCTCTTCATAACCTTCGGCCTGCAAAACATAGTCACCGTCAAACGGGTCAGGGTACCGCCAATCCTCCTGGACATAGCAATCAATGATATGTGGCGACTGACGCAGCAATGACACCATTGGCGGCGAATACAATAACGGGGGCACAATGCTCCGCAACAGAGCAGGAGACTCAGCAAGTAATCTAAAATACTGCTCGCCACTCGGCAGAGAGCGAAAGAAGTCATGCAGTCGCACAATTATTTCGCTAGCAGTTTGATTGTTGGGCTCGCTGTTTTCATTCAGAAAACTCGCAATACCGCGGGTCAAAGGTACTAAGCGGTGACGTACCTGGTTCGACACGCCATATAAATAATAGCCATTCTCCCACGCCTCAACAATCTCATCGGCTTGAGCGGACAACCCTTCGGGCCAAATGATTGGCTCTTGGTGCGACGATGACTGCTCCGCAAACAATTCGGAAAAGTAGTCATTCACCCAACGCCGCGCTGGATTGATCTGCGACACTAACTGGTTCCACTCAGCGATCCCCAATAAGGTCAATAGCTGCTGTTGCCTTACCGGCTCTGAAGGAATCTGATGTGACTGTTGATTGCCTAGCAGCTGAATCGCATTCTCAATTCTACGCAGCGTCTGATAACTCTCAATTAAGTTATTTGCATCATTTCGATCTAAGCGTTGCTCGTCAGCCAATGCGCTCAACGCTTTCACCGTATTCGGCTGTCGCAGAGAATGCATTCGGCCACCCCAAACTAATTGCAGTGCATTCGCGACGAATTCAACTTCACGAATTCCGCCACTTCCGAGCTTTACATTAAACCCCGCGATTTCCTCGCCTATCGGTTCGCGCCATTGCCGCTGGGTACGCAGCCCTGGATGCTCGAGATTTATTCGCTGCTTAATTTCAGCAAGCTCGTCTAGCGCGCGGTAGTCCAAATTCTGGCGCCAGATAAAAGGCGACAGTTCTGCTAGGAAGCGACTACCCAGCGTTCGGTCACCAGCCACTACACGCGCCTTCATCAGCGCGAGCCGATGCCACGGCGATGCTCGATAAAAATAATAGTCTCTAGCCGCCTTAGTCGACATCGCTAGCGTGGTTGCCGACGCATTCGGACGTAAACGCCAATCAACTCGCCAGACAAAGTCGGTTTGCTCATTCTGCGAGAGCAACCGAGTGAGCGCTTGCAACACACGATGACAAACGTAACTCTTACCGACAACATCTGGCACCGGCAACACATCTGGATCAAAATACGCAACCAGGTCGACATCACTCGATACGTTCAAGTCACAGCCACCCAACTTCCCCATGCCAAGCACCACTAAACCAGGGACCCTCCCTTCGTACTCAACGACCTTGGCAGCAACCGACTTCTCCTTACGTGCGACGATCTGCCATGCAAGCCTCAAGGCAAATTCAATTGTGCAATCAGCAAATTCAGTCCAGAGCTTGCCCCTTTGCGCTGCCGTACCAAATTGCTGTAGTTCTAGATTGGCCCAAAGAAAGGAGTAATCTATCTTTGCCTGCAGTAACACTTGCTCACTGACGTCTGGATCATCTTGCGAGAGAGTATTCAAGCGCTCTCTAATTTGTTTCAAACCAGCTATAAGCCCATCTTGAGTAGCCGAAACATCTACCGAGACGCGACTCTGTAAACGATTCAAATAAGGTGAAGCAAGAATCAAAGAATCGGCATCGGTCATTGGAAATTACCCTCGCTGCTCCATTTTTTTGGCCGCATACCAACAGGATGTGTTGATATGCAATCCGTTTTTTTCCGCCCAGGCGAATCCATGTTCAACCAGTTCGGCGGCTAAACCTAAGCTGCGGTGGCTATCTGGCACGAAAGTACTCCAAAAATCCACTTCGGACGACGCTGACTTGTCCCCAGAGCGGTGATACTTTAAAAAGGCGCGTTGACCATCATCAAGCTGTACATAAAACAGACTCTCTTCAGGTTGGTGTTCAATTTTATAGTTTGACATTTGGATTCTCACTTGAGTTTGCCGTAGTAGTCTACGACAGAACTCATTGGTTTTAAAATTATCAGAGCAAAGCTCGCCGCATCAGCTCTTCACTAAATAGATAGTCGCAGCGCGGTTACTTAACTCAAAAAACAATAGGTTCACGGTGCTCTACCCACTGAGGATATTTTTGCATTACCGACAAAAACACCTCAGCGCTTAACAAGCATTCCAACCACAGTTGTAAGCGTACATAGGGCAATGCATCAAAAGCAGCTTTATCAACAAAAGCAAACTGACGAACAAATGGGAACACCGCCAAATCAATCGTGCTTAACTGAGGCGACACAAGAAACGGCTGTGCACGTTCATCGTCAATCAAGGCCGAGTCTAATAGCGCAAGAAATTTCACTGCCTCAGCAAAGTATTCCGACTGACTGCACTCAGGGTAGCGATCAAAATATTTATAACGATCTAGGTAATGTTTGAATTCGCCGTCGTTGTACTGTACCAATGGGTGCGAGAGCTCTTGCAACTGCCAATCGTCGGCCTTGCCGTGCACTAAAGCGAACCGCATGATTTCTAAACTCTCGTCGATTACGCAATCGCTAGTGATTAAAACCGGCACAGTACCTTTTGGCGAAGCCTGTAATAACGCATCAGGCTTCTGTTTTAACATGACTTCACGCAATTCACATTGCAAGCCCGCTCGCTTGATGGCCATGCGCGCCCGCATGGCATATGGGCAACGTCTGAACGAATAGAGTATTGGCAGGGTTTCTTGAGCCCTCAAAACCTACTTCTCAGAAACGTCGTCTTGGTATCCGAACAACTTACGTTCGACAATTCGTTTGGCTACCACCTCGGGTACACAATTCTCCCAGTCTCCCCGTCCGTGCGGAATCTGTTTAATGACTTCTCGAGCTGAAATCTGCAGATTAGTAACATCTTGAATATCGGCCGAGACCATGGCTCGGTTATGCGTTAAATGCTTCAATAAATAGCTAAGGTCATCACCAACATCGACGCTATCTAAGGTGATCAGCTTGCCATTACGGATACTGGGATACACATACACGTTGGTATTATCCGAGAACAACTTACCAAATGCTTCAAGAATGCCGCCCTCTAAACCCTCGTAATACTCTTCGGCAAATAAGTAATCAAAGTCGAGTACGCTTAACACAATGCCAATACGACTTTGGGTATAACGACGAATCCAAGAACGCAGTCTAAAGAATCGCAAGTAATCTGAGATTAGCACCGAAAATCCCAATTCATTAAGTAAATCAACTCTCGCCAAAAAGTCTGAGTCAGCGTCTTCGCCTCTGCCAGACAATTCGTTCATAGTGATCTCAGCGACCACCAGAATTTTATCCAGCTCAACGCCCTCTTCCTGCGAGAAGTGCTTCACCGCCACTTCTTTCATGTCCATGTGCACTTTCGTTGGTGGCTTAAATGAGCCACGAATAACCACAGTATCTTTTTTGCGAAGAGCCGCAGCGGGCACAATTGACTCACCGCTAGGCGCAAACATCACGGCGCGACAAGACCAACTATGAATTAGATGCAAATTCATTAGTCGGTTCTCCACCTTGGCAAAATCTGGCCCTGAAAAATGAATCAAATCAATCTCGATACGCTTGTCATGCCCCATGCCATCTTGCAAATTATCAATAATCGCCTTGGGGTCATCAGCATGGTAATAAGCGCCGTGCACTAAGTTCACGCCGAGAATACCGAGTGCTTCCGACTGTTGACGGTTGGTGTCGTCAAGCATCCGCACATGCAAGATAATCTCGCTTGGTTCAGCATGCGGTGTAAGTTGACGACGCACTCCGATCCAACCATGACATTCATTCTTTTGACTGTAACTTCGCGCCGTAACGGTCGCCGCATATGAAAAGAAACAACTCTCTTCACCGCGCGACTGATCTAAACGCTTGATCAGCAGTGCATACTCATGTTGTAGCATCTGCTCACAGCGTTCTCGACTGACATAGCGCCCAGCCTTACCGTAGACATCGTCACTAAATTGCA
The DNA here is from genome assembly GCF_003315245.1 of Arenicella xantha. Classification (NCBI taxonomy): domain Bacteria; kingdom Pseudomonadati; phylum Pseudomonadota; class Gammaproteobacteria; order Arenicellales; family Arenicellaceae; genus Arenicella; species Arenicella xantha. The sequence goes on along the minus strand of NZ_QNRT01000004.1, from coordinate 45,366 downwards.
TGTCATAGGCAGACATTGTTTTTGCAACAGTTCCGGCGGCAGCTCCAGCGTTAAAAAATTGGCGTGCAGTTTCTTGTCCTGCACCAATTTCGACGATCGTGCCATAGATGCGACTATCAAGGTTAACCTTGAGCGCTTTCTCCTGGGTTAACTTACGGTTCTTACGATTTTCTAAATTAATTTCGGTCATATTTTCATTGGCCGCCAGTGCCATTTCTTAGTTCAAGCAACACCATTGCGTGCGCTTCTATACCTTCTTCGCGACCCGCGAAGCCTAACTGCTCAGTGGTTGTCGCCTTTATGTTTATGCGATCCAATTCGCAGACTAAATCGCCCGCAACATGTTGACGCATTTGCTCGATGTGCGGTGCTAATTTTGGCGCCTGTGCCACAATCGTGCAATCTAGATTACCAATACATGCATGTTTACCGCGCATCAAGGTCGCTACATGACGCAGTAAAACTCGACTATCAGCTCCAGCATAAGCAGAATCAGTATCCGGAAAGTGTTTACCAATATCGCCCAAGGCGAGCGCACCTAAAATTGCATCACAAATGGCGTGCAACAGCACATCGGCATCAGAATGGCCAAGTAAGCCAAGTGAGTGATCGATTTCCACGCCACCCAATATCAGTTTCCGATCCGCAACTAAACGGTGAACATCATAGCCATGGCCTATTCTCATTTTCCGCTCCATCAAACTACTGAGTATCTATTGTACTGCTTTTTGGCCAAGCAAAAACGTAGCCAATGCTAAATCATCGGGGGTTGTTACCTTAATATTGCGCGTTAATCCAGGCACCAATCGTGGCGCGTGCCCAGCCCATTCTAATGCTGAGGCTTCATCAGTGATCGCAATGCCTTGCTCGAGGGCCTGACTTAAACACTCTAACAGCAATTGAAAACGAAACATTTGCGGAGTTTGCGCTAACCAAACGGTAGACCGATCAATCGTAGATTCAACGCGCGGGGTATTTTCAAAGCCCTCTTTGGCGCTAGTAATCGCACGCTTCAGCGTATCGTGTGCCGGTATAGCTAGAATCCCGCCAACCGGGTCACCCGTCAACGTATCAATCAAAGAATCAATCGAACCCTTGGGCAAACAAGGCCGCGCCGCATCATGCACCAATACCCAATCATCCGGCCCTACCTTCGCCTGCAAGACTTTCAACCCATTAAGCACGCTATCAGCCCGAGTCTGGCCTCCGTCAGCCAGCGATACCTTTGGATGGTTACCAATTTCCAACGTCGACCAAACTTGATCGTCGGCGGCAACACAAACGACGACGCCACTAATCGAGGAGTGATCGAGAAATCGCTGGAGTGTGTGTTCAATTATAGGCCGGCCGTTGATATTGAGATATTGTTTCGGCGTGACACTGCGCATGCGCGATCCGACCCCTCCCGCAGGCACCACACACCAATAGCGAGGCTTACTAGTTAATGCTCGTGTGCTTGATGTAGTCATTGATACGACGGTTCAGGATTGACAAACGTACGGCGGTCAGCGGCCAATTATTATTCACAGTAATGTCTGCCACAGCTTGATACAACGGAAGCCTTTCATAATAAAGTCTCGGCAGTGGATGCTGCGGCAACTTCGCTAAACCACGGTTCTGCGAAGGCTTAACGCGACGCATCAAGGTAGCGAGACTTATTTCCAAGTAGATGCAAACACCTTGTTCAGCAAGATGCTGCATCGCTATTTGACTGTAAACAGCACTGCCGCCAGTAGCGATTATCGAGTTCTGTACATCCAGACGATTCAGCACAGAGGCCTCAACCTCACGTAGGTACGCCACACCGCGTAAATTAACGATCTGTTGGATCGGCAGGTTTTGATCCGCCTCGATTAATTTATCGGTATCGATAAAGCGGAGTCCGCGCATTGCTGCCAACCGTCGGCCCAACGTGCTCTTACCGCATCCAGGCATACCGATCAACACTAAGTTAGATCTGGTTTTCATCGAGCTTGATTCAATTCTGTAGCGCTTCTGCCGGAATGCGAGAATCTGTTACCCAGTCGAGGTGCATATCTTCACTTTCAAAGCTGTTGCCGTCTTTATCGACAAAGAAGCGACCAAACGCCACTGAGTTTTTCACGATACTGGCGGAGCCAATACGTGTGTATTCAAAAATAATGCTTTTTGAGATGCGCGCATTCTCTCGAATATGGCAGCCGTGACCAATCCACGTCGGCCCAATAATCATCGCGCCGGCCTCGATTCGCGTTCCGCTACCAATATAAACCGGCCCTTGAATTTCGCAATGCTCCCAATCGATGCTGGTATTTAAACCAACCCAAACGCCCGGACGCACTTGAGTGCCCGGCATTGGAATAGTACGTAACTCCCCCTTCATGATTTTCTGATTAGCTTCCCAGTAATCCCTGATACGGCCAATATCAATCCAATTGAAAGGGATGTCGATGGCATGAAAAGGCAAACCCGCTTCAACTATTTTGGGAAATAAATCGCCCCCAATATCGTATTCCTGGCCTTCCGGTATTAAGTCTAAGACTTGTGGTTCAAAAATATAGATTCCGGTGTTGACCTTATTCGACAATGCATCTTCTACCCGAGGCTTCTCCTGAAACGAGGTTATCTGGCCGTTTTCATCAGACACCACTACACCGTAATCAGATACGTCTTCGGGCTCCACAGCAAGAGTACAGATACTCGCAACCGCGCCACTCTTCCAGTGCTCTCGAACGGCTTTGGTGAGATCCAAGTCAATTAGAGCGTCACCACAAACCACCAAGAAGGTGTCATCGAAAAAGCCGCCAAACTCTTGAATTCGTTTAAGTCCGCCAGCTGAGCCTAGCGCCTCCGAAACAATTTCAGCGTCTTCGATATGGCCTTCAAATGAATAGCCTATTTGAACCCCGAGTCGCTCACCATGACCGAAATAACTTTCAATTTTCTCTGGCAAATGACTGACATTAATCATGATTTCGTCGAACCCATGCCGTGCCAGTTCTTCGATTAAGTATTCCATCACCGGCTTGCCAACAATCGGAATCATCGGTTTGGGCATTTCGTTGGTAAGCGGTCGTACACGGGTCCCTTTACCCGCTGCCAATATCATTGCTTTCATGAGGTCCTTTTACGCGGTAGCGCGGTTAGTTAGGCTTGCTATTCTAGCGTTTTTTTACGGTGATTGGCAGACCAATGCTGGTCTGGCTACTCGTCGTCGCTAATCAAAAAATGGATTACGCTGGGCACAGGCAAACCAGATTGACCGATAGGCCCTGTTGGAGTCGGAGTTGGAGTTGTCACCGGTTGCGCCAAGAACCCAATCACCTCATTGAGTATTAACCGATTGTCTTGACGATCAATGTCAGAACCCGGACCGCCATTCCACATCGGCTGTCGATCAAACATCACAACGATATGGCCAGCGCCAATAGGTCTTAGTACGAGCGCTGCGAACACGGGATCTGAAATAGTCAGCCCTTGGCGTTTCGAAACGGTTCCGGTGTACGGAACCAATATCTCGACTAGACTATCACCATCAGCAATAGCGACAGGCGATACGCCCTCGCCCTCTAGCACCTTGTTGGCGATTGATTGAATTGACGACGTCGCGGCAACGTTGCTTAGCTTTACGCCATCAGCTTGGTCAACGGTCACTTGCATACCATAAGCCGAAATCAAGTTATTGGTGACCGTTTGCCCACGAGGGTTTTGTGCACCAACCTCACGATAATTGCCACCAGCGGCTGAGTCACTGTAGATCAACATGCCACCGCCATCACGTAACCAGGTGTCGAGCACGGCTTTCTCCGAACTTGACCAAATCTTCTGATGCAGACCGAAAACTAATACATCAATATCGCTTAAAAGGCTGGCTGACAATTGCGTATCTTTGTCTCGCACCGAACTTATCGAATGGCCAGCCGCTTCAATCGTCGCCTTGAATTCAGAGAGCCCTTTAGGGCCTGAGTCACTTAGCAACATGGGATCATAAGCCTCGCCTTGGCCTTCATCGAGCACAATACCCTCATCACTCACACCGCCGTGTATGTACACCACTTGCGCCGCAGGAACCGCGGTAAGCCAAAATAGCGTGAAAATCGCGAAAAATGTAACAAGATGTTGGCGTAAAAAACTATTTGAGAGCAGCATAGACAAAGACCCTACGGGCAAATATGGATTGCCCATAGGGTAATCACCTTAGTTAAAGCACATTATCTAATGCGCGACGGCTTTTTGAAAGCACAACTCACCATCCTTTGCATCTACCTGCACAACATCGCCAGGCATGAATTCACCAGCTAGCAAGCGTTGCGCCAGCGGATTCTCAAGCATTGTTTGAATGCTACGCTTCAATGGCCGAGCACCATATACGGGGTCAAACCCAGCCGCACCAACAATATCAAGAGCCTCATCAGTGATATCCAACTTAATATTTTGTTGCTCCAAGCGACGCCGCAAAATATCTACTTGAATAATCGAGATCTTGCGTACATGCGACCGATCAAGACTATGGAACACCACAATATCATCCACTCGATTGATAAACTCGGGTCTAAAGTGCGCTCTCACACTTTCCATAACCCGCTCTTTCATCGACGCATAATCACCTTCATGATCATGAATACTCTGAGAGCCAAGGTTTGAGGTCATAATGATCACGCAGTTTTTGAAGTCAACCGTGCGGCCTTGCCCATCAGTAAGCCGACCGTCATCCAATACCTGTAACAGAATATTAAACACATCGGGATGCGCCTTCTCTACCTCGTCGAGCAAAATTACGGAATAAGGCTTACGTCGAACCGCTTCGGTTAAATAGCCACCCTCCTCATAACCGACATAACCGGGAGGCGCCCCAATCAAGCGAGCTACAGAATGTTTTTCCATAAACTCAGACATATCAATTCGCACCATTGCGTCATCAGTATCAAACATAAACTCGGCTAAAGCCTTAGTAAGCTCAGTTTTACCGACACCCGTTGGGCCTAAAAACAGGAAGGAACCAGACGGACGGTCTGGGTCAGACAATCCCGCACGCGACCGACGTAACGCATCCGCGACGGCACTAATCGCCTCATTCTGCCCGATAACACGTTGATGCAAATTATCTTCAATTTGCAGAAGTTTCTCGCGTTCGCCTTGAAGCATTTTGGCGACCGGTATACCGGTCCAATTTGCCACCACCTCGGCGATCTCCTCTTCGGTTACATTGCTACGCAATAACTGATTTGGCTCGCCACTGCGCTCATTACTCTGCGCTTGTTTGAGTTGCAACTCTAGCTCGGGGATCACAGCGTATTGCAGCTCTGACATCTTGGCTAAGTTTCCTGCACGCTGAGCGACATCCATTTCAAGACGCGCAGACTCAAGCTCTTCTTTAATATGCTGGGCGCCATGCACCGCGGATTTTTCAGCCATCCAAATTTCGTTCAGCTCACCGAACTCTTTTTCGAACTCGTCAATTTCAGATTCTAGATCTTTTAGGCGCTTCTTAGATGCATCATCACTTTCTTTGCGCATCGCTTCACGTTCAATTTTGCGCCGAATGATCTGCCGCTCAAGCTTGTCCATTGACTCCGGCTTGGAGTCGATCTCCATACGGATACGACTGGCCGCTTCATCGATCAAATCAATCGCCTTATCCGGCAGGTTTCGGTCAGTAATGTATCGGTGCGACAACGTTGCGGCCGACACTATCGCTGGGTCAGTGATATCGACGCCGTGATGAACCTCATACTTTTCCTTTAATCCACGCAGAATAGCAATGGTGTCTTCCACCGATGGCTCGTCCACGACGATCTTCTGAAAACGCCGCTCCAATGCCGCATCCTTCTCAATAAATTGGCGATATTCGTTTAAAGTGGTTGCGCCAACGCAATGTAACTCACCTCGCGCTAATGCCGGTTTAAGCATATTACCGGCATCCATCGCACCTTCGGCCTTGCCAGCACCGACCATGGTATGCAGCTCATCAATAAATAAAATAATCTGACCTTCTTGTTTAGACAGATCCTTGAGCACTGCTTTGAGACGCTCTTCAAACTCGCCACGAAACTTAGCACCGGCGATCAGCGCGCCCAAGTCCAATGATAATAAACGTTTATTTTTGATGCCCTCGGGTACTTCACCATTAATAATTCGTTGCGCCAAACCCTCGACAATCGCCGTTTTACCGACACCGGGCTCTCCGATCAGCACTGGGTTATTCTTGGTACGTCGTTGTAGCACCTGGATGGTGCGACGAATTTCATCATCGCGGCCGATTACCGGGTCTAGCTTGCCGCGTTCGGCTCGCTCGGTGAGGTCAATCGTGTACTTTTCCAACGCTTGCATAGTGTCTTCTGAGTTCGCATCATCGATATTGGAACCCCCGCGCACGTCTTCCACCGCCTTTTCAAGCGATTCCTTGGTCGCTCCGGCCTCGCGCAACAATACTCCAGCTTTATCTTTGTCTCGAATCAGCGCCAATAAAAACAAGTCACTGGAGATAAACGAATCACCGCGCTCTTGTGACAATTTGTCAGCCACATTAATGATTCTCGCAGTTTGTTGCGACAAATGTACGTCGCCATCTTGCCCTTGAACTTGCGGCAACTCAGATAAGCCCTTATTAATAAGATCGCTTAGTGCTCGGTCTTGTACACCAACACGAGCCAGTAACGGTCGAACACTGCCGCCATCTTGCTGGAACATTGCGGCCAACACATGAATTGGCTCGATGAATTGGTGGTCTTTACCCACCGCCATACTTTGCGCATCCGCTAACGCAAGTTGAAATTTTGAAGTCAGTTTATCCATTCTCATGGAGCACCTCTGTTAGGTTAAATTCTCTGTACTTTATTTAAGGCAGATTCAGCAAAAAGCAAGCGCTCGGTTTGTGACGCGGTCTGGCTTTCTGGTATTCTGCGTGAGCACGGTGAGACAACGACACGGCTAAGCTTAGAATACGCCTAATGATCACCACCGAACTTTTTTTCATAGAGGCCTCTTGATGCAACACCCGCTACCAAACCAAAAAGTAATAAAACGACTCGTGAAATATGCACTTCGCGAGGACATTGGAAGCGGCGATTTGACCGCTCGACTAACCCCGAAGAAAAGCTTGATTGACGGTAAAATCATTACACGTGAAGTCGGCGTTGTATGCGGAACAGCTTGGGTAGACGAAGTATTTCGCAAAGTCGGAAAACGACATAAGACCGAGATCAAAATCGATTGGAAAGTGGCCGACGGCGACCAAGTTGAACCCAATCAGGTTCTGTGTCGGTTCGAAGGCCGCGCGCATCCCATACTATCCGGCGAGCGCACCGCACTGAATATATTACAAACACTGTCCGGCACAGCCACTATTGCTCGAACCTATGCCGACGCTATAGCCCACACCAAAGCTCGCTTATTAGACACACGCAAGACCTTACCAATGATGCGTGAGGCACAGAAATACGCAGTATTATGTGGTGGTGGCGTTAATCACCGCATGGGCCTATACGACGGCATTATCATTAAAGAAAATCACCTACGAAGCGGCAAAAGCTTAGAACGTATTGTTGCCGACGCCATTGCATCAATGCCTGAAGGCACCTTGGTTGAGCTTGAAGTTGAGAATATGGAAGAGCTAAAGCGTGGTCTACATGCGGGCGCCAAACGCATCATGTTGGATGATTTCAGTTTGGACGATATGCGCGAAGCGGTAAACCTTACCGGCAACCAAGCCGACCTCGAAGCTTCCGGCGGAGTAACCTTAAGTAGCATCGCCGCGATCGCGGAAACTGGGGTAGATTTTATCTCGTCGGGGTCAATTACCAAGCACGTTCGCGCGTTAGATTTATCGATGCTGTTCGATTATCAATAGTAACGACAGTTTCTTTACTAGGGTTCTTTCATACTAGTTACTTGGTTGGGAGCTCAAAACCTATCTCAACAGAGATCGCCCCAGCCATGCGACTGCTCATGCTTGCATGAGTATTATTATAAGCAAGAGAAACAAGCCCCTAAAACCGACATACATGCTTAAACATCTAATCAGCACCGCCTCGGCTATCTGGGTCATTAGCAGCCTGCTGCTTGGTGTAGTCGTGTTGATTCCGGTTTCAATTATTCGAGCGCTCTGCCCGGCGCAACCAGTGGTTCGCGGCTGCGATTACTTGGTAGATCGAATCTATCGCTATGCAGTATGGATGGACAGTTTTTGGATGCAACGCGTGGTCGGTATCAGGCTAGTGATTAACGGAGAGTTTAACGCTCACCCAGCACCGATTGTTATCTGTAACCACCAATCATGGTTTGATATTCCGCTCGTGCAAGAAGTCATTACCGGCCACGGACCAATTGTTAAGTTTCTGGTTAAACGTGAATTAGTGTGGCTACCAATCGTTGGCTGGATTTGTTTAGCATTAAACTTCCCTCGCGTGCGACGCAATAAGGACAGCAGCAGTCGCGAGAATGATTTCTCAATTATCCAAAAAGCCACGCAAAAGCATTCTCAATCTCAAGGTGCGCTGTTGGTCTTTCCGGAAGGAACACGGTACACAAAGGCCAAGAAAGATGCCCAGCAGGTTACATATCAACATCTTCTACTACCTAAGTCGGGGGGGCTAAAAATCATTAAGCAACACGTTGCACCAGACACCCCTTTGATCGATATAACAATTGACTACCATCAGCAGAATGTCAATATATGGAATTGCTTGCATGGTGACCCGCGCATTATCACCATCACACTCAGCCATTTTCAACTACGAGAAATTGATGATGTCGAGATTTGGTTAAACCAGCGCTGGTCGGAGAAAGACAAGCTGTTTGCCAGCAAGGCTGACATGACTGCTAGCTTTGACTAATTTTATTTAAACCCTCGATGGCCCATTTCACAATGTCTATTTAGTGCGTGTGGCTTAAGATAACTAGTCACTCCGTGGCAAACTCGAGAATTCATCATGCCTAAGTTATTCAGAGCTCTTACAATTTTAATAGGCGTGCTTAGCTTAAATAGTTGCTCCACTGAGCCAGCGGAGACGATCTATCTGGCTCGAGAGATAGTCACAATGGATACGTCAAACCCTTCGGCACAGGCAGTTTACGTTAAGGACCAAAAAATCGCTGCACTGGGCAGTCTGGCTCAACTGCAGCTTGATTACCCCAGCGCAACCGTGGATAACACATTTGAAAACCAAGTAATCCTGCCCGGCTTAATAGACCCGCACGTGCATATGATTCTAGGCGCGATGATTTACTCACGCCCCTTCACTCCACCATGGGATATGCCAACGCCAGATGGCTTGGTTGCCGGCCTACCCAACAAGGCGAGCCTACTTGCACGATTACGCGAATTAGATGCGGAACTAGCAGAAGGCGACCCGCTAATAACCTATGGTTATCATAATTTAGTGCACGGTGACTTAACCAAGCAAGACCTAGACACTGTTTCCAGCACTAGACCGATCCTTATATGGCATTACTCAGGACACGACTTCTATTTAAATAGCGCAGCCCTTAAATGGGCCGATGTTGACAAATCTCTGAGCGAACAATTTGTTGGCATTGACCTAGACGACAACGGAGAATTAACCGGACGCTTATACGAGGATGCGCCAAAATACCTGTTCAATAAACTCGCCATGCATATATTGACGCCAAACAACATTGGTCGCGGGTTCACTGGATTCGAGAAGATGCTAGCGCGTTCCGGTGTCACAACGGTGGCCGAGTTAGGGTATGGCTTATTTGGCCGACGACTTGAAGACATCTACTACTTTCTTGAATACACGGAAAGTGACCCTTATCGCTTGTACCTAGTGCCCGAGCATCGAGCGTTTTATGACGCCTACCAAGAAGATACCGTCGCCACTATCACTGACCTTGCCAGTAATACTGAGTCAAGCGGTACGCCGCAAGTCTTGCCACAAGTGAAATTTTTTACCGACGCCGCATTCTACTCACAGACGATGCGACTCGATGAACCGGGGTACCTAAGTGGTCAATCAGCTGGGACTCAAGGACTGTGGGTCACTCCCCAGCCGGGTTTAGCCGAGGCTATGAATCCCTATTGGAAGGCAGGAATTCAAATCCGTATTCATTCGAACGGTGATGCTGCCCAGTCCGCTACCTTACAGGCCTTTTCCGAATTACAGCAACGCTCGCCAATGCCTAAGCAACGCTTTGTCATCGAACATGCCGGGCTTCTCAACCCGTCACACATCAAGTCAATTTCACGTCTTAACGGCGGAGTATCTGCCGCTAGCCATTACGTGTATTACATGGGCGATGACTACCGAGAGGCATTGGGCGATCGCGTGGCACAAATCACCCCGCTTGCGTCACTAAAGCGAGCGTCGGTTCCATCATCGCTCCACTCTGACGCGCCATTGGCGCCACCATCACCATTGCAGGCCGCTGCGGTACATATAACGCGCGAAACAAGACATAACAATGTATCAACTGACAGTGAGGCCCTTACGCCGTACCAGGCGTTGCAAGCGATCACCATTGATGCCGCATGGGCGCTGGGGCTGGAAAAAGAGTTGGGCTCAATTTCGCTTGGCAAGCAAGCTGACTTCACAATAGTGGCGGACAACCCTCTGTCAGTCGCCGCCGCAAAATGGAAAGATATTGGCATTTGGGGCGTGGTACTACGTGGCGAAAAACGACCTGTCGACAGCGCTAATTAAGCACGCATATTACCTAGCCGCAGGCAGGTGACAGGCTTCGCTCTAAACACCATCCAAGTATAAAAGAGAAATACCTAGTCACTTCCAGCCATTCACCTAAGCCATTAAAAAAGCCCGTAGCGTTTCCGCATACGGGCTTTTAATCACGTCAAAGAGAGCTTAGTTCAACTTTTCTTTGATGCGTGCTGCACGACCAGTCAACTCGCGCAAGTAATATAGCTTGGCACGACGAACCGCACCGCGACGCTTAACAGTCACAGAATCAATCATTGGGCTATGTGTTTGAAATACTCGCTCAACACCTTCACCGTAGGAAATTTTACGTACCGTAAATGCAGAATGCAGGCCACGATTACGCTTAGCGATAACCACACCTTCATAGGCTTGCAAACGCTCGCGAGTGCCTTCCTTAATTTTCACTTGAACCACAACTGTATCGCCTGGACCGAAGTCAGGGATGTTGGTGCTCATCTGTTCGTTGTTGATTTCGTCAATTATGTTAGTCATTTCAATCTCCGGCGATACTGTTTGACGCGTTATTGCTCAAAGGAAGTACCGTCTAAATTACGCTTATATTCATCCAACAAACGAACCTGTTCATCTGTTAGCTCTAATTCTTCAAGCAATTCAGGTCGTCGCTGCCATGTACGGCCTAACGCCTGTTGCTCACGCCATCGCTCAATGGCTTGATGGTCACCACTTAGCAACACATCTGGAACGACTTTGCCACCAAACTCGCGTGGCTTGGTGTAATGCGGGCAATCTAACAAGCCTTTTACAAAAGAATCTTGCTGTGCCGAAGCACTATTACCTAAACTCTCCGGCAACAAACGCGCTACTGCGTCAATCATCACCATAGCGGGAAGCTCCCCACCTGAAAGCACATAGTCACCAATCGACCATTCTTCATCAACCAACGAATCTAGCACTCGTTCATCAATTCCTTCATAGCGCCCCGCCAGTAACACTAAAGACTGGCGTGATGCAAAATCTTGTGCCGCAGCGTGATCAAATTGCTTACCCTGTGGGCTCAAGTAAATAACCTTAGCCTCTGGTCCTGCTGCAGCTTTCGCTGCATTGATCACTTTGCTCATGGGTTCTGGCTTCATCACCATACCCGGTCCACCACCAAATGGTCTTGCGTCGACCGTATTGTGCTTATCATCAGCATAATCTCGTGGATTATGGATAGTCAGCGACAATATGCTTTGACCAATTGCTCGACCTATCACACCATGCTCAGAAATCGCTCTAAACATGTCTGGAAAAATCGATATAACATGACAATCCACTATTCCAGGCCCTCGTTGCGTTACTCGAACGACTTAGTCAAGTAAGTAACTTGGATCCCAGTCAACCGTCATTGTGCCTTGCCCAAGATCAACCTCCAACACAACCTCATCAGTATAAGGAATGAGTATTTCGGGTTCACCGTCATTGATACTCTTGCAAACCAATACGTCATTGGCACCGGTTTCAAGAATCGACTTTATCGTGCCAATGGTATTGTCGGCATTGCTTACGGTTAAACCGATAAGTTGTTGCCAATAATACTCACCATCCGGCAGCGGTGGTAAATCGCTCTGCTTAACCAGTATGCGCTGACCATTGAAGGCCTGCGCTTGGTCACGATCATTAACACCGTCAAACTGAGCCACCATACCTTGCCCCTGCTCTCGGCAATTTAATACTGAGATAGGGCTTGGTTCGTCTTTAGAGCGTGGCGCCTGCAAGTACCACGTCTCATACTGACCTATATCAGCGCGCTGTCGAGTGTAAGAGTGAAGCTTAATCCAACCCTTAACACCCCAGACGCCAACTATTTTTCCGAGCTCGACATACATCGTTTTAGCACCAGATCAATCAGCGTTAATGACACAAAGTCAGTGTCTTTAATTAACTATTACTCAGCTGCTGCTTCTTCTTCAGCAGCAGGTGCCGCTTCTTCAGCAGCCTCTGCGTCAGCTGCTTTTTTTGCTTCAGCTGCGGCCGCTTCTTTAGCTTTCACGCCTTCGGCTTCAGCTTTCTCTGCAGCCGCTTTTTTGGCGTCAGCTGCGGCAGTCAATTTAGCTTTCTCAGCTTCGATTGCTTCAGGACCTTTAGCAAATTGCTTTAATAAGTTGGCAACACGGTCTGAAGGCTGTGCACCTTTGCTAATCCAATGCTCAACACGATCAGTGTCGATGCGTAACCGCTCTTCGCCACCAACGGCGCGAGGGTTGAAAAAACCAACACGCTCGATAAAACGGCCGCGTGGTGAACGACGTGAATCTGCAACCATAATGCCGTAGAAAGGACGTTTTTTGGCGCCGCCACGTGCTAAACGAATTGTTACCATAATAATAAATGCTCTGTTGTCTTAAAATGCTCGCCGACTTGATTTATATCAGCCAGCAAATGTTAAACGTTCTAATTGTGCAGGATTCAACATAAGTGTTAACCCTCACAAGGCGCGCGATTTTAGCCCTTACTGCATCGAAAGAAAAGGCTTTTACAGTAAAATCGCCAAATATCTAACAGATTAGCCCTGTTCCGCTTAGATGAGCCGAACCCTATCACGTAAGCGATTAATAGGAATAAGAAATTTCACAATTTGACTGACATGACCTTGTGTTGATAGCAACAGCCTCATAGAATTCGCGGCCACTAAGCGCTGTTTACTGCTTATTACCTCAGATTACGTCGGAACTCCTATGTTTGAAAACTCCTCTGCTCTGCGCAGCAGCTTGAAAAATGATATTTTATCCGGATTAACCGTTGCGTTGGCACTGGTGCCCGAAGCCGTTGCATTCGCGATCATTGCTGGAGTCGAACCATTGGTTGGCCTGTATGCAGCCTTTATGGTAGGTCTAATTACGTCGATATTCGGCGGCAGGCCTGGCATGATTTCAGGTGCAACAGGCGCCATGGCCGTGGTAATGGTCGCATTAGTAGCTAGCCATGGCGTTGAATACTTATTCGCCGCCGTTGTGCTCACCGGCATAATTCAGCTTGCCGCCGGCGTACTGCGTATTGCACGCTTTATTCGCTTAGTTCCACACCCGGTTATGTTGGGTTTTGTAAACGGTTTGGCGATCGTAATCCTGTTAGCACAACTTGGACAGTTCGGACAACCAGGCGAAATCGGCTGGGCCGCAGGCACATTCTTGGAAGGTAGCATTCTAGACGTCGCTTGGTTGCCAACCAACCAACTTACCATGATGTTCGGCTTAGTATTCTTGACCATGGCTATCATCCACTTTCTCCCAAAGTTGACCACATCTATTCCTTCGTCACTGGTCGCTATTCTGGTTGTCTCGCTGGCCGTAGTAGGTCTTAATATAGATACAAGAGTCGTTGGTGACATTGCCTCCATCGCCGGCGGCTTCCCTACATTGCATATCCCAGCAGTGCCGATGTCATTCGAAACACTCAGGGTAATCTTTCCTTATGCAGTGGTGTTAGCGGCAATTGGCCTGATTGAGTCTTTATTAACGCTACGCTTAATCGATGAGATTACCGAAACCCGCGGCAACGGCAACCGAGAGTGTATAGGCCAAGGCTTAGCCAATACTGTCACCGGCTTTTTCGGCGGCATGGGCGGTTGCGCAATGATTGGACAAAGCATGATTAACGTTAATTCTGGCGGTCGCGGACGACTCTCTGGCATTACTGCCGCCTTGTCTTTACTCGCATTCATTCTCTTTGCCTCGAGCCTGATCGAACAAATACCGATTGCAGCATTAGTCGGCGTTATGTTTATTGTTGTGATCGGCACGTTTGAGTGGAGTAGTTTTCGAATTATCCGACGCGTCCCAAAACAAGACGCATTCGTGCTCATCACAGTATCGGCAGTAACCGTGTTTACTGACTTAGCGGTGGCAGTGGTCGTCGGCGTGATTATTTCAGCCCTCGTATTCGCATGGAATCACGCTAAAGAGGTACGCGTAGAAAAACGCGAGAATCGCTATGGTTCGCATTACTACACAGTACATGGACCATTATTCTTTGGCTCAACTGCAAAATTTTCTGAGCAGTTCACGCCTCGCGATGACAATAACGATGTCATCATCGACTTTGCCGATTCACGCGTGGTGGACCATTCTGGGATCGAAGCAATTGATGCGCTTGCCATGCGCTATAAAAAGAACGGCCGCAGCCTCCACCTAATTCACCTCAGCCGCGAATGTAAAAAACTACTTAAAAAGGCTGGTGACATGGTTGAAGTTAATGTGGTTGAAGACCCAAATTACTTCGTTGCAATTGAAGATGCCGACTGGGGCGATGAACCAATGGTGAATTAAGCAGCAACGCTAAGCGACAGATTGCTTTACCATTAAACATTTATAAGCAAACTTGAGGCATTTATATATGACAGCTAAACAAGGCTTTATTTACCTACTAATTGCGTTCGTGGTCTTCGTTTTTGTTCAATCACTGTTCTTCAAGTTTAGTGGCTCGCCGGAAACTGAAATCATCTTTTCGACGATCGCCAATTGGATGAGTTCGATTGGCTTAGGCGCGATAGCACCGACTTTTGAAAAATACGGCGCGTATATAGTCGGCACTGTTGAGTTAATTGCCAGCGCGTTGTTATTACACCCTAAAACCCGAAGACTCGGAGCGCTTACTGGGCTTGGCGTGATTTCAGGCGCAATCTTTTTCCACCTGGGCACGCCATTGGGCGTAGATCGAGTTATTAACCAAGCTGGTGACACCGATGGCGGAGTTTTGTTTTATATGGCTTGCGGCGTTTGGCTTAGCTGCGTACTGATCCTTGCTTTGAGTAAGCGGCCAAATAAAGCCTAACAACAAATTTCAGCTCTGGAAAAATTATTGTCAAAATCACCCCACAGGGTGAGGCAGACCGGTTAGCACTTACCTATTATTACTTCAACAGCAAGGCATCAGGACGATGCAAATCAACATAGAGGTTAACTTGCTGGGTATAAAAGCCGGTTTGGAACAAATGCCAAACCGGCTTTTTTCGACTAGTTTTAACGGATATCCTTTATCGCTTAGTTTATTAGCAAGCTTGGCTTCCAAACCTATGCAATAACTGAAACACACAGTGTTCGAGCATGCATAAACCTATCCCGACTTCTAAAATGGCATTCCGCCACCACCCGGTGGAAACTTACCGCCCATGCCCGGCATGTTGCCCATACCACGCATCATTTTCATCATCTTTCCTTTGCTACCCATTTTTTTCATCATCTTCTGCATTTGCGTAAACTGCTTAAGCGTTTTATTCACGTCTTGAATTTGGGTACCCGACCCAAGCGCGATCCGTTTCTTTCGCCCACCCTTAATCAAGGCCGGGAATTGCCGCTCTTTAGGTGTCATTGAATTGATGATCGCCACACTTTTATTCATATCCCCCATCATGCCGCCCATTGCGCCAGTTGGAAGATTAAGATTTCCCATGCCAGGCAGCTTGCCCATAAGGCTTTCAATGCCGCCCATATTGTTCATCTGCGAAACTTGATCGCGGTAATCTTCTAAATCAAAGCCCTTACCTTTTTTGAGCTTATTAACTAATTTTTCCGCCTTATCTTTATCAACCTTTTGCTCAGCTTCTTCGATAAGGGTCATCACATCACCCATACCAAGAATGCGCGATGCAATCCTGTCCGGATGAAAAGCTTCAATCCCGTCGATCTTTTCACCTATACCAAGGAACTTAATCGGCTTACCGGTTACTTCTCGAATTGACAGCGCAGCACCACCTCGCGCATCACCATCAGTCTTGGTCAAAATCACACCGGTTAACGGCAAGGCATCATTAAACGCCTTCGCGGAAACTACCGCGTCTTGCCCAGTCATACTGTCGACCACGAACAGTGTCTCAATCGGATTGGCCGCAGCATGCACGCGTTGAATCTCCGTCATCAACTCAGCATCAACGTGCAAACGACCAGCGGTGTCAATGATTAGCACATCCATAACGGCATTTTTAGCCGCCGTTTTTGCGCCATTAACAATGTCGACTGGGTTCTGATCAACCGAACTCGGATGATAGGCCACATCAATCGAATCAGCCAAGGTCTTTAATTGTTCAATCGCCGCGGGACGATAAATGTCGGCGCTCACCACCATCACTCGCTTGCCTTCGCGCTGCTTAAGAAGATTCGCTAACTTTCCAACAGTGGTGGTTTTACCTGCTCCTTGCAGGCCTGCCACCAAAATTACGGCGGGCGGAGTTTGTGCAAGATTCAATGCATCATTGGCCGCGCCCATTAGGTCAACCAGTTCATCCTGAACAATCTTGATCACCATTTGACCAGGATTCAGGCTCTTTGAAACATCGACGCCGACAGCGCGTTGCTTCACCTTACCGATAAACGTTTTGACCACCGGCAAGGACACATCAGCCTCAAGCAATGCGATTCTAACTTCGCGCATAGCATCAGCGATATTGTCTTCAGTCAGGCGCGCTTGGCCACGAATTTTTTTAAAGGTGCCTTGAAGGCGGTCACCTAATTGCTCAAACATAGTTAATCATTGGCTACGGAAACAGGTGTGATATTCTACTCGGACTAACTGCAAATCGCACCCATTGAACTACTTAAACCACGCGCAAATGTATTCTTCTTGGCTAATCTATGTCGCCATTGCCTTCTATTCAGTAGCCACGTTACTGATTGCGTCGCATATTCGTACGACACGCCCACTTCCAGCACAAGATTCCTCAACCGGCAGAATACGCGCCGCGTTCGCTCTGGCATTGGTCGCTTGCGCATTACATGCAGCTGCGGCGTTTCAAGTCGGCTATCAAAGCGGCTCGTTAAATGTAAGTTTGCATTCAATGACCTTAGTAGTGAGCGCATTCGTCGTCTCCATTTTTATTCTCGGCGGTCTCGCACTACCAATACGTCGACTCGGGGTCTTAGTTTTCCCGTTGACCATCCTATGCTTGGTATTTGCCTTATTGTGGGATGAAGCCCCTAGCGCGATAGCATCACGCGGCAAAGCGTTTACACTGCATATATTGATATCAATCTCCGCATACGCACTACTGGCCATCGCCTCGGTGCAGGCGTTACTGTATGCATATCAAGAGCGACAGATTAAGCATCGCGCAAACCCCGCAATGCTAATGGCCTTACCGCCGTTGCAAACCATGGAAATATTATGGTTCAGACTCGTCGCAATGGGTTTTGCACTGCTAACACTGACACTTGCCAGCGGCGTATTTTTTAGTCAGCAGATCTTTGGCTACGCATTTGCGTTCAAGCACCATACCGTGTTCGCATACCTTGGCTGGATCGTATTCGCCATTTTGCTCTACAAGCGACTACGCTTCGGCTTACGCGGCGCTCAGGCCGTGACGTGGACCATGGGCGGCTTTCTATTAATACAAATTGGTTATTTTGGCACCAAAATTGTGTCGGAACTGTTGGCAGTACAGTAAACTAGCGCGCATTCATACGAACTCGACCAAGCAATTAATTAGCTGTGAAAATCACTCGAAATCCGACCCGTGAAGTTGCCATTGGCACGCGTTTTATTGGGAATAACCACCCAATTTTGGTGCAAAGCATGTGCGCAACTCGCACTCAAGACATTGACGCCACCATCGCGCAAACCAACGCATTGCATGAACGCAAGGCCGGAGTTGTTCGGATTGCCGTGGACAATAAAGCCGATGCTGCGGCATTAGCTGAAGTACGTAAAGCCACTAACGCCACATTGTCGGTAGATCTACAAGAGAACTACCGAATGGCTGAACTAGTTGCACCGCACGTAGACAAAATACGCTACAACCCTGGGCACCTATTTCACCACGAAAAAAGCAAAACCTGGCAGGAGAAAGTTCAGTATCTAGCCGAGGTTGCTGATAACAATGATTGCGCTATGCGGGTCGGGGTAAACTGTGGCTCCGTTGATCCAGAAAAATTATCGAAATATGATCCGCGTGATTCGGTCTCGCCAATGCTACATAGCGCACTGGAACATTGCGACTTTCTTGATTCAATTGGCTTTACTCGCTACTGCGTATCACTAAAAGATTCAGACCCTCAAAAGGTAATTAGCGCGAACATTCGATTCGCTGAGTCACGTCCTGATATCCCTCTGCATCTAGGTGTTACTGAGGCCGGCATGCCACCGATGGGGATAATTAAAACCCGCATCGCATTTGAGCAACTTATCAGCCGCGGAATCGGCGATACGGTACGCGTGTCGTTAACCCTGCCCAATAACATCAAAGCCGATGAAGTAGATGCTGGCCACGAGATCATCGACGATATCTACGCTGGTAGAGTTCGTAGCGTTGTCGCGTTCGACCCAAACAAGCTAAATATTATTAGCTGCCCTAGTTGCTCGCGCGTTGAAAACGAAGCCTTTATTGAGTTGGCGCAAGACGTCAAAGAAATGACGGCCTATGCCGAAGAACACAAAATCACCATCGCGGTAATGGGTTGCCGCGTCAATGGCCCCGGTGAAACCGACGATGCCGACTTAGGCTTATGGTGCGGACCTCGACAAGTCAACCTTAAGCGACGGGGCGAAAAACTTGGCGCATTTGGCTATGACAAGATTCTCGGTAAATTAAAATTGGAATTGGATGCATTAATTGAGAACCAATTGCCTAAATAACATCACGAAACCAAAGCACTAGCATTAAGCATAGGCTCATAAATCGAGATTCGAACCGGCAACCTCACTTCAATAGCCAATACTTAAAACAAAAAAGGGGCACATTAAGCACCCCTTTTTTGTTTAAGTCGTAAGTCCTAGAGAGCGCCTAACCTTTAGTCGCGTTAAAATCTCCATTTAACGTGACGTCAAAATTAAGTCCACCGCTAGTACAATTGCCATCACCCGAAATAGTGCCCGTCGCCGTGGTACCGTCAACTGTGCCGGTGTAAACAACCGAACCAGTACACTCATCCACATTGATGTCTAGGTTACCAGTAAACGCGCCATCGTTACCGACATTGGCCGTTGAGGTTTCTTCTGGGCTGTCGCCATCAAAGCGTATCGTAGCATCTGAATTCACGGTTATGGTTATATCGAACGAATCACGTTCAGTAATTCCGAGCGCTTCGGCCGTGACATTCAATGACCCCGCATAAACCCCAACAAATTCAGCCGGAAAACTGCTACCAGGAGTCTCTGGATTGGTTGGATCAGGCATTCCGCCAGAATCGCTATCGCCATCATCGCAGGCAGACAATAAAAGACACGACAAGAAGGTAATTAATAATTTTTTCATAGGTAGTTTTGAAACGGAATTAGGTCTCTTAGAGTTTAAAGTTAGGCCTAAGCGCAACCGGCTTTAGTGTAAGCCCAAAAACGGCGCCGAGTTGGGCTTTAAGAAATGACAGAAGAAGCAAGCCTAACAAAATTTAGCGTGCTTTTTAAGGCAAAAAAACGTTGTTATTCAGGGTGTTAATAAAACAGGTTCAGCATTATCAGCATCACTGTTAAAAACAGCACTGTCATACCAATACCTGCTCGCATAAAATCTTTAACTTTATAGCCAGCTGGGCCCATAATCAGCGCATTAACTTGATGCGTTGGTATCAGAAAAGAGTTCGACGTCGCCAGCGCCACAGTGAGTGCAAAGATCGCCGGGTTAGCGCCTACGCCAAGGGCCATCTGAATCGCCAATGGCACCAGCAATACCGTCGCTCCCACATTAGACATCACCAAGGTGAAGACCGTCGCGATAACCGCCAAGAACAACTGTATCACCCAAATAGGTAAGCCATCCATGACTGCCAACGCGAGCGACGCTAAATACGCCGCCGCGCCAGATTGCTGCATTGCCATTCCTAATGGAATCAAACATGCCAGCAGAAATACGGTTTGCCAAGAAACCGCTTCATAGGCTTCTTCCATGTCGAGCACTCGTCCCAACACCATGCCAACAGCACCGACCATTAATGACAATGCTAATGGTAAATTGCTGAACAACACTAAACCAAGCGCAATCACAAACGCCACCGAGGCATTACGTAACTTATTAGTGCGAAACTCTTCCTTAGGAAAATCCGTCACCACCGCAAAGCGTTTATCTTTGGCGACTGAAATCATGTCTTGCCAACGACTATGCACCACCATGGTGTCACCAGCTTGTAGCTTCAGCGCAGAAAGCTGATCGTCGATCACCGTATCAATTCTAAACACCGCTAATACTCGCATCCCAAATCGCTTCCGAATGTCATATTCAGAGATGGTCTTATTTATTAGGTCTGAATCTGGCGGTATTACGATTTCGGCAATACCCGCGGTGGTGGGATTGAGTGCGTCAGCGAACTCATTTAAAAACGGACTAATCTCGAGATGATGAACGTCGGCGTAATTCGCTATTTCCTCACGCGCGCCCATAATCGCCAGCACCGAACCTTTCGATATCAACGCGTCTTGAGCTGGAATAATTTGAATCGACTCACTGTTCTTAATGCCCAGAATCCAGCCGGACCGGCCATGCGCTTGCACTTCACCGAGCCGTAACCCAGCTAAGTCGCTGTCGGGCGTCACGGTGACTTCAAAGATACGGCCATCAATGCCATAAACATCACGGTAATGTTGCAGATTTTCCGTTGTCAAAGCTTGCTTCTCAGCCGTAGGCAGAATTTTTTTGCCGAATAACAGAAAGTAAGCGATACCGGTGGTTACTAGAGCGAGACCAACGGGCGTGACTGAAAACAGCCCAAACTGCTCCATTGGAATGGCATTGTCGGGAAAATGCAGATTAGCGCTTTCAATTAGGTCGTTGAGTAGAATCAGCGGACTGGACCCAACCATCGTCATGGTGCCGCCCAAGATCGCGCAAAAGCCCATTGGCATCAACAGACGGGATAGAGGGATCGCTGTACGCCGTGAAATACGACTAGCGACCGGTAGAAATAAAGCGGCCGCACCGATGTTCTGCATAAAGCTCGAAATATACGCAACGCAGACCGACAACACGAAAGTGATACGTGATTCAGTTTTGCCCGCGCGCTTTAGAATTTGCGCCGCCATCACGCCCATTACGCCAGTCTTATCGAGTCCAGCGCCAATAATCATAACCGCGATAATAGACATCACAGCATTACTGGAAAATCCTTCAAACAGCTGATAGGTCGGCACTAGGCCACCATTAAACGCCTCAATTTGCGACGAGAGCCCCAGCAAGACCAACACCATCAATGCCACCACATCAACGCGAACAACCTCAAACACAAACATCGTCACGGCAAACCCAAGAATCCCAAGAACGGCAATTATTTCTGGCGTTAGCGCGACTTCTAACATGCTATTTATTTAAATTTAATTTGTGGTTGATTACGTTTCAAATACTAACATAGGCTCGCTTTTGCAAGTGTAACTATCCGTAAAAAGTCTGACCTGCCATTCAAACATTTAGCAAATTTGCAAGCCGAGAAAGAAAATATAGCGCTTGAAACATACCGTATGCTTGCTCTTATAATGACGGTTCCACAAAAATAGTAAGACTCATCTTATGCATCTTGACCCTCATGCGATCTGGGCTCTCGGGCTAACCGTTTTTGCCTTAGTTCTATTTACTCGCGAACGAATACCTCTTGAGACGTCAAGTTTAATGGTGATAGTGCTGTTAGCGATTAGCTTTCAGGTTTTTCCGTATCACAATAGCGCTGGACAAACCCTAAGCCCGATTGTTTTCTTCGCTGGTTTCGCGCACGAAGCATTGATTGCCGTCTGCGGCTTAATGGTGGCAGGCTATGCATTAGTGCGCACCGGCGCTCTTGACCCGATCGGACGCGGCCTAGCCAAGTTATGGAGCTTTAGTCCGATGTTATCGGTACTCATAACGTTAGTGGTCTCAGCTATTCTCAGCGCCTTTGTTAACAACACACCTATTGTCGTACTGCTGTTACCAATCATGCTGAATGTGGCCGTTCGCACCAAGAACTCCCCTTCAGGTATCTTGATGCCAATGGGGCTAGCGACGCTACTCGGCGGCATGACAACGACTATCGGCACCTCCACCAATTTACTAGTGGTTAGCGTCGCAGCGGACATGGGCTTAGAAGAAATCGGCATGTTTGACTTTTTCTTGCCCGCGGCAATGGCGGGCTCAATTGGGATTCTCTACTTGTGGTTGATCGCACCAAAGTTATTACCCAACCGAACCCCTAACTTGGAAGATAGCGGTCCGCGCATTTTTACCGCTCACCTACATGTCAAATCAGGGTCTTTTGCCGATGGAAAAACCCTAACGGATATTATTGAAAAAACCGAGGGCGCGATCCAAGTATCTGGTATTCGACGTTCGGAAAACACTTTCACCGTACCGCTGCCAGACGCCAAAATCCGAGCTGGTGATCGCCTGCTAGTGCGCGACACTCCGGCACAATTAAAAGAATATGAACGCGTGCTAGGCGCGACGCTCTATTCCAAAGGACATGAGGTTAGTGACGACAATCCTTTATCCGAAGAAGAGCAACATTTGGCCGAATTGGTAATCGACCGCGGCTCACCGATGATTCACCGAAGCTTGAACGAAGTTCACTTTTCAGACGTCTACCAATTAGTAACGCTAGCGATTCACCGCAAAGGTAAAGTGCTCGAGAATATGCCGCAAGGCATCGCTCGCACACCGTTACGTTTGGGCGATATATTATTGGTTCAAGGCTCAAACGAAAGCATTGAGGAAGTAAAGCGGCGCGGCCATTTTCTAGTGCTCGACGCAACCACAGCACTGCCTTCAACTAAATACGCCAATACCGCGATCGGCATTATGGGTTTAACCATTTTAATGGCCGGTTTGGGCATTGTGCCAATTGCAATCAGCGCGGTAGCTGGGGCATTGGCAATGGTATTAACCAATTGCTTAAAGTGGCAAGACATTCAGCGAGCACTGAGCGCTCAGGTGATTCTTATTGTGGCCGCAAGTTTGGCACTCGGCACCGCGCTCACTCAAACTGGTGCCACTGTCTATGTTGCACATGAATTTGTTAGTCTCACGGCGGGTATGTCAGACCGGGTTATTTTCTCCGGCTTAATGCTACTGATGGCGGTGCTGACCAACATCGTGTCTAATAACGCCGCAGCGGTAATTGGAACCCCGATTGCAATCAGTATCGCGACCCAATTAGGCCTACCACCCGAAGCATTCGTGCTGGCAGTGTTGTTTGGCGCAAACATGAGCTACGCAACCCCCATGGCGTACCAAACCAACCTACTGGTAATGAACGCTGGTGGTTATACGTTTATGGACTTTGTTAAAGCCGGCGTCCCGTTGACGTTGATAGTGTGGTTAGCGTTTAGCTTTATCGTACCGATAATGTATGGCTTTTAGCTCGGCGTCGGAGACTAATTAAAAATCAGGCTCAATAAGAAAGTAGCGCCTAATTGCAACCTCTACTGATTGAGCCTGCAATTAGTCTTGCCCTCTTATCATTTGCCACAGCTCTCTACCTTTTACGCGCGCTTCATCACCCTTTGGCCGATTTGTAGTCCACGTTACGTGCTGATTATTCGCGGCGCTTGGATCTAATACAATGCCCCACATTCCCGTCACTTGGTTCGGAATCAATGAGTAGCGCACATCAATAATCCGCGCTGAATTAGCTGGGTCAATGCCCAAATGATCATTTGAAAACCAAGCGAAACGCTCGACATCTCTAGCTTGCTGGCTATCCTTCAGCAACCACGGAAAGTGTTGATCCAGCACGACCTTAGCGGTCGCGACACCAGGGTAAACCTTGACGTTAAATCCCACGCGTACGGCATCGATATAATACTGACCGTCGTGAAGATAAACGCTTTTCCAAACCAACAAATTGGCGAAGCTTGGTTTAACCCCCAGCTGCGTCGGCTGATGTCCGCGCTGTTCAGCTAAACTTGCAGCGACCAATGTTGCTCGCTGTTCTTGCAGTAAGCCAGCCCCAAGATACGCGACTGCATATGTGGCACCGATGACCGCCGCAACTCTAGATCGGCGCAGCACCGCCACGCACATAAAAATCAGCAATGGTACGGTGAAAAGTGGATCAATCACCGACACCGTATTCCACGCAACTCGTGCATCACTAAAAGGCCAGAATAATTGTGTACCGTAAGTTGTACAGGCATCCAATACAGCATGCGTTGCATACCCAGCAAAACAATATAAATAGGTTCGAGCCCAACTCAATTGAGCACGCCGCACAAATCGAGACAACAAAAATCTCAAGCCGATAGCACAAATCAAAGCGCCGACCGGAATAAAAACCAGCGCATGGGTAAAGTGACGATGATACTCAAGAAACAACAACGGATCGGTTGTCGAGCTAATCAACACATCAAGATCCGCCGCCATGCCAGACAAAAAACCTAGCGCCGCAGCCAACCCAGCCTCAGCTCGCCGAGTAACCAATTGAGATGCCGAAACCCCGACAATGCCTTGAGTTAACGGATCCATATTAAATCATCGTCTTTAGTCACTGAGTTCAACTTGATCACCGATTGCTCAATCAAGAGAAACCAACGTTACTTCCAAGCCGTCGAGCTCATCATCCAACTCTATTTGGCAAGATAAACGTGAGCGCTCAGGATGATACGCATCGGAGTCGATAATCAACATTTCTTCGTCTTCCTCAATCGGCGGCAAATCGAATTCTCCACCATTCTGTACATGCACATGGCAGGTAGCGCAAGAACATGAACCACCACACATTGCAAGAATGTCGTCATATCCTTCGTCACGTAGAACTTCCATTAAGCTCCAGCCCGATTTGATTTCCACCTGACGGGTTTCGCCGTGTAAGTCAGTCACCAAAATTTTACTCATGTCTACTCTCTCATATTCTCATTCTAAGGAATTATAACGCTATGCCGTCAAAGCAAATGTCCTTCTTCAGCACATGCGATATACTCGCATTCAAGCTCCTTACGGGGCAACCGAAAGATTGATCAAACCCATCACTTTCCTTTACTTTGAGAAGACCATGACTGCTTACAACGCCTTTTACGCCCAATCTGGTGGCGTCACCCCTGTCATCAACGCATCAGCTGCTGGGGTAATTCAAGCCGCCAGTCAGCACCCAGATAAGATCAACAAGGTTTACGCTGGCGAGGATGGCATATTAGGCGCTCTATTCGAAGAACTTATCGACACCAGCATGGAATCTGAAGCTGACATCGAAGCTCTCAAAATGACGCCGTCTGGTGCGTTTGGTTCATGCCGCTACAAACTCAAATCGATTGAAGAACAGCGTGCCGAGTACGAGCGCTTAATTGACGTTTTTAAAGCGCATGATATTCGCTATTTTTTCTACAATGGTGGAGGCGACTCACAAGACACAGCACACAAAGTGTCGCAACTATCCGACTCCATGGGCTACCCAATTACTTGCGTCGGCGTGCCTAAAACCATCGACAATGACCTGCCATTCACCGACTGCTCACCTGGGTTTGGATCTGTCGCGAAATACGTTGCTATTTCTATTTTAGAGGCGTCGATGGATGTAGCGTCAATGAGTTCAACTTCCACCAAAGTATTTGTGATGGAAGTAATGGGGCGCCATGCAGGATGGATCGCCGCTGCAGCCGGCTTAGCCGCTGACGAGCGCGGCTTAGGCCCCGATATTATATTGTTTCCGGAAGTGCCTTTCGATGAAGCTGCGTTCCTCGCTAAAGTCGCCGAGACAGTCAAAAACAAAGGCCAATGCAGCATCGTGGTCTCAGAGGGAGCGGCGTATCCTGACGGTCGTTTTCTAGCCGATTCCGGCGTGCGCGATGCCTTTGGGCATGCTCAACTAGGCGGCGTTGCCCCCGTGGTAACCGGCTTAATAAAGGCATCCTTAGGTTTTAAATGTCACTGGGCGGTATGCGATTATTTGCAACGAGCAGCACGCCATATAGGCTCTAAAACAGATGTCGAACATGCCTATGCATTAGGTCACGAAGCAGTTGAACTGGCGGTTTCAGGTCACAATGCGGTCATGCCAACAATTGTGCGCACCAGCGATGAACCCTATGAGTGGAAATTGGGTAAAGCCCCGCTTGCCGAGGTAGCTAATGTCGAAGAAAAAATGCCGACCGATTATATCTCAGAAGATGGCTTTTTTATAACTGAAGCTTGTCGTCGCTACTTAGCGCCGCTAATCCAAGGTGAGGACTATCCAAGTTATCGCAATGGTCTGCCGGAGTATGTGGTACTGAAGAAATACAAAGTAGCTAAAAAGTTGCCAGCATTTACGTTAACGGAATAACCAGCTAGTAAGATGCAGTGTGCAGCCACGCAATCGCGATAGAGTATCGCGTAGAGGTTAGGCGTGACCCAGGTTTTAGCTACCGACTGCTCTAAGCCGCTTGATTGGCTTAGAGCTTAGGGGCGAAACGCTCTGTGGGTTTTGCCCATTAGATCTTGCTACCAAATTCGCCGCTCATTACCGTTGATTAGCCTTTGTCTGATGAGCCTTTGTCCAATTAAGGTCCAGGGCAACCACCGGGGCCAACTTTGAATATGCCTTCGCATCCACTCTCGCCACCACCGAATGTTGGCCCAAGTGTGACATCACGCACATCTCCATAGCACGTCAAAACGGGCTTTTGGTATGGCTTCCGAGCCGAATTTGTCGAAGCAACATCAGTTTTCTCAACCGAGGCAACAGACATTTTTTCTCTTTTATTATTCATAAACTTACGCATTTTTGTCACTCTGCACCAACTCGCAGAAAATCGGATTGTAGCATACGGATTTCCAGTATTCATAGTATCCGCATCGCCACTTTAAGGTAAGTACGTCAACATTGTCGTGGTCCAGCTCATTAAAGTTACACTGTTTTACATATTTAGACCACTCGGGCGCTGGGCGGGCGAACCATTTATGGTTCTCTGTGTCCGACAAAATTCCGTCACGAATAACACTATCGAAGCTTGTCTTATTGTTACGGGCCAGAAGTTCCGCACTAAGCTCTGGTGCGAACGCGCGCTTCACTATCGGTCGTTTAATACCTTTGTAGTAAAGCTGATCCGCCGGCACCGACATCATAAATTCACACAGGTCACGGTCACGGAACGGGTATCTGCGGTCGATCCCATACTTAGCCTCCAGATAGCGACCTAAAGCCGCATCTTCGCCTGCAAAACCATCAAATACGACCTGCCACTGCTGAGAGCGCCGCGCTTCTCGACTCTCCGCCGCGAGCCAGTGTCGTCGATGTTTAATTGAAGCAGCTACCGACGATTGTAGAATTGGGTTTTGATGGTTTTTTCTCCGTGCGCGCCACGCCACAAATCGCTCCATGCCGGGCAACGGTAACAACAAGTAATATTTAACAACACTCCACTTATTAGGTACCGCCCGCCATATTCGCCGCAGCTCACTCCATGCATCCGAAAGTCGCCCTGCTGCCGCCAACTCAAATAGCAGGGTATGAAAGTGACCATAGAGCAGATCACCGTGAATTCCAGTGAGAATTGTTTTCACCCCAACGGCTTTTGCCTCTTGAAAGGCCGCCTGTTGCCATTCCGAATACGGTATACCAAATGGAAAGACTGGGTTTGTGAGGGTCGAAGCGTCGAGTTGGGGCCAAGTATGGTCGCAGGTAATCGGAACTTGTTGAATACCAAATTGACGACAGATAGGTTCTGAATAGCACCGTTCATCGACATCAGGATAATCATCAAAGGTCCAGGAAAAGGCATAGATCGGCTCACTCACCAACCCTTGCGCCGCAATGGTGACAGGAATAGAATCCAATCCACCACTGAGCAGGCTTCCAACCTTACCGACGCTCCGCATTCGCCGCTGCACTGCTTGTATTAACAGCCGCCGAAATTCACGCGCATACTCTGCGTCACTTAGCGGTTTTCCGACAGACGATTTAGGGGCTTTGTAAAAGCGCTGAAACCTTATATTTTGAGTCGTCGTCGTAACGCATTCACCGGGCTTAAGCGGGATCACGCCATCAATCGTACTGCTCGGCACACTCTCGAGTTCACTAACGACAGTTCGCGCGACTTTTTCTTGGTTTAAATGATAATTTACGCTGCCGTGGGCCACGATAGCCATTTCATAGGTGGCAAATAACAGATGCTCGTCGGTCAGCGCATGACAAAGATAACGCCCGCCCATTGGGTCGCGCGCTGCAATGACCTGATTACGCCGCACATCGAACAACACAAAGACAAATGACCCGATCACGTCGTTTAGCCGAGACTCACCAAACTGTTGGCAGAACCGAAATAGCAGCTGACCATCGCTACGCTGAGTTAACTGCGGATCGTTCAAGGCTGCAATTAACGCGGCGCGATTATCGACACGACCGTCGAATACGAACCATTGCTGCGATTGTGCGTCGTAGAGTGGCTGTACTTCGTCTACCTCCTCGGGAACCGACCACCGCGCTTGATAACCAAGCGCATAATGGTCACACACAACCAGACGTTCGGCATCGTGACCGAACACCTTAATTTGCTGCATCATGCGGGCAGCGCAAGGCTCACTAAATGGAATACCGGAACGGTTGATCGCTACAAAAAATGCACTCATGTAGTGAGTGTAACAGCAGCGCTTAAAATCTGATAAGCACAAAAAAGGGCCGATATGAAACCGGCCCTTTTTATATAGACGCAGCGGCCTAAAACTGTCAGCCGCTTAGAACGTTAATTCGACCCCAATCGATGCAGTTCGGCTTTTGTTAGGCCTAGCACCATATGGTTGACGCCCCATAATATCGCGCTCGTCTGTCAGATTTTCTAGACGACTAAATAGTTTAATGTTGTCTTGCCAATAGTACTGGGCTGCCAAATCCAAAGTGGAGGAGCTTTCGGTCTGTTCAAAGTCTCCACATGAAGCTCTAGTACAGACCTCATCGACATAACTAAGGTTTGCGTTAACTTGCCATTTACCACCTTCGATGCCAAGGGATAGCTGCAGCTGGTTCTCCGGAATATAAGGAATAGGGTCACCTGCGCTTACATCACCAAAAAAAGCCGTGTCAGCGATATTCGTATCAAACTCACCATCGATATAGGTATAGGAGATTAATGTGGTCAGATTAAGGTCATTGGCCAGCGCCACACGGTTGCTAAAAAGCGCTTCGATACCGCGCACTTTTGCAGCATCACCGTTAAAGGCATCACCAACTTCACAACCAGTTCCGGATGACGCTGTGCACTCGCCGAGCAAGTTCTGATAATCACTGATAAAGGCCATCAATTCGAGTCGAGTGTTGTCATTCACATAACGCAAGCCAAACTCAGTATTAATTGCCTCCTCTTCACGAACGCCTGGTGAATTACTCGGCGCAGTAAAGCCTTTGTGCACACCAGCCACTAGCGACAAGCTGTCGTTTAGGCGATATATGGCGCCAAACCCAGGCAACAGAACCGAAGTATGATTCTCGCGGCCATCGCGCACCACTCGATCAACACCGCCGGTAAAACGCGTCCGGTTTTGGTCAATCGATTCATAACGGAAACCCGGGGTAAACACCCAATCACCAAACTCGATGCGATCATAAGCGTATAACGCAACGGCTTCAGCCTGCTGCACTCGATTGCCAGCATTACCAAGCTCACCAACGTCATTTAAAACCAATTTACCGGCCAATTGTTGGTAAGTGCTATTACGTTGTAGACGATCTTCTTCATCTTCGTGGTAACGAATTCCAGCTTCGAGCGTATGCTTAACCTCACCGGTCAAGATCGCCCAATCCATGTTTAACTGTAGACCGCGTGAATAATATTCACGCGCATTACTGCGTAGTTGAATACTACCTGCTGCGGTATCTAGACTACCGTCGAGTATGGCTTGCAGCTGGTCACTCGAAAACCCATCAACTTCATCGTTCAGATTGATAGCCTGAATGATATTTGACCAGCTAGTTTGTGCAAACGCTTGCGCATCATCGCTGCCATCTAGATCCATGCCCTCGGTCTTGAACCAATCACGCTCATGAGTGTTGTTATACGCGGTAGCCGAGAAGCTGAGTGACTCGGAAAATTCAAAACGATATCGTAATATCGCCTGTTCGTGAGCCGTCGAGATTGTATCTAATTCTGAGAGGCCGTAGCGACGATCAGCATCGCGTCGGAAATCAGCGTCAGTCAAACCTAAATAACTCTGATTTGAATCTTGGTCGGCTTTTTGCAATTTAAGCTCCACCGAGTGAGCACTGCCTTCCGGAGCGTACGCAAGCTTTACCATGTAATCGGTGACATCCAAGCCGGTATCAGTAGATGAGCGGTCAACTTGCTGAAACCCGTCAGACTGCCACTGGTGTGCCTCAAGTAGGTACGCAAAGCCTGAGTCAGTACGGTCGCCATAGACGGCATGTACACGGGCGGTGCTGTCCTGCCCGACTTCCATCATCAACTTGCCTTTGCGCTCTGCAGGGATGGCTGTTGAAACCATGTTTAACGCACCACCGATAGTGTATGGGCCCTGCGTGATCGCCGCAGGCCCTTTAACTACTTCGAACGATTGCATGCGTCCAGCGGTCGGAAAATAATAGGCCGAAGGTGCCGAATACGGTGCTGGTGCGATTAACACATTGTCTTCAAGCAATGTGATACGGCCACTGCGTTCAGTTGCCACACCGCGAATGCTGATATTGGGTCGCAGGCCATAACCATCTTCGATCTGGATTGAGACGCCAGGAACCTCACGCGAGATACGCTGAATATCGCTGTACTCGAACTTGTCTAGTGTGGCCTCATCAATAAGGTGAGCCGCACCAGTGATTGTATCAATATCAGCTTTAGAACCGATTGTTACAACTTCTTCCAACGCCTCGGACGCACCGTCAGCACTTGCCAGCACTGGGCACAACATCGCCGCCAGCGCCAGCACAACATTCCTCTTTTGCATGTAAGTAAAGGTAAAGTGTGGGTTATTTGAATAGGCCGCAATATACCGTTACACATTTCCACACTCAACCGCAAATAGGAATAATTCGCATTTATATTTAGATTTACACCATACAGGCTTGGATTATGCTGCGACTGCGGCTGCAGCAACCTGAGCCTGTGACTCCTGCAGATGAGTCGGCTTTAGCAAAGACCCCATTTTGCGTCGCCCAAGTTCACTGGAAAATGCATCGTTCTGCCAAGCAACCTGACCGTTAATTAGCACTAATGGTACAACTTGATCAGATCGATTCACCAGTTGTGGATGCTGAAACTCATCACGGTAAATTCGTTGCACATGGGCCTCGCCGTCATACATAGCTAACTGCTTAGGATCCACCAAAATCAAATCGGCAATATCGCCCTGATAAATAGTCCCGCGGGCCACGCCAAATACATCCGCCGCATCTTTGGTTAGACGTTTTACCATATAGTTTGCATCCGCTTCACCACCTTCTGCGGCCAGTTTGAGGCTGCGCAGGTTAACATCATAAAACGCCATATTCGTTAAATGAGCACCGCTGTCATTAAAGCCCGGAAGCAATGCTGGGTCCATCAAGAGCTTTCGAACCGTGCGTATATCGCGATTAGCCGTGACGGTATACCACGACAACTCAGTGTCAAAGGTACGCAGAATTTGCAGCATAAAATCGGCTTCGTCACTCACCCAGAAGAAATCCCTAGAGATGATTAATTGCTCAGCTTCAGTGACGTCAGTCGCCGTGCCACGATTAGCATTGAGTACGCGCTCAAACAGAGCCTGAAAAGTCTTGCCCTCCCATTCCTTCAAAGGACACAGGTCAACAGTCATGCCTGCCATATCTCGATCAAACGCGTAGTCTTCAACTCGTAGCAAACGCTTTATTCGAGCCAATCCAAAGCCGGTTTTTCCTTTCATCCACATGGCCCGAAAAAGCTTTATGTAATCGGGATCAGTCAATATTTTTTGACGAGCTGCACGGTCTTCCAGATCAGTTTCGTTTAACGCTCTTAGTTCAGGAATTTCCTCGGCAATTGGCGTCACAGCTCCGTCCGACCATATTTTAAATCGCGCACCTAACGCCTGCATGTAAAAATCGCCACGAAAGAATTTTGAGTTAATTATTCCGTTCAGAATCCGAGTTAGCTTAATTAGATTGCGATTAGCCGCCACATCAAGGGCGGCAACTACCGTAGTTCGCAGTGGTTTTCCGTGCAAGCGGCCAGACGACAGCAAGAAAGTTTTGAATACCTCGAGCGGGCGATCCTTTGGTGGTGTAGCTTGCCAAATACCGTCCTCTTCGCGAACAACTTGTGTCAGCTGCTTAATTTCATCGTATTTAGCAAACTGAGTCGGTATAGTTTTATGGCAGTTCGGCTGATTCGCTAAATAGTGAAACGGGAGCGCGTCGGTCGAAAAGCCTACGTAGCCGGCCCGCAGTCCAGCACGCAAACTAGTACGCATTTGTTCAACTTCGTCCGACGTTGGGTCGCGCGTTACGCTGGCTTCAAATCCCATCGCTTCAATTCTCAACATTGAATGCGGAATCATGGTCACCACATTCGGCCCAAGATTAAGCGCATCAAGATGCTCTAAGTACCCTTCTGGCGTAGACCAATCGATCTTGTCAGCACAAGCACGCAGAACTGACTTTGGCATATTTTCGACCCTAGCATAACAATCTACAATTGGGTCGATAGCACCTTCTCGCTGATTGCCATATGCGAGTCCTAAGCTGCAATTAGAAATCACCACCGTGGTGGTTCCATGCCGAGTTGATTCGGGCAATCCGGGCGCAACTTCTAACTCCAAATCATAATGCGTATGAATATCGAACAAGCCAGGCATGGCCCACAACCCGGTTGCATCGATAACACGGCCCGCCTCAGCCGATGGCAATTTATGCCCCCGCTTTACAATCTTTCCATCGAGAATAGCGATGTCTTCGGTAACCGGTGGCTCACCGTTATTGAATACGCGAGCATTTTGAATAAGCGTGTCGAATTTCATAAGATTTTATTGGGGGTAATGGGTTAAAAAATAACTAGACAGCATTTCAGCGCCAATCTGAATTACCTGTTGAGGATTATGCTGGTTAGGCTCAAATACATGGCGATGAACAAGCCCTTCTGCCATAGCAAACAAATTACTGGCGACGATCTCGGCATGAGGCGTGTTAAAGCTCTGAACAAACTGAAGCACGCGAGCACGCAGCACACCCTCACCGCGGCACATTATCTCGCTCAAATCAGCATCTACCACGCGACGTTGCTCCAACACTCGGTGCAGCTCAGGGCGTCGCGCATGGTACTGATACACAAAGTCTAAGGTTTCAGAAAATAACGAGACGATTCTATCTCGTGAGCCATCCGCAAGCTGCAGATCAAGTAACGGGATGCGAGCATGTAGTTCAGCAAATCCTTGCTCAGCAATTTCGCGTAAAATATCGTGTTTATTATCAAAGTATTGATAAAACGTTCCCACCGCAACACCGGCTCGAGCAGCAATAGACTTAGCCGTTGCAACTTCGAAACCACTCTCTGAAAACTCCTGTTCAGCGGCGTCAATGAGCGCTTGTCGCTTGCGCAATGCACGCTGCTGAGTTGGTAACTGTTTCATACTAAATTATTACGCACTTAAGATTTTAGAACTAAAGACAACAGTTTTATATAAACTGAACTTGACGTCAAGTTCAGTTTATATAAAACTCGTCGCATAATCACTCGCCTTTGGTCTCTCTATGTCTACAAGTCCTCACACCTTTCACAGCGAAGCTGTTGCAAACTGGTTTAACCGCGGCCGTTACCGAACACTCGCAGGCAAAACAATTTTTACTATTGATGAGGGCGACGCTCGGCTCCCGGTGATTGTTCTTATTCATGGATTTCCCACCTCGTCATTCGACTGGCTACCAATGTGGGACACATTCGTCAAACAGTATCGACTCGTGAGTTTAGACATGCACGGCTTTGGTTTCTCCGACAAGCCTGATAGCCGCACCTACTCCATACATCAGCAAGCGGATTTATTTGAAGAATTGATTGGCCAATTGCGGATAGAAAATTACCATGTCCTAGCCCACGATTACGGCGTATCGGTAGCTCAGGAATTGTTAGCTCGCCAACTAGATGGCTCAGGTATCGGCAGCTGGCAGTCTCTGTGCTTATTAAACGGTGGACTATTCCCAGAGACGCACCGAGCGCTAATTATTCAAAAATTGATGCTTAGCCGGTTAGGAAAATACATCAATAAGTTCACCGGCTTTGAACAGTTTAAACAATCATTTTCGAGTGTATTTGGGCCACAAACCAAGCCAAGTGATCGCGAACTACAAGAATTCTGGGAGCTTATTAATTTCAATCACGGTCGACATGTATTCCACAATTTAATCACTTACATCTTAGATCGACGTGAACATCGAGAGCGTTGGGTCACCGCGCTACAAAACGCACAGATACCGATATCGCTGATTAATGGTTCAATTGATCCGGTATCAGGGTCACATTTGGTTGACCGGTATAAGGAACTAGGCTGTCGTTTGGATCACCTTAAAGCGCTTGATACAATTGGGCATTATCCACACGTCGAAGCCGCCGACGCCGTGACCACGGCCTATTTAGAATTCTTATCCAACAATGGGGCATCATAAGAAATACTAACGCTGCCACAATTGGAGCCGCCACCGTCAGCACTTAGACTTCCGGCTTCGAGGGTACCGGTTCCACCGGCCCCACCACCACCAATGGCACTATTGAGTTCCGAACCAGCGCCGCCGCCATAGATACCGCCACCGCCGCCGCCACTTCCGACGGTGGAATTGGCAGGTCCATCACCACCTCTTGTTCCGAGCCCTTGCTTCACCCGGCCAGGCGACAAACCGCGCCCGTTAGTGCCAAATGACCCACCAGCACCTCCGCGGCCAATCAAACCACCGTTTCCAACCCCGCTGCCGCCACCACCACCGCCAGCGACCACTAATACTTCATTGCCACGAATGCGCACAACGCCACTGGCACCGCCACCGCCACCGCCACCGCCGGCCGTCCCTGAAGCAGCTGCTCCGCCCTCAAACCCTGAAGCGGAACAGCCACCAGAACCACCTTCCGGCAGACCGCCATCCATGCCGCGAATACCGACGAAAACATCCAGTGACTCACCCGGACTAACGCTGACATTCGATACAGCGGTGCCTCCTTCACCACCGTTGTTCAAGAGGACCCCAAACCCATTTCCCGATCCTCCTGAAGCACCCACTGCGAATATCCTTAACTCGCTGACCCCTTTTGGTACGACAAAAATTGCCGACGTATCAAAATGTTTGCTGACTCGATGATCGGAAGTAACCCCAATTTCTTGCTGAGCAGGCATCGATAGCGACCCGCTATTGATGCTTGGTCTAGCAATCGTTGTTTGATTATTCTTCACGTCATGAATTCGATATTGGTTTGATTGAGATCAGTGTATGGTGCCAACGACAAACTGTCTGTAGCACAATTGGACTAGTGGAAATTTTCATAAGCTCTATAATCGAATCTTCGAGACCTCCAAGTCTCCTGACCCTATTGTGACGCGGGAGAGCGCATGAAAGATTCCCACATACTAATTGTTGACGACCACGCTCTGTTTCGTACCGGCATGCAAATGATACTGACACAGGTTGGAGAGGCTCGAGGAATTTCCGAAGCCAGCTCCATTCGCGATGCTTTTGACTTTTGCGAATCCAGCGTTGACCTCATCCTGCTCGACATCCACTTACCGGGCCTAAACGGGATCGACGGTATTAAACCGCTTAGAGAAAAGTTCTCGGGAGTCCCGATCATCATTCTCTCGGCAAGCTCTGAGCACTCGGCGATCAATGATGCCCGCCACCTTGGTGCAGCGGGCTTTCTGAACAAGGCTGCGCTGGCTGAAGAAATGGTATCGTCTATTTCGCATGTGCTAAACGGTGGCACCTGTTTTCCAGAAGATACTGACGCAAGCCACTACGTATCGCCGGCCGGCATCGGGAAGTCTTTGACGCCACGCCAAGTTGAGGTACTGATCTACCTATGCGAGGGCAAACCGAATAAACTTATTGCCCGAGAGCTAGAGATGTCTGAAAACACCGTGCGAGTCCACGTCTCTGCCATCTTAGCCGCATTAGGCGCCTCGAACCGCTCCGAAGCCATCTTGATAGCTCAACGCGAGGGCCTCACGACTTAATGATCGCGTTAATGGATTGGCTGATCAGCATAGCCGGTAACTAATGAAATTTTTCTCGTCGACAATCCGCGACACGGTACTGCGCGAACAGCTAAAGCAGTTACATCGCAATCTATTACCAGAAATCTTAGCCTTTACCTTAGTCGTAGTGCTGGCTGCAGGGCTGGTGTATCGTTGGTCAGGCGATACCCGAGTGGTGCTTTGGGCAAGTATTATTGTGCTACTCAACTGCTTCGGCATTGCACGCGCCTTTATTTACCGCAACGACGCATTAACTAAACCGGGCTTGATCGGCGTATGGGAAACCATTATGGCCATTGTCAATGGCACCTTGTTTGCCTTATTACCCTTAATGGTCGTACCGGATGCCACGCCCGAAATCACCATGTGGATTGTCTTCGCCTGCACCGGATTGGCCGCTGGAAGTATTGCTACCCAGTCCAGCTGGCTACCAGTTTTTCTTGGCTTTAACATCACCCAAATGTGTGCACTGGCGTATGCACTCTACCACCGCGATGAACCGGTGTACCAAGGCCTCGCCGTCGGCGTGATGTTGCTGCTAGTGACCTTAAGCCTGTTTGCCCTGAACTTGCAAAGCACGATTCGCCAAGCGATCATTTTAAGGTTCGAGAACGACGGTCTAATCCACAAGTTGCGATCGGCGCTTACCCAAACCGATGAAGCCAATCGCGCCAAGTCAGTCTTTCTCGCTTCCGCTAGCCATGACCTTCGTCAGCCTCTACATGCCCTCGGCCTTTTGACTGAAACCATTGGCGGGAC
This sequence comes from Arenicella xantha, assembly GCF_003315245.1. Lineage (NCBI taxonomy): Bacteria > Pseudomonadati > Pseudomonadota > Gammaproteobacteria > Arenicellales > Arenicellaceae > Arenicella > Arenicella xantha. The sequence goes on along the minus strand of NZ_QNRT01000004.1, from coordinate 7,965 downwards.
GTCTTTGAACAGTCAGCAAAGTGAAATTCAACAACATATGATGTCCGCCATTGATTCGACTAGAACCATGTTGGACTCGCTACTGAATATCTCCAAATTAGACGCCGGCGCGATATCCTCGGAGCCTAAGCCCTTTCTCGTGCAATCGTTGTTCTCTAAGCTCGAAGCTGAGCTCGCACCAACCGCCGACGAACATGACTTAATCTACCGAACTCGAGAAACCATTGCGGCAGCACATTCAGACCCATTTATTGTCGAACTCATATTACGCAACCTTATTGCCAACGCTATTCGATACACCACTAAAGGTGGCCTACTTGTAGCCTGCCGCACCCGCCCGCGAGACGCGTTGCTTATTGAAGTGTGGGATACCGGCATTGGGATCGCACCGGACAAACTTAACGATATTTTTCGAGAATTCAACCAGCTAGACAACCCCGAGCGTGATGCTCATAAGGGCTTTGGATTAGGGCTCGCGATTGCACAAGGTCTAGCAAAAACGATCGATAGCGAGATCCAGGTGAGTTCAGTACTCGGACGTGGAACCGTGTTTCGGTTCGCCCTGCCATACTCGACTGCGGAAATAATTGAAGATTTGCCGCGCCATAACCGCGCCGTTGATTTTAGTGGAGCCAAGGTCTTAGTCATTGATGACGACGCACGCATCAGAGCATCGATGCGCGCATTGATTCAAACTTGGGGCTGCACATGCCTCGACGCTGAGTCTGCAATTGAGGCGATTGAGCTAGTCGGCGAGCAACCTATTGATTTGTTACTGGTTGACTATCGCCTACGTGAAGGTCGCACTGGACGCGAAGCCATTCACGATTTGCGCCTGCATTTAGGTCACCATGTACCCGCAATCATTATTACTGGTGACACCGGAACTGAGCGAATTATCGAGGCTCAGTCAGCTGATGCATTGCTCTTACACAAACCGGCCTCGGCAACTCAGTTACAACGAATGATGCAAACATTGTTGAAAACCCAGACACCGAGGCACTAGCAAGCAAACTTTATTGGCTATTAAGTGTTTATTCAATCGCGTCAGTCGGCTGCTCAAGCTTATCAGCCTCCACTTTAAGCGACTGCACCGAGTCATCAAGCAATGGTTGCTCAACATCACTCGCTGATTTTTGAGGTAAGGCGGCCAACTCGTTCAACATTAGCTTTTTGATCACCGGCACCGGCGCATTACCATAACTCAAAAATTTATTATGGAAATCGCGCAAATTAAACGCCTCACCCATCTTCGCTTTTAGCTCTTCACGAAACGCGTAAATCTCTGAATATCCTGTGAAATAGCTAGTTAACTGCACTTGCGAAACCGTCGCTCTACGCCACTTCCCCTCAGCTTCGGTACGCTCTTGAAATGCTTCATTCATCAACATGTCGAGTGCTGCTTCGCGCTCCATGCCAAGCACCTGAACACTGTAATCAAGAATAGTATTGACCACCACGCGCAGATTCCATTTGCTGTACATCAACCACATCTCTGGCTCGTTGTTAGCATAGCCGGCTTCCAGCATCATTCTCTCTGAATAGACCGCCCAACCTTCAACCATTGCACCATTTCCAAAAACCGATTTGATTTTGCTCGGTGATTTATTTGCATGCATCAACTGAGTGTAATGTCCCGGAATCGCCTCATGGATATTCAAGATCTGCAATATCCAATGATTGTACTCACGCAAATAACTTTCAGCTTGCTCCTCGGTATAATCGTCAAGCGGCGATACGTTGTAGTAAGTATTCGCAGTAGCATCATACGGCCCTGGGGCGTTAACTGAAGCTCCGGCAAAACCACGTTGGTATTCTGGTGTCAGTCTAACCACGAGTGGACGAGTTGGGTCGGAGTCCAACAATTCATGCTCGTCGACGAACGCTTGAAGAATTGGAATTTGACGACGAATTTCATCAACAAATTGATCACGCTCGACGTGCCGCTTTGCCAAGAGATCAATGAGCTGCTTAACCGCGACCAATCGATTCTCCGGTATTGCTTCCTCGGCAAAATATTTAGGCCACAATTCCTCGGTAATCGCGATCATATTATTATGCAAGTCGGTCTTACTGGCGACGGCGAGCTGGTAGAGTTCTTGGGCAGTATAACTAGACGCTATATCGTGCTTAAACTTCTTTTCGTACAACTCAGCGCCGATCCGAAAACTTCTCACTTCACCAGTTTCAGCGAGTTCGGCCTGTTTCGCATCTAACCATTCCGCGTAGTTCGATACAGCACTAACTGCTGCAGCTAAATTCGTATCAAATGCCGCTGACTCTTCGGGGCTTAACTCTACGGCTGATGCCTTTTCAGGTATTAGCTTGGTAAACATGCCAAGTGCGCCCTTGGTCTGCTGAATTGCCAAGCCCAAATGTGGTTCGGTCGGAACCTTTAAGTTAGCAATCGCCGCCGAATAGTACGCTGGAACATTCTCTAGACGCTTCGAGATGGTCAAGATACGCTCTTTCAACGGCTTATAATCGGTATTCAAAATAACACCGAACGCACCAGCTGGATTATATTGAGCGGGATTCCATTCAAAGCTTCTGAAAGAGTCGATATACCACAAGCTTGATCTTAACTGGCCTTCAATAATAGCTAAATCGGTCGCGTTGGATGCTGTTAAGCGGTTCGCATTGAACGCCTTGAGAGCACGAAGCTCATTCACATAAAAAGCTCTGCGGCGGCCTCGTAGCTCACCGTCAGGTACCATAAGAACATCGTCATATTTATAAAAACCAACATAGACTCCATAGCTAGGATTTAGCGCCCAAGTTCTTTCAAGAAAATTTTCTTTGAACTGGTTAAATGCCGCATTTTGGTCGAGAGAAGGTTCGACGGCGGAGGTAACTTCCGTGGTTTCGCTAACCACATTTGGTTCAGCCTCAGGCGACGCAGTTAACAGCAGTTCCGCTTCACTCGTATCCGGCCTCGGAGATTCAGAACACGCCGCTAATAAGACCAATATAATAAAGGGCGTAACAAGTTGGATTTTCAATTGTGTTCTCCAGTCGAGGGCAGTATTACTCCGACTATAAACAATAACGGATCACTGCTCCACATCTGCATCATTCTGAAACCAAAATAGTTAGAATCTAAATGCTAATTTCCTATTTGTCGCAAAATTTGACGTGACGAGTTGCGCCGAACTGACGAATCAATACAATGTGTCCACTAGAAAATAACATCGTTATAATTGAACGGCGATCACCAAAGGGATAACTCCAAAATGTCGACCATCTACCCACACCTGCTTGAACCACTCGATCTCGGATTTACCACATTAAAGAACCGTGCGCTTATGGGTTCCATGCATACCGGCCTCGAAGATAAGGCAAAAGATTTCCCCAAACTGGCGGCTTATTTCGCAGAACGCGCCCGTGGTGGTGTAGGCCTAATGGTAACCGGCGGATTCGCGCCGAATGTTGAAGGATGGCTGTCACCGTTTGGTAGCAAATTAAGCAAACGCTCTGAAGTTAAAAGACATTTGCAAGTAACCCAAGCAGTACATGACGAAGGCGGCAAAATATGCCTGCAAATTTTGCATGCCGGCCGCTACGGTTACAGCCCTTTATGTGTGTCAGCCTCCAATATTAAGTCACCAATATCGCCATTTAGGCCAAGAGCACTCAGTACCAAAGGCGTATATCGCACGATAAAAGATTACGCAAACTCGGCAAGCTTGGCTCAATCCGCTGGTTACGATGGCGTTGAAATAATGGGTTCCGAGGGCTATTTTATTAATCAATTTTTGGTGACCCATACCAATAATCGAACCGACGAATGGGGCGGTAGTTATGAAAACAGAATGCGACTGCCGGTGGAAATCATTAAGGCGGTAAGAGCTAAAGTTGGCTCTAACTTCATCATTATCTATCGCTTATCGATGTTGGACCTAATCGAGCAAGGGAGCACATGGGAAGAAGTAGTAATGCTAGGTAAGGCAATCGAAGCAGCTGGCGCCACCATCATTAATACCGGTGTTGGCTGGCACGAAGCACGTGTGCCAACCATTGCGACCAGCGTACCACGTGGCGCATTTGCATGGATTAGCGGAAGGATGAAAGACCATGTTTCAATTCCAGTGGTAGCAACTAACCGGATTAATGAGCCTAAAGTTGCAAACGATATCATTGCGCGTGGCGACGCGGACATGATATCAATGGCGAGGCCGTTCTTAGCCGACGCAGAATTTATCAACAAAGCTGAAGCGGGCAGTCCTGAGTCAATAAACACCTGCATCGGCTGTAATCAAGCCTGTCTTGATCATACATTTTCAGGCAAGCGCTCTACTTGCTTAGTAAATCCTCGCGCGTGTTATGAAACAGAGCTCAATTACACTCAAGCGACTGCTCCTAAACGAGTAGCGGTCATTGGTGCTGGGCCTGCCGGATTATCGGCAGCTACCGTATTGGCAGATCGAGGTCATCAGGTTGACCTGTTCGACAAATCAAATGAAATTGGCGGGCAATTTAATATTGCCAAGAAGATTCCGGGTAAGGAGGAATTTTTCGAAACACTTAGATACTTCGAACACAAAATTCAAGAAACAGGCGTAAATCTACACCTTAACGAGCACGCTTCGGCGGAGGGTCTAATCGACGCGAAATATGATGAAGTGATACTTGCCGCCGGTATCACTCCGCGCGCACTTAAGATACCGGGTGCCGATCGTGCTAACGTACTGTCGTACATTGATGTGGTCGCGGGCGAAAAACCTGTGGGCAAACGCGTTGCTATTATCGGTGCCGGCGGAATCGGCTTTGATGTCGCCGAGTTTTTGTCTCATCAAGGCGCATCGCCGAGTCTCAATATCGAATCATTCAATAGAGAATGGGGGGTAGATAAGTCATACGCCTCAAGAGGGGCATGTGTCTATGCACAACCCACACCATCACCACGGGAAATTACTATGCTGCAGCGGACAGCCGGCAAAATGGGTAAGGGCTTAGGCAAAACAACAGGATGGATACATCGAGCGGCGTTGAAGATGAAAGACGTCAAGATGATTACCGGAGTGCAATACCATAAAATTGACGACAACGGTCTGCATTTCACGATTCAGGACGGAGAGCCTCAATTAATTGAATGCGATACAGTCGTGGTCTGCGCCGGCCAAGAATCCAACATCGATCTTTTGCAAGCATTAGAGGCAGCTGATGTAACAACCCACTTGATCGGTGGTTCTAAACTAGCCGGCGAACTCGATGCTAAACGTGCGATTAGAGAAGGATTTGAGCTTGGCGCGTCGATCTAAGTTGAGAATGGTCTAATTATCTACCCCACCAGCATAAAGACCGTTGCAATATAGACCAGAGATAGATGGTTTACGGGCCGTCGCCGTATTATCGGTGGTGGCCTACCATGTGAGCGCGCAGCTAATTCCTGGGGGGTTTATCGGCGTAGATATTTTTTTCGTCCTGTCTGGCTTTCTTATCACTAGCATAATTCTAAGCGAGAAAAAATCTACTGGCGCCTTTTCGTTTAAGCATTTTTATACCCGTAGAATTAAACGAATCTTACCACCGCTGTGGCCAGTTATTTTATGTTGTGCGGTCGCTGCAGTGTTGCTTTTTAATACCGAAAATTTTAAATCATTTTCATGGTCGGCAATCAGTGCCACGGTATTCTCGGCAAATCACTATTTTGCATCGACCACCAGCTACTTTCACAATCCCGGTGACAGCAGCATATTATTGCATCTATGGAGCCTATCGGTAGAAGAACAATTCTATTTAGTCTGGCCACTGTTGTTATTAGCCGGTATCAAAATAGAATGCAATGACCGCCTAAAGCTATTAATTTTAATTGGCAGCACTCTTCTGTCCTTCATCGGTGCTCACCTCATGGCAAGCACAGGAAGGTTTGAAACCGCAGCGTTTTACTCTCTTCCTCCTAGGGCTGGCGAATTAATGATAGGAGGCACCCTTGCATTCTACCAACAGTCAGCGTTAAAACAGCGGCAATTACCGTCCCTTGGATGGTTGGGCCTACTGTTTGTACTCGCACCATTTGTTCTCTATTCGCATTCCACAACCTTTCCCGGGCTCACGGCTTTAATCCCATGTTTCGGTGTTGTGCTGGTACTGTCTCAATTTTCTAAGTCGTCATTTGTCTACCACACAATTCTTGGAAACACTTACGCACAATATATCGGGAAGATTTCGTATTCCCTGTATTTATGGCACTGGCCATTGTTAGCTCTTCCGAGATACCTCTACGGCGACCTAAGCATTTCAGCCCTGATCAGTCTAGTAAGCGTCGCATTTTTACTATCCCACTTGAGTTGGCGCTACCTTGAACTACCAATACGCCAGAGTAGCCTCTCAATGCGTGGGGCGATACTATATTTATTCGCCCTCCCGACTGTAGCCTTACTACTAATTCTTACTTGCAGAAACCTTGTACCAAACTCAGGTATCAGTCACGACACCACTTCATACAGCGAACGTTATACGCCATTTTGCTACAAACATGGTATTTCGGCAGAATGCAAATTTGGCGACTTGAATGTCCAGTCAACAGCCCTTCTTTTCGGCGATTCGCACGCAGGACACTTTACACCATTTTGGGATAGCCTCGGGACACGCTTGGGAATTGCTATTGACGCATTTTCCGCACAAACCTGCTACCCAATGATAGATCAAGACAGAACTCGACCATCAGTCGACCCGAGCATCAAGGATAAGGTGAACTGCCCGCCCCATTTAGAATTAATTGAAAATATAATTGATAACTACGACATAATAATTCTAGCGGCAAGTTGGAGTATTTATACCGACGGACCTCGAGCTCCTCGGACTTTCAACTTTTTTCAACAGCTAGAACGACAATTAACCTATCTTAATTCACATGGCAAAAAGGTTGTGATCATGGCGCAAGTACCCTGGTTTATTGATCGGCAAATCGAAACTTACCAAAATAGGCAAGGTATACCGATAGAGAAACTGAGAAATTTGCTCAACCCAACCAAACCAGGAATACCAAATTTCAAAGCTCGAACCGAGGTTCAGCTTGTCAACGAAAGACTCTTACAGATATCTTCGCGCTTCCCAGATACCATAGTTATGACATCCTCAAACACCAATCCAGCAAGCGCTTTTCTTGATGAGCAACTAATTTACGCAAACTCAGATCACTTAAGCCCGCCAGGATCGATCGCACTGGCAAATCAAATATCTGATATTGAGCTTGCCGCTATCAGAGTCTTTTTATCTACGGTTTCAAATAACTAATCGTTTCCTATTCCTATTCCTATTCCTATTAGTAAATTTAAATTCTAGTTTAGTACTTAGAAACGACTACTTAATAGATAACCGTCAACAAATCTCCATGTTTTAGATAGCGATTAGCGCTCTCTACGTCAGCTCAAAAATCATTTGGAAAACATTGGGCTGTGCTTTCGCATGTATGCAAGCTTAACTTTGTTGCGGTATGTGATGACAAACCAAATTATAGGGAATACGTAACCTTTCGGTACTTAACGGCTTGAGATGGACGATTCAAGCTTTCTATTTAGTAATGCAATCGACCTTCTCCCATGTAATCCAAGGCGAATTCAGTAACCCTTCCAACAAAAAGAATCACGATTGATAGACGGTATCGATTATAGCCCAGCACATTAACCGTGAGACCTGCTAATCGAAGCACCACCATAGACGTAGAACATGATGCTTCATTTAATCCGCATCAATGATCCAAGTATCCTTTCACAAATTCCAGCAGCAGTAATTCAGTTATATAAGCGAAAAAGTAGAAGATTCTTCAATACTTGATATAGCACCTATAACTTTAGATCCAAGAATTCGACAAATAAGACCGAAGCCTACTAAGCGTCAGCAATAGGGATGCGATAAAAACAATCATGCAATAAAAAAGCCCCAGCAGTTTCCTGCTGGGGCTTCTAATATAAATCTGGCGATGTCCTACTCTCACACGGGGAATCCCGCACTACCATCGGC